>JAUNBF010000013.1 GCA_030527185.1 Planctomycetia bacterium | reverse complement strand
AACTCCTCAAACGTACCCTCCTCGGTGAGGCGGAAGAGCGTGGAATGGAAAACGGAATGGAAAAAGGACGACAGGAAGGTCTCCAGGAAGGTGTTCAAAAAGGGAAAAAAGAGGGAATTCAAGAGGGGCAAAGAAAAAGTCTTTTAACGATTTTACAAACACGTTTTGGAGAAGTACCGGGGGATGTGCTTGAGAAGATAGATTCTCAGGAAAAAAATTGGGGGGATTTGCTGACGTTAAGTGTTACGTGTACCACTTTGGAGGAATTTTGTTCACATTTAAAATCCTGAGGGGAATGGATGTTCTCAAACTTTGACCGACAAAATAGACCGGATGTACATTTTTAAGGGATAGATTATTGGCAACGCCTTCCCGCCTTAACCAGGATATAATTATTTTCCTCTCCCCGTCCTTGTGGGATTTTCAATGTAGTGTATAATGGAGAGGAATTTTGGAATCATTGTTCTGGGGAATCTATAGGGATTTCTCTGACGATGATTGTTCGAGGAACAGTTTCTTATTTGGAAGGAGACATCGCAGTGGCAATTCGTGTTGGTATTAACGGTTTCGGTCGTATTGGTCGTCTTGTGTTTCGTATTATGGCAGCGCAGCCGGAGAAATTTGACGTCGTCGCTATCAACGACTTGACGGATACGAAAACGCTTGCGATGCTTCTGAAATATGACAGCATTCACCGTCGTTTTCAGGGGACGGTCGATTATGATGAAAGTGCTCTGATCGTCAATGGCAAACGGATCGACATTCTTGCCGAACGTGACCCGGCCAAATTGCCGTGGGGAAAAGAAGGAGTCGATGTTGTTCTGGAATCGACGGGGCGTTTCACCTCCGCCAAGACCGATACGGCTGCCGGTTATGACAGTCACCTGGATGCGGGAGCCAAGAAAGTCGTCATCAGTGCTCCGACGAAAGGGAGTGCTGTTCTGGTCGTGATGGGTGTGAATGACAACATTCTGACCGCGGAAAACAAACTGGTCTCCAATGCCAGTTGCACCACCAACTGTCTGGCACCTCTGGCCAAAGTCATCCATGAGAAATTCGGAATTGTCCGTGGTTTGATGACCACCGTTCACAGTTATACCAACGACCAGGTCGTTCTGGACATTCCTTACAAAAACCTCTATCGCGGTCGTGCGGCGGCTCTAAATATCATCCCCACCACCACGGGTGCGGCGGCGGCTGTTGGCAAGGTTCTCCCCGAACTGGACGGCAAACTGACCGGTTATTCGCTTCGCGTTCCGACTGGCACGGGAAGTATTGTTGACCTGACCGTCGAAACCGAGAAACCCGTCACGAAAGACGCTGTCAACGCTGCCGTCAAAGAAGCGGCGGCTGGTTCGCTCAACGGAATTCTCGACTACACCGAGGATCCGATCGTGTTGTCCGACATCATTGGCGACTCCCACAGTAGTATTTTTGCTGCCGACTGGACGACTGTCATGAAAGACACCATGTTGAAAGTTCTCTCCTGGTACGACAACGAATGGGGTTACAGTAACCGTACCGTCAACCTCATCGAAAAGCTGGCGAAACTTGGCTGATGCCGTATTTTTCGTTAAAATCCATGAAAAGCCTCACCTGGAATCGGGAGAGGCTTTTTTGTTCGGTAGTGTATAGGATGACAATTCGTTTAAACTACACATCACGGATTTTCTGGATTAGGAAACTTTATGGGGCGTATCTGCCTGGAGTTCGATCAGTTCGCGGATTCCTTTTTTTGCCAATTGAAGAAGTTGAACCAATTCGGTTTCGTCAAACGTTGCTTCTTCACCGGTACCCTGGATTTCCACAAACTTTCCGCTGCCGGTCATGACAACATTCATATCCACATCGGCAGCAAAATCTTCCTGATAACAAAGGTCGAGCAGAGGCGTTTTTTCGAGGAGACCAACACTGACGGCTGCAACGTAGTCTTTCAGAGGAAAACGTTCCTCACCTGGCGTGAGGCCGGCAAATTCAGGGATGGAGTGGAGGGCATCCAGCATCGCAATCATTGCTCCGGTAATGGAGAGCGTTCGTGTACCGCCGTCTGCCTGAAGAACGTCGCAATCGACGGTCAACATTCTTGGCCCCAATCTTTCCAAATCGACCACCGCCCTCAGGCTTCGCCCGATCAGCCGTTGGATTTCGGAAGTACGACCATCCACTTTCCCGTCCCGCTCCCGTTTTTTACGTGGGGAAGTGCTTCCCGGTAACATATTGTACTCGGCAGTAATCCAGCCGCGTCCATCTTCCGGGTCCATCCAGGGTGGAAGTTTGTCCGAAAGGCTGGCAGTACACAAAACCATCGTACCACCGGCGGAAATCAGGACGCTGCCGGGCGTTTTATCCGTAAATTGTTTCTGAATGGTGATAGGGCGTAGTTCGTCCTCCAAACGATTGTCGATTCGTTGCATGGGTACCTTTCTGAGTATTCTGGGGTTCTATTCCTGGAATAGATGTAAGTGTTTTTTTTTCCACCGCGTGACCGTTCTATTCATTGTTTTTCTGCCGTCGCCTGATAGTAATGAGGCGAAATTTCATGGACGATTCCTCGTTGCCCCTGTGGGAAGAGCGGGCAGGGCTGAATGCCGATTCGCTCCATATTTCGCCCGGAAACCTGCGGAATCCAACGTCGGAGTTCCTGCGGTGTGGCCAAACCGTGGACGTTTTTGACAGGTTCGCAGGAAATCGTGCGGAAAAGGTTGCCACAATAAAGGTTTTGCGGCTGTGTGCCACGGAGGAATTTTTCGCAATTGATCGCCTCGTTGCCAAAAATGTAGTTCCGATTCAGGTGTTGGTCAATCTCCTCGTCGAGAAAGGGATAAATCCCCATTTTTCGATAACGCTGGATATTTTGGGAGAAACGCTCGTGGGTGAATTCCAGATAACGCTGATTCCTCCAGGGCGAAAAGCTCAACGCCAGTGTACACTCCAGAAAGAGATTTTCCCGCACCAGGTTATCTTTTCCGCCATGGATTTGGATGCCACCGAAAATGCCGCCGGAGGAGCGATAAAAGATGTTTTTCTTCATGACAACGCCGGAAATGGAGTCGTCCAGCCGAATCCCTGCCTGCCCGCACAATGCCAGTTTGGAGCCGATGTGGTGCCAGAAATTCTGGTCGATCACAATGCCACGGTAAGACGGGTCGCAGTAAATGTCGATGCCGCTCTGGTCGCTGAAATCGTACACAACGCTGTGGACTTCGTTCCGGGCTATGAGCAGATCGTTCCCCTCCGTTCGCATGGCATGGTGTGGCGAATCGTACATCAGATTGTTCGTGATGAGGATTCCCACGCCCAACGCGTGAACCGCGGGAGCATACGCCCGGTCGATACGGCTGAAATCGTGAATCTGGCAGTTGTGAACCGCGTGGCAGCAAGGCTGAAGCGTCTCCCGATTGCCACCCCGAATCCGCACACCGCAGGAACCGACACTCCGAATGTGGGAATGCAGCACACCGCAGCACTTGCCACCCTGAATCGTCACCCCGGAAATGCCGATCTGTTCCAGCGTACAGTTCGTGAGGTAGACCTTTTCACAATCCTGAAGTTCCCAGGCGGTGGCACGTGTGCAGGCAAACGTCAATCCGTCGAGCCACACCTTTTTCAACCCTTTCCACGACGCAAAACCGTGCGGTGAAACGGGGAATTCCACCCGCGCTTCGCGTCCCAGCATTTCTTCCGTAACCCCTTTGGGTGGAAGGAGATAGAGCAAGCCATTCTGGCGATCCAGATAAAATTCTCCCGGCGTATCCAACTCCTCCAGAACGTTCAGGAAATGGAACGTAAACCGATTGCGAACGTTGGGATAATTCACCGTCAGGAGTTTCTTTTGCGGGTCGATTCCTTTCACCTGCACCGTTTTGGAAGCCCATTCCCACTCCCAGATTCCGTAGGCGTAAACGTCGTTTTCGGCAGGATTTTCCGAAATTTGCCACGTTTGCGGACGGTCGGAATCGTAGTGAAACGTACCGGAGTCGGTCTTTTGGGAATCCTCCGAGGCTTTCGGCCCGGGAATCACTTCGCCAATCGCCAATTCCGCCTCGCCCGCATTGGGATAGCGTGCCAGCGTAAGCGGTTTTCCCGCCACATAAACATCTGTCCAGGGTTGCCGAGCATTGTTCGCTCCATATCCCCGCTCCGCCATCGTGCCAAAATCGTGAATCCCCTCCCGTTTCAAATCGCACACACGAATCGCGTCACGAACTTCCGGGCGAAAACGTTGCCGAACCGATTCGTCGGTCACGGAGGTGAAATGCCGTAGCGTAACGCCAAATGTAAATCGCGGTTTCGCACCTTCCGCCGCGCGTACCCAAATGGTCGCTCCGTTTTGGCTCTCCGGGGAAGAGGACAAAACCGACGGCTGGCGGCAAAAATATTCCCCATCGGCCACTTCCACAATCACCGACCGGTTTTTCGCTTGCCACGCCACCGCTTTTTCCATCGCCACGGCCAGCGACTGCAACGGCCGTTGTGCCGAACCATCGTTTTCATCGCAACCATTGGGAGCCAGGTAAATCTTCACCGCCTGCGGGTTATCCGCCTCTTTGCGGAGCGACTGAAACGCGTCCTGTGCCTGTTCCACCACCCCCTCAACCCGTTCGTGCATCCGAACATCGAGCCGTTCGATTTTGTCCAACATCTGGAACTCCGTCTCGTAACGGTGACGAAGCTGGCCGCTCAGTTTTTCCAACGGTCGCGAATCGGGCAAACGCAGTATCAAAATGTCCAGGCCGCGCAAAATCTCCAGCAAATCGCCCAACCGCTGATTCTCTTCCTCTTCCGTGGCGGGTTTGGTCGGCGTTTTTTTCAGCCAGATTTCCGCCTGTTTTAATAATAAGGGTGCGGCTTTCGCGTATTCTTCCTCAAAAATCCATTTTTGCCAGAGCGTTTCCTCCACTTTTGCCCGCACGACTTCCGACAGGTACTCCATTGCCAGAATCGCTTCCAAATCTTCCGCGGGAATGTCCGGGTTGACGACGTTCGGCAAGGAAGTGAATGCCCGCAAAAGCCTGATTTTCTCTCGTTCTTCCGCAGGCATTTGCGCAAAACGTGTTTGAGCATCGGCGGCCGTCCACGCCTGGGTATAAAACACCAAATCCTCGACAGCCATTTTCAAAGAGCCAATGCCGTAGCCGCCAAATCCGACGTTCAGCGTATCGCCACAGGGGGAAATGCCGCCGTCAAACGCCTTTTCCCCCTCCTTTTCCCCGTCGATATACAGTTCCAGCTTCGTCCCGTCGTACACACAAACCAGGTCATGCCAGACACTTGCCAACGTTCCTTTTTCACTCGTCACCGAAACGGCCGACTTCTCTTTGGCTCGCCCGATCTGGAACGAAATTCGCCCATCCTGAAAATGGTAGAAAGCCCGAATCCCGTCGAACCAGCCACTTCCCACAGCAAACAGCATTCCCCCATTCCCCGTCTTATCCACCCCCGCTTCTATCGGCATGAACCGCATGGCGATCGTAAATTGCCCTGTCGAAAAATCAGGCTTCTCACCGCGAACCTTTTCCTTATCCAGCGTTCGACAAACCGAAACGACCTGGGACGGCTCCATCCCCAACGTCCACGACGTGAGGCAGAGGAAAATGCCAAAAAACAAACCACTTTTTTTCATGGGGGGATTCCTTTCGATACAAGGGAGGGAAACAAAGACCATACACCATTATAATCGGAGAGAATCCTTTTGACAAGCCGTGCGATTCAGAAAAAAGGGAAGGGGGTGCGATCAAATTTTCTGCGAGCAAGTACCCCCAAGCCCCTACCTCTGGGAGGGGCTTGGGGGAAAACCGGAAATTTCAAGTAGTACCCGTATAAACAATCTCTTACTGCGGAATCATCGCCACATTCTGATCTCCGCGTTGCCCCAGGTACGCATGCGTCTGGGCATCCACGCTGTACGAAACGCGGTGTACCGAACCGTCGCACATCACCACTCCGAAAGCTCCCGAGTGGAGACTGCCGAACTGGCCACCATCGTAACCCGTCCGATCCTGAAGGGGAACGAAGCTCGTCTTTCGGACGCTGTCGTCATCAATTCCCGTCCATGCGGTATGGTCGTCCCCTATTCCGGTACCGGTCGTGTACGCGTCGCTGTTCATTGATTTTTCCGCGACGAGGTAGGTATTGGATGTTCCATCGTAAATCTCCGCTATTTTCACCTGACTTTTGAAAAAAAGAATGCCCGTATCTCCTCCCGTGAACGTTTTGGCTATCAGTTCTGCATAATCGGTTATCTCCAATCCGGTATTGTAGAATAGTTCCGCACCATTTCCGCAATAATCGAGTTTTCCCGACTGCGAAAGTCCATTGCAGTTGTATCCGTGAACATACGCATCGTAAAGGATGGCGGCACGTCTGGAGGGACAGTTGTAAAGGGACACTACAATTTTTGCCCGTTCGACATTGGCTTCCATAAGGGTGTTGTTGACCGTCTGGTCGCCATCCGCTCCCATCCCCCAAAGAGCCTGCTGTTCGAGGAAGGGAAGGAGGGAATAGGCCCAGGAACCAGGTTGGTTTTTACCAAATCCCATATCCGGGTCTCCCTCCCATGCCTGGCTCCAGCCTGCCGAAGGAAAAGAGCGGTGGGACGTTTCGAGATTCAACGTCGCCACTCCCATTTGCCGTAAGTTGTTATTACACTGCATTTGCCGGGCAGCTTCCCGTGCCTGCTGAACGGCTGGGAGTAGCAGCCCAACGAGCATTCCGATGATCGCAATGACCACCAGCAGTTCTACCAGCGTAAAACCGTTTCGACGCATTTCTGGCTCCTTTCGAGTGGGCTTACTTTTTTGCGACCTTCCGCTTCATCACCCAGAAACATGCCAACCCCGCCAGCAGCATACCCCACGTCGTCGGTTCAGGGACGGAGTTGCCCTGGTTCCATCCGATCGTGTAAAGCCCGGTTTGCAGATCGGAAAGCTGCAGGGAAAAGAGAATGTCACTACCCTCACCCTCCCAGGCGACGAAATTACTTAATCGTTGATACGCCTCGGAAGTATCATCCCGGAAAAGCAACGCCCACTCCGACCCTTCTTCCGCAGACAAAAAGAGGGCATCTTCAAAGTTAAATGCCAGATCAATCATCGAGGCTTGCGCGGCTTCCGTGGAAAGGTTCTGAAGGAGCCATTCCTTGTCCCACGCAAAAATTGTCTCTCCGGTGGTGGTGACACTTTCGACCAACTGGACTTCCGAGTTGTGATTGGAAGTAACAAAAAGAGCGGTTCCATCGGCCAGCGTCCCGCCGCCTGAAACTCCCACGCCAAAACCACCGGTACCGTAGGAATTTCGCACATAGTCATCATTCATGACCGCAAAGAAATCCTTCTGATACGTCGGCGAAAACGTTATTCCAAAACGATTACCCTCTGCAATATCCAAGCCATACTTGGCGTAAAAATACGTGTTGACCAACTTGGTTTCCACGGATGTCAATGTACCCGAAAACGTCAAAACTTCCGCGATTTTTCCGTCGTAAGGACGTGGGGCTTCGGAACCATACGGCCATTCAAAGTAGCTTCCCAGAGTTGCCGTAATTTGTTGGGGGCTTTGGGTGCCCCCCATAAGAAGATGGGGGGCAAAAATATCCTGAGTTGTACCAGCGTCTGGATGCGCGGAGCCATTGAACGTCATTGTGCCGCTAGTAGTCCAGCCCGCCATCGTCCAATAAGGATCCCCATAGTTCCCACCGCCCAGATTCTCATAAGCTATCCGAATTCCCACATCACCGCCACTATGCCCAAAGATTCCACGGTTCCAGGCGGCAGACTCGACATCTGCCACAATAAAGATCGTTTGGTAGTTGATGAGGGAAGCGCTGGAGGTGAGATAATCTCCGCCGCGCGTAGCACTGCTATCGGTGGAAAAAATCAACGCCGGAAAATTGTTTTCTCCAATCTCGATGGTTCCCATAGAAGGTTGGTTGCCTGGTGTTGATTGCGAATAGACGTAATTCTTCCCCGACGTATCTTTCCACTTGGAGACATTTCCCGTACTTTCATCCTTTTCGATGGAAGAGGAGTTCGACGCGTCCAAATGCACATTAGGCGAAAGGGTATTGAGAAAATTCCCCTCATTCGTTGGCAGTTGTGCCGAGACAATTTGACAAAAACCGAAGAAACTACTCCACAACAATCCCGCGACGAGGATTATCGCAACCGACCCCATGGCAAACTGGGGGGGGGGGATAAAATGAAACGTTTTCTCATGACGACATCTCCCTTAATAAACACAAAACCTGACAGAAAACTCTACCTGCCCGACGAAACCTCACACGAGAATACGCCCTTTCTAAACACGGCAGTCTCTTCCGAACTTTCCCCCAGTGTAAACCAAGTTCCCCCAAAAGTCAAGTAGGAAACAAAAAAAATTTCATTTTTTTGAAAAATTTTCCCCGTCGCCAGGTATCCACTCGACAAAACGTTTCAATCCAGCCAATCCCGTGCCGCGATGCGTTGGGGAGCGTAGACTTCTGTCACGTAGCTGATTCCCTTGCTGATGAGCGACTCCACCTCCAGCTTGAAGCCATTTTTCAGCATCAGGGCAATCTCTTTCTGCCACTTCTTCTTGTTCACGAACCACGGATACTCCGCAATTTGCCGGGCGCGTTTGCGGTCATTGTCGTTCAAGGCAATCCGTACACTGGGCGAAAGTTTGCACTCCTCAAAATCCTTCGAGCGAAGTCCGATAAATTTGGCGTCGGGAACGGCCATTCGTTTGGACTCGAACGCAAGATTGATGGAACCTTGTTTGATCACACTATAAATATAATACCCCCACGGATCGTTATCCAGAAGACAATAAATCGGCAACCCCAACTCCTTGTTCAGCCGGTAGAGCAACCGCCGAACGCCACGGGGAGGTTGGCCGCCGCCATGGGTGAGAATACAGTTGTGCTTCTTCCAGAATTTGTCCTCGTTGAAACGTTGCCAGACCGTTCCTTTTTCGACATGGAGGACGTAATCCGCCTTGCATTTTTGCGGGTCTAACTCAATCACCTCCGGCTCCACAATCGACGGAATGCCGTAGCCGCCAGAACCCATCCGCGAACAGTCGATTCGGTCGCCCCGGTCGGTCAGGACGATGTTCCCCACCATCTCCCCTTTCCGCTCGGCGTAGAGGTGCAGCTCTTCCCGCAGCGACTCCAGAACAACCTCCAAATCCTCAATAATCGGGTCACTTTCGTCCTGGCTGTTGAACGTCTCTTCCTGAATCCCCTTGATCGTATGTTTCGACTGGTAGTACATTCCTCGGATACTCAACGTCTTGCCCTGAGCAATCAGCCGATTGACCCCTTCCGCCACCAACATCGTCTGGAGGAAGCTCTTGGCCTGGGAGAGATTGAAGAGCGTCCGGGAGGTGGCCTTGTCCCCCATCTCCAGAATCTGGGCTTTTTCGTTGAACATCACATTGGAAAGCGACCGGGACGGAATCCGAATCACCGGGTCTTTCTTCTCTGTCGCAGCGTCCGCAACGTCCACCGCCAATTCCCGCAACGCGGAGACCGTTCGTCGATCCTTTTCGTTCAACTTTTTCCAATCCACCACCGGAACATCATCTTCCAGAGGTGCCACGCCTGTTTTTCGTTTTGCCATGTTTGATTATTCGTAAAGATTTAATGATTTCGCATGTCCGAAGAAGTCCACATCAACAAATTCGGCTGGGGACGTACCCGTTTCGATTCCACCGGGGCTTCTCCCTGAGCGTATGTCGATTCGGCCTGTGCCGTCGCCAATGTGGTACTGGCGGAAAAGGACTCCGGCGTCGCCGGTTCCGTGTTGCTGACCAACGTCACTTCTTCTTTCACCGGAACGGTATTTTCCGCATCCGCAATCAGGTTGCTCCCGATAAATGACGGCGAACCTTCTGCCACCCAGGCCACCCAATCCCCCTGCAATTCCCGCAGACTTTCGTAACCGTAGCACTCCAGAACCAACTTCCGCAGTGACGCCCCTGGTTCCATGCTCCGTTCGATAAAATAGACGAAATATTGCGGTCCGCGCTGGCGAATCAGAAACTCGGCAATGGAAAACCCCTGAGCATACAACGGCAACGGGTCGGCAGGGTACTCCTCCATGAGAAAAAGCTGATCCAGGGGGATTCCCTTTTGCGTTCGGAGGAATTTCAGCAACATGTTCTGATACTTTTTCCGTTCGGGATCCGCTTCCGTAAAAGTGGCAGCCCCTTCATCTGCCCAACGCGGTACGGGGCGTCGGAAATAGCTCGCCAGAATCATGTGCGTGATTTCATGTGGCAGCACGGAATCGTACACTCGCTGGGCAGTCCCCTGAATTTCCATGTCCCAGCCATAAACTTCCCCGTTGTTGAAAATGAACGACGTCTGCCCTCCCGGCGAATATTCCCCAATGCGAATTTTGATCTTGCACCGCCGGAACCAGTTCGGCAACGGCTTTCCCAACCAGAATTTTGCCAAATCTTCCCGCAGGAACTCCGCACGTTGTGCCATTTGTTGCGCCAACAGTGGATCCGAAGTCGTCACCACGAAATTTTTTGTCCGATAAGTCGCCCCATCCGCCAATCCTGCCAGACAAAAAAAGAGGACGATGATTGGCGTCAAAACCCGTTTTTTCATTCTTTTATCCTGAAAGGTTTTCTCTTTTCATAACTTCCCTATAAAATTATTATACCCCAAATTCCGTCATTTGCAAAGACCATTTTTTTATTTTGCGGAACAAACGTTTTCCCGTCAGAAATTTTCCGCCTCGCGTATTTTTTCGTCCAGTATTGTGGCCAGCTTTTCCAAAGTCGGAATATAAACATCCAATATCCGATCGACAATCGAAAGAATTTTTTCTTCATCGTAGACATGTGTGGAATGGTTACGGTCTTTTTGCATGGCAAACCATACCGGATCATTTTCCAGAAAACCGACCTGGCAGCCCAATTTCAGCAACTCCAACGGCGACCCCGTTTCCGCTCCTGCAACCGAATGAAGCCGTAAAACTGCCTGCAAAGCTTTCCACCCCAATTCAAACGTCAGGTTGAATTGCCCCATCACGCCCGTTCGATAAATTTCATTTTCAGAGGCTATGAGGCGATCGGATTTTTTTAAGACTTGAAGGCAACGATAAAAATTCTCATACTTTTTCATAAAGAACCACTCCTTTTTCTTCAATCTCTTTCTGTAATTCAGCCTGTACGGAATCGTCCAGATCGACAACATCGAACCGCAGCAACGTCTCCACTTCTTCCTCCACTTCCAGCGAAAACCGCAGCACATCCCCACCTGATATAGCCAAATCAATATCGCTGCATTCCCGGTGGTCGCCTCGAGCACGCGAACCGAAAAGAAGAACTTTCCTGATTCCATGTCTGGCAGCCAACGAAACAATTTCCTCCTCTACATTTTTAGGTAAATGACCGTTCATTTGTACCTTTCTCCATCTTCTTTCCAAACTCACTTTTCCATCAGTGCCCCGAAAAAAACGGACGCTCGGAGAGGATTTCGCGGATGTGTCGGCTCGCAGAGAATCGGTCCGTTTCGCCCGGCCAGAAAAACGCCCGGTCCGTGCGACGTGCAACCTCCCAACAGTTCCACGCGGGAATTTTGTACCAGAAACGAAAATCGCATTTCCTGAAACGGAATCGGATCCGCCATGTCCAACGGAATGCCACGGGTGGAGAGTTGCGTGGCCAGAATGATCTGATCCAGAAAATGACGCCGAATCGCCCCTCCCGATGCCTCAAACGTCCCTTTGGCCTGCGTCAGAAGTCCGCCGTCGAAACGGGCACTTTCCAACGTCAACGTTCCCCAGCCCGTGATCGAACCATCCCTTCCACGCAGCGCGGCCAGGTTGATGTTCTGAAACGTACCGGAAAAGAGACCGCTCCAGCCGCGAAAACTCTGCTGAATCACGATTTTTCCCGAAAAATGGCTGTCGTTGCCCATCTGCCGCAACATGGGGAAGAGCGAGAAAAGATGCGACGTTCGGATGCCTGCCGACGGCGTTTGCAGCGTCGCCACCATGACTTGCGACGTCTCCTGCGTCACCTTTTGCAACATCAGCGTCACCGGAAATTTCCCTTCGTCGGGAAGCAAAAACGTGATTTCCGTCTGCGGACCGAATTTTCCCTGCGAAATTTGGAGATGCGCGTCCTGAATTTCCAATGGCGGCGTCGTTTTCACATGCACCCCCTCCTCCACCTCCAGAAAACACTCCGCTCCCTTCCAGCCTTCCGGGCGAGTCAGAACGTTCTGGTGCAGATTCCACAACGTCTCCAGACAAACCGTCTCCAACGTCAATTCGGGGAGCGTGTAATGGTATTGTCGATACGATTTTCCCTCTTTTTTCAGCGTCCGGTTCCAAATTTCCACCTGCGGAATCTGAATTTGCCCATCAGAAAGCGAAACGTCCCGCCAGCGTACGCGATTCGGACGTGGATGTTCGATTTTGCCGATTTTTACAGGAACTCCGAGCATTTTTTCCGCCTGCCACTGGACATACAAAACATACCCTTCCGTATGACGCACACCACTCCAAAGGAGCAGTCCCACCACCGGAAACAGACCAAACAGGAAAAAAAGCAACAGTAGCAGGGGATGATTTTTCTTCATCTCATTTCATCTTTTCTGGCATACGAAAAACATTCTTCAAAGATTATACACCATTTTACCCCCTTTGCCTAGACGACATCCCCGGATTTTCTTTGGGCACAAAAAAAGGGGCGAAAGCCCCCTTCTTATTTCGATTTCGGCTTACTTTTTTCTTCCCGAATACCATTTTTTCCCGGCCAGGAAGAAGATGCCCAAAAGGAGCATTCCCCACGTCGCCGGTTCGGGGACATTCGCAAAGATGACCGCGTTTCCATTGTAAATCAGGCTGTTGACATCCCTGTTGAGTAGATTTCCCAGATAGTCGAAAACTTGCAATTCCGCAAATTCTCCGAAAATCCCTTCCTCGGCGGTAATCAGTGGGAAGAATCCTTCGGGCGAATTTTCCGAAAGGTAGATCGAAAGGAGTACATCCTCTCCGATATTCATGACTCCGGAAACATCAATCAGGTCGTAATTCCCGGCCACGTCCTGTTCGAGCCGAATTTCCGCTCGGGAAATGGCAGAATCGAGCGATGTGATGGTGTAATTGCCGACAATTTGCGTCGTGAAACTTTCCTCCCCTTTTTCAAAGCCCATCAACTCAGCAATTTCATACGTCTCTTTCCCGGCGTTGGTATTGGCGTATGTGGTAGGGGTGATGGCCGTTCCACCATCGGGGGAAAGGGTACCGCCCTGTTGTAAAAACGTGCCATTAGCCATGTTGGCGGTCTGGATTTCCTTCACGTTCAAGGTTCCTCCCGTCATGCTTGTGGGAACGGCCAGAACGCCGGAGCCTGTTACGCCATCTTGAGCGATGATATGGACTTCCGCGGTGCCGGAAATGTTGAACAACTGGTCGTCCGCAGCGATACTGTCCGTGGTGTACGCGTTGAAATTCCGCACCGCGTAGGTATGAAGCGACCCACCGGAAATGTTGTACTGCCCTGGATGAATCGTTTTCTGTAGGTCAACTGCTCCAAAAGTGATTCCCACGGCATTGGTATTGGGCCAATAAGAATTGTTCGCCCAGATATTGGCCGTTCCGCCTGTTTGGTTAAAAATGCCTGCTTTTTCGGTGACGTTATAATAATTGATGACAAAACGTCCCCAGTTATTAAAAACGCCCGTCCCGGATAGGTTCACTTCCGTCGAGGCGCGAGACCCGACGATCAGTGCGTTCGTCGTCATCGTTCCCCCGGAAAGATCCACGTTCGTGGTACTCTGATAGGAGCCGTTACTATAGGCACTTTCCCCTTCTCCCAAACAGATTCTTCCGTAAAGTACCGACTGCCCACCAGATTGTACCAGCGTGAAAGAGGAGTTCAAGCCATCCGCCATACGTGGCTTGGTATTGCTGGGAACGCCATTCATTCCCAAAACCCACGTTGCGGAATCGGATATTTCCACCTTCACTGTCGAATTTTCTCCTCTGGCCAGATAGTACTCACCTGTTCCGTTGGCGATAACCTGGGCGTTGCCGGAAAGTTGAAGCGTCACGTTGTCTTTGGCGGTATTTCCGACGGTCAGGTTTCCGGTAATCTTGGTCTGGGATAGATCCTTCCAGGCAACCACCGTATCGCTGCCGGAAATCGTCATCGCACTACCCACCGTTATGGCGGAAGAATTATTCAGCGTCACATCGGTATCACTACCGGAAATCGTCATCGTACCACCCACCGTTACGGCGGAAGAATTATTCAGTGTCACATCGGTATCGCTGCCGGAAATATTCATTGCCGCACCTGCAACCATGGTGGCGGAATCGTTCAGCGTGGTTCGATTTTTGGTTCCTCGAAGATAAAACGCTCCTGAACGCGTGGCAATGGAAGATTCGCCGGACAGAACCATTTCCACGTCGGTTTGCGTTCCTCCCACTTGTGTCATGACACTGTTTGCGTCGATTTTCGCAGAGCCTAACAAGTAGACTTTTCCCTGATTGAAATTTTGTCCGGCAATATTGAACTGATCTTCCACCCACAGCGAAGAAGTCCCCGACATGTTCAACGTTCCAATGGTAGAGGCAAAGGTGGTTTCCGAGGCATTTTGTCCGTACATGACCCAGAAATTCGTTCCGGTATACATTTGGGCATTGCCGCTGAGCGTCAGTGTGGATTGTAAATTGTTCCAGCGTCCGATACAAAAAGAACCATTATTGATGGAATCAATTTCAGGCCACGTCGTGACCCCTTTTCGCGTGTCGAAAACTTCGCCCTGTCCCAACGTGGCGGAAATGGTTCCTGAATCATCGGAGTATCCCAGAAAAAACTGGTTGGGCCCGTAACCGTTCTTCACCCAGTGACTTCCCGTCTCGCCAGCAATGGGAAGCAGGCTGTCGCCCGAATTTCCCCCTTTCCAGGTATAACCGATGGCCCAAAGGGAGTTGCCGGACAAAAGAGCCAGCCAGAGAATCATCCAACAAGTGGAATTTTTGAAAAAACGCATTTTGCTATCTCCTGATTGTTTGCGTTAGGTTTGTTGTACCGTTTCTCTTATGAAAAGGCATTTACGTCTTAAAAATCAACCGAAACGACCTTCATATCACGACGATTCCCCAGATTCTGATGCGTTTCCTCTTCAATACTGTAAGGGATCCGCCGCACGGAACCGTCGCAGAAAGCCATGCCGAACGCTCCCGAATGGCAGCTGCCGAAACGGTGGTTGTACGTCCCCATCGAACGATCCTGAAGCGGCAATCGTCCCGGATAGGTACTCGCGTGATTATCGTTGTCGGCACCCCGCCAGAGAATGAAATTATTATCCGTGAAACTGGCATTTTCATAATGCTCCGGCTGGATGTATTTTTCACCGATGAGATACGTATTGCTCGTGCCATCGCGGATTTCGCCCAGCGTAACCTCACTCCGCTTGAAAATCACCCCGTTGGCGGGAGTCGTCACTTCTTTATCGTTGTTCCAGGCATACTTTTCCACCGCGTCCACAGAGGAAGGAGTGTAACTCTGAGCCTGTCCACTGGCATGAGCGCTGCCGTAGTTGGCAACATAGTCCGTTTTGGCATAGTTGCCCCCTTTGGTGTATGTGTTGTTGGCCTGGTATTGGCTGTCGGAAAGAATGGGATACGTCTTGGTCGCGCGACGGGAAGGACAATAGAAAACGCCTACCGCAGTGGCATCCCGCTCCTCCGCACCGTTGATTTGATCGGTAGACTTTGTATTTCCACCATCTGCCCCCAACTGATAAAGAGCGTTCTGTTCCAGAAATGGCAAAAGACTATAACACCACGCCCCGGGCTGATTCGCCCCCATCCCGCAGTCCGGGTCGCCATCCCAGTGCGGCGTCCAGCCACCCGACGGAAATTTCCGCGTACTGCTTTCATGATTATGACATGCCAGAGCAAGATTGCGAAGATTGTTGTTGCACTGCATCACCCGAGCGGCTTCACGAGCCTGTTGGACGGCGGGCAAAAGAAGGCCGACCAACATTCCAATGATGGCAATCACGACCAGAAGTTCTACCAGGGTAAAACCTCTACGTAAACTTCCTACCCCCCCCCCCCGACATATCTTAACACACGATTGAACAAAATTACCATCTCTCTACCTTTCCTGTTGACCCCAAAAAAAGTTCTGACCATGAATTATATTCATTTTAACCTCACTTCCTGGAAATGTCAAGGAGAAATTTGAAAAATTTTTAAGATTTCTTTGTCTTTTCTTCATTTATCCCAAAATACCCATTTTTTGGCACATTTCCCAATGTGTTTGCACTTCCTCCCAACTGTCGCCGCCGAATTTTTCCATCACGGCCGCAGCCAACGCAAATGCCACCACATTCTCCACCACCACACTGGCGGCGGAAACGGCACAAACGTCGCTCCGTTCCCACGACGCGGAAACCGGTTCGTGCGTCTGACGATGGACGGAGGCCAACGCTTTTTTCAACGTCGCAATCGGTTTCATCGCTGCCCGAAGCACCAATGGCTGCGTGTTTGTCATCCCCGCTTCCAGCCCGCCGGCATGATTCGTTGGCCGGACGTAGCCCAACGTTCGGGTGGCCGCTTTTTCCGCGTCGTACAGAATCGGGTCGTGTACCCGCGAACCGGGGAGTGTGGCGGAGGCCATTCCCAGACCGATTTCCACCCCTTTGATCGCCTGCACCGCCATGACCGCCTGAGCCAATTTTCCATCCAGTTTCGCGTCCCACTGAACATGCGTCCCCAGTCCAAACGGCAATCCCGTCGCCCGCACCTCGATCATTCCCCCCAGCGTATCCCCCTCCTCGCCCGCACGGTCGATCGTTTTTTTGGCCACTTCCTCCGCTTCCGGCGAACAGAGTCCCATAAGTTCGTTTTCCTGACGCATTTTTCGCAAATTTTCCACCGCCGCCGAATTTCCGCCATCCATTTCCGCAAACCAAGCCTCTGCCTGAGGAAGAATGGGGAGTTTGGCCGAGCCAATCCGCGTCACGAATCCGAAAACCTCGATTCCCAGCCGGGAAAGGAGTTGCCGTGCCAGTCCGCCCGCCGCCACCCGTGCCGCCGTTTCCCGCGCACTGGCTCGTTCCAGAATGGCTCGCATCGTCGAACGGTATTTCAGCGACCCGCTCAAGTCGCCATGCCCCGGCCGGGGACTTTCCAGGTCGCCCAATTGCGGCAAGCGAAAATCGCGGTTTTTCACCCACAAGGCAATCGGACTTCCCAGTGTCCGCAGTCCCTGCACCCCGGTGAGAATCTCCACCGTATCCGTTTCGATCGCCTGCCGACCACCACGGCCATACCCCCCCTGTCGCCGCCGCAGTTCCGTATGGATCGTCTCTTCGCAAATGTCGAATCCTGCCGGAAAACCTTCCACCAGTGCCAGCAATCCTTTTCCGTGCGACTCTCCGGCCGTATGGTACGTGAGCATCTTTCGTCCTCTCTTTTCAAAATTTCTACACCCTTGGAAACAGGGGCTTTTCACCAGGTGTTACGCGGCTTGCGGCAAGCCGATAGCCGCTTTCCCGTCAAGAGTTTAACCGCCGTGGAGAGGAAACCTTTCTATAGAAAGAGTTATCCTCTCCAGACCTCTCCTTCCAAAGATTTTTAGGTGCGCCGCTACACGGCTTTTTTATTTTATTTCCGCGCGACTTTCATGAATAAAAAGCTGATAGGGGTCTCCCTGTGCGGGACCGACGGAGAGCCAGAAAATCGGTTTTCGTTCGTTCAAGTCGAGTTCCACCGCCGCAAAGCCGTTTTCTTCCATTGTTTCGGAGAGCCACACACCATCCCGATCCACAATTCCTGAAGGGAGATGGTGTTGGCGGGTGGAAATCAGCATGGGAATGCCGGTATCGATGGCTCGTGCCGACCAGACTTTTTCCCGACGCTCCCGACTGCCATACCCTGCCAGTGGAAAAAGAAGGACTTCCGCACCCTCGCGGCGCAGGAGTTTGGCGGTCTCCGAAAACCAGTTATCCCAGCAAATCACGATTCCGATTTTCCCAAAGTCGAGCGTGAAAACAGGGAATTCGCGTCCGGGAATGATACCGCTGTTCGCTTCGCTCATCGTCAGGTGGACTTTTCGGTAAATGCCGTGGAGTTTTCCTTCCCGATCGATGATGATGGCGGTGTTGTGGAGCGTCCCTTCCGGTGTGATTTCGTGGATATTCCCCACAATCCACGTCCGCATGGCCTTGGCATACGTACTCATTTTCTGAAACGTCGGCCCTTCCAGTGGTTCCGCACGTTCCTGTGGAGTCCCTGGCGTGCCGCTGTCGGTGACGCACTCCGAAAAGAGAATCAAGTCCGGCTCTTTCACCGATTGCTGAATTTTTTGCAATGTTTTTTCGATCTGTTGCAAGTTCCCTTCGATCGTATTGGGGGTTGCCTGAAACGTGTTGGTCGCGACGAGCCAGACTTTGCGAGGCGCAATCGGCTCGGTCTCCTCCATCCGCATTTCACGGAAAAAGACCGTTCCGGGCTGCCATTTGAAGACGCATTGCCATTCCACCGTCGTACAATCTGCCGGCGCGTTGAACGTCTGTCGGAAATTCCGAATTCCTTCTCCATCCTCAAAGTTCACATAGTCCCGCTGGAACATTTTACCGTTCGCCAGCCGCCAGGTAAGTACCATCATCAAGTCGTTGCCGGGACGTTGTTTTTTCGTCTGTTGCCAATCGGCCAGCCCTGAAAAGGTATAGCCCTTCCCCGGCGTGACCATTTCCGTTCGGCTCCACCAACCAATCGAATTCCCTTCCGGCAGCGTGATTTCCCACCCTCGCGAAACGTCGGAGGAAAACGTTGGTTTTTCCGCAATATCAGGAAAACCACTTTTCCATTCCTCGCCACTTCCCACGGAAGAGATTCCTCCCAACAACAAAATTCCCAACAGCCATGGTATCCGTCCAAACATCTGTTTTCCTCTCTTTCATTCGGTCTTTCGCAACATCTTTTTCCTTTCTTTCATTATAAAACACTTGCCGTATCCAACAAGGAGACCCTCCCACATTCTCCCAAACGCATAAAATTAAAAATTTTTGAATATTTTTGTGGAAGAAACTTGACATTCTGCCGACTGTGGGTATAATGGAGAATGTCCGTTGAAATAATTCAGGTTCTACCAAAATTTACTACTGCACGAGGAGAAATGAAATGCAGAAGCTTCACGCGAAAACTTTAAGCATCTCTCGAATGTTAAAATGCCGGGGGGGGGGGAATAGAGAAGTTTCCTTTCCTTTTGGCGGGAATCCTATTTCTCCTTATGCCAGTCTCTCTTGTCCAGGCTCAAAATACGGTGGAACGTTATGCCAACGCCAGTGCCACGCAACCCACGGCCACGACGACCGAAACGACGATTGCTTCCGGCGCAGCGGTGATCGGTTCACCCAAAGGGGGCGAAGTCTTCAAATTTTACAGTGACATCTCCGTCAGCGGCCAAATCAACGCAAGTGGAAACAGTTCCACGGCAACCTCTCCGATCATTTTTCAATCGGGAGATGGAACTCGCCATACGATTCAAAAAGTTTCTTCAAGTGATGACAAGCCACTCTACCGGTTGATTGATTTTGCCGGAGGGTACTTTCAGTTTGAGAACCTCCGTTTTTACCAGTGCGGATATTCCAACTTAAACGACATGGGGGGTGTTCTTCAGTGGAATGGTAGTGGGTTAATGAACGTTCATTGTGTCGATACGCTCTTTGAAGGAAACATGGGAAGTTATGGAGCCGTGTTCCATAGTGCCGAAGGGCTAACGCTTTCCGGCACGTATGAAATGAAAGATAACCGTGTCAGCAGTATCCACGGTTATGGTGGTACGGTAAGTTCCGCGAACAAATACGTAACTCTTTCCGGGGATGGTTCTGTGGGAACGTTTTCGGGAAATGGTGCGTTGGTGGATGGTGCGTTGACGAATGCCCACGATATTTACGCCGGAACGACCGTCACGATTCGGGACGCGGGAACCTATTCTTTCGGTGGTGGAATCAAGGCGGCGGGAAATGTGACGATCGATGAAGCGACGGTAACCTTTGGTGAAAATGCCCTGATCACAACTCCGAATCTGATTTTGCAAAATGGTGCGAACGTGACGTTTCAACCTGGCAATCTTACAAACGTTACCAAATTGACGAATCATACCAACCTGGTATTGAACACAAATGCCGATTATATCCTGCCGAATTTGAGCGGTACGGAGACGACCGCCACGATTACCGGTGGCAACATTACGCTGAACAACACTGCCGATACCTCCTATGCCGGTTCAATGACGGCAACGGGGAATGTGGTGAAAACAGGAACGGGAACGCAAACGCTTAAGGGAGCTTATTCCAGTGCGGAAACGCATTTGAATGGCGGCACGCTCGCTTTCGTATTAGTAAAAGACCCTGTAACGGAAAAAACCCCGACGGTTCAGTTGGGAGAAGTTTGTCTCAACGGTGGAACTTTGAGTATCAATACCCCTGTAAGCGCCCATTTTACTGATAAGGGTATCTTCGTTGGTAAAGAGGGAGGAACGCTTCATGGCCTTGGTTCCCAACGAATCATTTTTCTTGGCGGATTGTATAATGCTCCGGGAGAAGAAGGTGGGGATTTGATTCTAACCGGAAATTCCCTGATTTGTATCGGGGCAGGAACGACTCCCTCGGACTTCACCGGAGGAATCATCGTTCAGGGAGGTCGGCTCAATGTTTTGCAGAGTACGCTCAATAACAATGTGATAACGCTGTCCAATGGAACCTTACAACGTTCCGGGGAGACGAGTATGGGAGGCCATGAGGGGGAGCAGACCATTACCAGCGATATTCTGCTCGCGGGGTCTTTCGGTGGAATTCAGTGTGGTTGGAGCAATGAGTTTACCATTAAAAGTACCATTCGCAACGCGGCAGGTTCACCCCATGCGGAACTGCGGATAATGTCCGATTCCGGGACGGTTTATCTCAATGGCGATGTTCAGATTACAGGTGCGTTGCGAATCAATGATGCTGTGAAAACGGACGGAAGTCTTCCCATGACCGTCGGTGGTCTGCAAGGCGGAACGAAAACAACAACCGTGTTGAATTTTGAAAATACGGGGACTTCGACGCTGACGTTGAACCTTCCTGAAACACGCACTGCCACTTATGACGGCACGCTTTCAGGCGGGTTTTCCATCGTGAAAACGGGACTGGGAACGCAGGTTTTCTCGCAGACACCCACCCACACGGGAGGAACGACGATTGAACAGGGAATCATTCAGTTGACGAAGGGCGCCACGCCGGGAAGTGCGTTGAAAATCCAGACAGACGGCACGTTGCAGATGGATTTGGGGAATTACGACCTGCGAAATACCGCGTTATCCGGCGACGGTACGATTCTCTGGACGATGGCTTCCGCCGACCAATATTCCCAGGCTGAATTTGGCGATATGTCCGATTGGAACGGCGTTTTCAACTTCCTGTTTGCCAGCGATTTTACACCTACAGCCGACGATTCGTTTGTGATTGCCGACGTTTTCCCAGATATGGGGTCGGATTTTCAGTGGGACAGTCTGCTGGCTCCTGAAATGCGGTATGCGTGGAATTTGAATCCGGTCAACGGCGGTCTTGTGTTGGGAATGGATCGGGCTGCGGTGCCGGAACCGGGAAGTTGGATTTTGCTGGGGCTGGGTCTGTTGGGAATACTGGGAGTTTCGCGTTTTCAAAAAAGGGGGTAATGGGGATGAGGAAACGTCGAGGATTCACGTTGGTGGAGCTTTTGGTGGTGATTGCCATCATCGGAATGCTGGTCGGTCTGCTTCTGCCCGCCGTCCAGCAGGCACGTGAGGCGGCTCGGAACATGCAGTGCATGAACCATCTGAAAAACATGGGACAGGCCTGCCTGAATCACGAGTCCGCCCACCGGACATTCCCGACGGGAGGCTGGGGTTGGAAGTGGTTTGGCGACTGTGAACGAGGAGCCGGTTGGAAACAGCCAGGAGCAGCGTTTTACAACATGCTCCCGTATTTGGAGCAAAACGCCCTCTACCAACTGACCGCCTCGTCGAGTTCCCTCGCCACCAACGCGAAGACGCTGGGCGAAACGCCGTTGAGTCTTTATTATTGCCCGTCCCGCCGCAGTCCCATTACCTATACCGGGGCAGGTTCCTATATGGTGGGAGCGGGACCGACCGCGGTTTATCTCTCCACTTCCGCCCGGACAGACTACGCGGAAAATGGCGGTGACACCTATTACGAACTCTACCTCGACGAAATCAGTTTTTTCCTGAAATCGTACACCTCGGAAAACGCGACGGAAAGCAAAGTCCGCCAGAAATGGGCAACGTTCAACGGAATGTTTGCGCAAGGTGGCGGCGTTTCGTTCAGCGAGTGCCGGGACGGTTCCAGCAATACCCTTTTGATGGGGGAAAAATACCTCAATCCCGCAGCCTATTCGACGGGTGGCGACAGTGGAGACAACGAAGGCGTTTACCACGGCCACGACCGGGATATTTGCCGTTTTGCTCAGAATGGCTCCAACAGCGGAGCGTTTCAGGATCGGGAAAATCTCTCCATGTACGATTTTTTTGGAAGTGCCCATTCAGGTGGTTTCAACGGTGTTTTGGCGGATGGTTCCGTACGTAAAATTTCTTACAGCATCGAATTGGAAACGTTGAAAAATCTCTGCAATCGCAAGGATGGAAAAATATTGGACACGTCTGCGTTCTAGCGGAAATTGCCAATTTTTTGATAGTTCGCAGGGGGAGGGTGAAAAGGCCACCCTCCTTGTGGGGGGTTCTGTAATCCTGTAAACTGGAAGTTGGAAATCCTTCCATAGAATATCTTAACCTTGGGAATCAAACAGGAAAAATCATGATGAACCTTCCCCTTTTGCAAAGAGGAGTCCTGGCACTTCTCTTGTCTGGCTGGATTCTTTCGGAAACGTTTGCCCAGACAGCCATTTTCGATGTTCGTTCTTTCGGTGCCGTGGGAGATGGAAAGACGAAAGATACGACGGCGATCCAAAAAGCGATCGATACCTGTACTGCCCAGGGAGGCGGAACGGTGGTGGTGCCGCCGGGAACGTATTTGACCGGTTCGCTCTACCTGAAAAGCCATGTCGATTTTTATCTCATGGCAGGGTCGATGTTGCTGGCCAGTCCCGACCGGGAAAACTACAATCCGGCAGATGTCTGTCCCCAAAATTCCGTCAGCCCGCAGGAATCTTCCTTCGGTGCCCACCTGATTCTCTGCATCGAGCAGGAACACGTCACGTTGCGAGGACCGGGACGTATTGACGGAAACGCGAAAAAATTCATTCTGGACGAAAACGGCGTTCCGTATCCGGGACAGGATAAAATTCCGTGGCGTCCGTCGCAGATGTTGTATTTTGTGGAATCGAACCAGATTCGTGTGCAGGATATTGAGTTGACGAATTCCTCCTACTGGACTTCTTTCTATCACGGTTGCACACACGTTTTCATTCGTGGCGTCAGGATTCAAAATTCGCGTCATCCCCACACGCACAACGGCGACGGAATCGATATTGACTGTTGCGAATACGTCACCATCAGCGATTGCCAGATCGACTCGGCGGATGATTGTATCACGTTGCGGGGCAATTCCCGTCGTCTGAAAACACCTCGTCCGTGCCGTTACGTGACGATTACGAACTGCGTTCTTTCCACGCCGTGTAACTGTTTTCGCTTTGGGGTCGGTGACGGATTGGTCGAAAATGTAACGATCAGCAATATCGTGGTGGAAACTTCCCGCACCGCCTTCAATTTCGTCTCCAGTTGGAGTTCGACTTCGCGCGGAGTGGATATACGGAACGTCCGTATCCACAATGTGGTTGTCGATTGCGAAATTCTGGCTCGGATGTATTACAATTCTGCTGAAAAAGCGGATATTCGCGATATTGCCATCACGAATGTTTCCGGGACGTTGCGGCAAGTGACGGATATGGACCCCCATCGTCGGGATGAGAGTTGCGTCTGGCTCAACGCTTATTCGCCCAATCTGGTGCTTATGCAGGGGAAACCCGCGACGCCACTTCGGAATATCCGGTTTTCAAACCTGGATTTAAAAGTCTTCCCCGGAGCGATCTGGCAAGCCAACCATGTGGAAGGAATGACGCTTGAAAACATCGTTCTGCGGTCGACAGACGAAAAGAATCCGCCCCGGTATCAACTGGAAAACGTAAGCGATTTGTGGACAAGTGGCCGGATTCTACCGGGTGTTCCGAGGGAATAGTTCCTGTCTGGGGAATCCGCCTAAAACACATCCTATTTTGGTAAGATGTCCCTCTTGTAAAGGAGGGATTTTTTGTTTATAATTATCTTTTTGTTCAATAAAATTTAATATTTTTGTTCTCGAGGAATCTTTTATGGCCGTCCCCAGTCATCAGGAAATGCTACTCCCCATTTTGCAATATTTACAAAGTGGACAATCGGAAAAAGTCCGTTGTGTTGCGGAAATGATCAAAAAACATTTTTCACTGACCCCGGAAGATTTGGCGGAGACCATTTCCAACAACATGCCCCGATATTAAATAACGTGACATGGGCACTGACGGATCTCTTTCAAGCAGGTCTTTTATCCCGGCCACAACGAGGGTTTTACGTAATTACTCCCGAAGGACGGAAACTTCTGGCAACCAATCCATCTCAATTAACCAGAAAAGATTTGCTCCAATACCCCTCTTTTGAACAATTTCTACATCCTTCCAAAGATACTTCCTCGAAAAAAGGAGAGACTCAGGAACCGGTCGATTTGGATGAAAAAACACCGGACGAACAAATTCAGTATGCGTATGACTTACTTCACGTTCATCTGGCAAACCAGCTTTTGGAACGTGTGAAATCCTGTTCGCCAGCTTTTTTTGAAAATCTGGTGGTGGAACTGCTCTTGAAAATGGGTTACGGCAACTTCCGAAAAGAAGCGGGGAAAGTTACCGGACGATCTGGAGATGGCGGGATTGATGGAATTATTGAAGAGGATAAACTTGGTCTGGACTTGATTTATATTCAGGCAAAACGGTATGGCGCTCCTGTCAATATTGATGAAGTTCGCGCTTTTGCCGGAGTTTTGGCAATGCAAAACAATGCCAGAAAGGGCGTTTTCATCACAACGTCACGGTTTTCCGACAAGGCTTACGAGGAAACACAGCGGGGAGATCGGCGTATTGTTCTGATTGATGGAAAACAACTGGCAAATTTAATGATAGAGTATAATATTGGTGTCACACCACGAAAAATTTATGAAATCAAACGAATCGACAGTGATTATTTTGAAGTTCCCGAAGAATAAACCGGGGTTTGAAAAAAAACCGCGCAAGCGAAACAATGAACGTGCTGCCGCTTGTTCGGTTTTTATTCATTTCTGTTTCTTGTCTATTTCTGGAATACCGTATTTGTTAAATTTGTAAATATTGCTGTGATTATTGCCTAGCCCCTTGAAAATACGGTTTGAACATCCATAATTATCAATTAATAATTATCCATTGAACAAAGCACTGGCGGTTAATGGTTGGTGGTTCTGTTTTGAAATTCCAGGAGTAGAAGCTCTGCCCGGTCGCGTTCTTCGGGAGTGTTGACGGAGGTCGCTTCGATGGATTGAAGGAGGGGGAGCGCTCGCACCGTCTTCCCTTCCCGGAGTAAAAAACCTGGAACATCGGTTAGATAATACTCTCCCTGAGCATTTTCCGCCCGAAGTCGAGGTAAAACTTCCAGCAAATCCTTCATGCGAAACAGATAATAGCTCTGATTCACTTCCCGAATCGTTTTTTGGAGCGGCGTGGCATCCTTTTCTTCCACAATTCCGAGAAAATTTCCCTCCGAATCGCGCAAAATCCGTCCCAATCCGGTGGGATTCTCCACTTCTATCGTTCCCAACAAGCCCGCGGTTGGCTCGGCGTACCAATTTTCCAGCATTGCCGCAATCGTTTTTCCCTGCATCATCGGCGAGTCGCCCGCCACAATCACGACCGGAGTCTCGGTGTCTGGCACGATTTTCCGCAGAGTTTCCACGCAACACTGCACCGCATGCCCCGTCCCTTTCTGCTCAGTCTGCCAGACAAACGTCAGGTTCGGCCAGTGCGACATCTTCTTTTGAACCTCCTCCCCACGATACCCGATCACGACGAGAATTTTCTCGATTCCCGCGTCCTGCAAAGCTGCCAGAGGATACTCCAGCATAGGCCGCCCCGCCACAGGCGTCAGGACTTTGGGAAGCTCACTTTTCATGCGTGTTCCTTTGCCTGCCGCCAAAACAATTGCCACCGCATTTTTCATGGTGTCGTTCCTTTCTTTTCCCTATTTTGTCGATGGTTCCAGAGGCAACGCGGCCAATTCCCGCCAAAGTCGCGCACTGGTCTTCATCCCACGATAAAAATCGGCCATCGAAAGATGTTCGTTGGGACCGTGTGCATTGTCGGTCGTCTGGGAAAAGCCAATCATCATGATATGCGGTGTCAGCGCTTCCGCAAACGCGGAGACAATCGGAATGGAACCACCTTCCCGAATGAACAACGGCGAACGACCAAACCCAAACTCCACCGCGCGAGCCGCCGCTTTCATGCAGGGCTGCGAAATATCGACGGAAATCCCCGGAGTTCCCGCATACGACTGCAATTCCATCTGAATTCCCGGTGGAAGTTGCCCGGCCAGGAAAAGCCGTAACGACTTGGTGATGTCACCAGGGCTTTGACGTGGCACCAGTCGGAAACTGAATTTCGCACTCGCCCACGCAGGAAGGACCGTTTTGGAACCTTCCCCCTGATACCCGCCGCTGAGTCCATGAATATCGAACGAGGGACGCAACCAGATACGCGACAGCACCGATTCATCCTTTTCGCCCGTTCCGCCCGTGACTCCTGCCGCCGCGTAAAAGTGCTCTTCCTCCAATGGCAGCATCTCCAATTGAGCCATTTCTTCCGTACTGGCACGCAGAACATCGTCGTAAAAACCGGGAACCTGAATCTTTCCATCCCGGTCGACCAGCGACGCCAAAAGTCGCGTCAGGGCATTGCACGGATTGGTAATCGCTCCGCCAAACATCCCCGAATGCAAATCCCGATTGGGACCGGTCAATTTCACCTCGTAATACGCCATTCCACGCAATCCGCACGTGATGGCAGGCTGCCCCGAAGCGAATTGCGGCGAGTCACTCAACACGAGGTAGTCGCACCGCAACAATTCCGTATTTTGATAGACAAAAACACTGGCGGCCTCATTTCCTGTTTCCTCATCCCCTTCGAGGAAGAATTTCACATTCATGGCTGGGCGTTGTTCCGACTGCATCCAAAACGCGGCGGCCTGAATATGTGCCCAGAGCGGCCCTTTGTCGTCGGACGCACCGCGAGCATAGACCGCCCCCTCACGAATTTGCGGCTCGAACGGGTCACTTTCCCACAACGCCACCGGATCGACCGGCTGAACATCGTAATGACCGTAAATCAGCAACGTCGGTGCCCCTTCCACCCGAGGAGATTCGGCCAGCACCACCGGATGTCCTTCCGTAGGATACTCTCGGGCAGAAAAACCGATTTTCCGAAAATAATCCACCAGCCACCGGGCAGTTTGCTGGCAATCCTCCTCATGTTCGCTCTGAGAACTGATACTGGGCATACGCAAAAAAGTGAAAAGTTCCTCCTGAATCCGTGGCTCGTTTTCGTCGATATATTCCGCAATCGTTCCCATTTTTCATCAACTTTCTTCGTGGGGTGTTTTCAAAAGTTCAAAATACGTTATAATACAAAAATCCTCTATTCAGTATACTTCAAAACCAAATTTCGACTACGGGGGGTAAGATGAGCCAATCCCAAACGATAACACGGCCTACGGAAGAAACTTCCACGCAGACGCAGGACGAAAAGAAAAATGCTCCCATGTATCGTGTGATTCTCTGGAACGATGATCACCATACGTTCAAGTACGTCATTCACATGATGCAGAAAATTTTTAGTTATTCCAAAATCAAAGGAGAAGCGATCGCCCATCAGGTGCACAACCACGGAAAAGTGACAGTGGCCGTTCTTCCTCTGGAAATTGCGGAGTTCAAACGGAATCAAATCCGTAATTTCGGACCGGACATTCTGGTCGATGACTGTATCTCCTCCATGTTTGCCACGATTGAGAAAGTGGAAGAATAGCCCATCTCTTTTTAGGCAAAAGGGTATGGGTTAAAAGTGCAGTCCGGCCTGCATGATAAACCCGGCATCCAGGCTGTAGGAATGGTTTCGATTGCGGGCATCGGCAAAATAGAGTTCCCGACCGAAAGCCACGCCAATTTCAAAATAACCGGTCGAACGGTATTTGTTGGCCCAATCCAGCCCAAACATAATCCGATAATCGTTGTAATCGGTACGGCAGTTCCCATCCACCAGATGTTGAACCGTCCAGCTTCCACCGCCGTATTCTCCGCGAGCGTAAAGATTCATATCGCGAAATCCCCCCCCTACAGGCCGATAGGTTACCCGTGGGTTGGGAAAGAGAATCTGGAATTCCCACTGACTGTTCGGCGACCAGATAATTCCACCGGAGGGAAAGATTTTATACCGCACACGGTCGAGATACCAGACGCCAATCTTCCCCTTGATCGTCTTGGTAAAGTCGAGCGAAACGTAAGCCCAGCTGGGAAAACGGAAACTTTCACCCGTGACTTTTTTGAAATCGGAGTAGATTCCCACGCTGAAAAACAGGTCGAACTCCAGAGCCGTGGCCATGCTGTTGAGTTTCCACTGCGGCATCCAGCGAAGTCCCAGCGAAGCGTCAAACGTGGAAGAGGCCATGTCGTACAAATTCGACTGCGGTCCGTTCCACCAGTTGATCGCAAAACGTGGCTCCAGCAAAAGGGGGCGATCCTGAGAGGCACAGATCGGAAAGGCTATATCGCCCGCCACATCAATCCGAAAAAGTCCCATCTGCTTCTGTCCGGCCTTGGGGGTTATCCAGGTAAAATCCGCGCCGAAATTCTGAAATAACCGCGTCCCGGCAACCGGTTCGGTAGTTTGCGAGGAATACGACGAAAACGGATTGGAGGGAGGATTTTCAAACAGAGGACGGGAGGTATCCGCAGGAACCATGTACGGGTCTTGAATGGCCAAACCGCTTCCGCCAGGTGGACTGGGGGGAGGGGGGAGCGTTTCCGTGCCGCCATATTGTGCCAGGGACGTCGAAACCAACCCGCCGAAGGTGAGTAACCAACCTGACAGGATACAGTTTTGCAAAAAATGAAAAGATTTTCGATTCATAAAACGCCACGTCCCGACACTAAAAAATTTCCTCCAAACATCGACGACTGTTCAATACCATATTTCCTTCAAAAGAGCAAGAGGAATTTTTAGCGCCCGGTAAAGAAAAACACACTTTCCCAAGTCATCGGTGGTGATTCGAATGAGGTTTTGAGAAAGTGTGCTTGAAAAATCTATAAAAAACAGAAAATATTTCTTTGGGAGAAAATCAGCGCATAAAAAAACGGGAGCTACCTAAAACGTATCCCATCCCAAGGCCTACCACAGCCCATACCAACAGATACGCGGCACACTCCCGAAGTCGGAGAATAAACGCTGTTTCTGTTGGTATCGTACTGCTCAAGTCAAGGTGAAACACCCCGACTTCTCTGTTTTTCACTGGAAAAAACAGGCACCATGCTTGAAATCTTTTTTTTGTGGTAATTTTGGGATGTCAAGCGTTTTCTACTGGAATTAATTCCAGTGAACATAATTATACCGAAAGTCTTCTCCATGTCAAGTACCTGAAGAAAAAAATTTTCACCGACAAAAATTCACGGCATGGCAAGGCGATTTTCTCCCTGTTGCTTTGCTTGACAAACGAATTTCCCCGCGTTATAATAATTCTGTTCCATTGAAAATCATTCTGTGGAGAGGAAGAGGAATATCGCATGTCCGAAACACGTTGGAATTTTGACACACAGTCTCTTTTGGGGGCGAAAACATTCTTCCCTATTTTCAAAAAACAGGCGTATCGCTTCCCTGGACAATGCAGAATTCGTTTCACAATTCCCGAAAAATGGCATTTTCCAACCATTGCCCTTTTCGCATTTTGTATTTTTATCACGCACACCCCTCTTTCAACGTGCCACAGCGAAGAGAGCGATCCGTATCGTCCCGACGTTGTGCGACGTATTTTGGACGATCAGCAACGAAAAATAACCCATTACTTTTGGGAAGGTGCCCATTCAGAGAGTGGATTGGCATGGAATCAGGACACCTCGACACAAGTTCTTACCGTGGGGGCGAGCGGATTCGGTATCATGGCGATCGTGGCTGGTGTGGAACGAGGCTGGATTCCACGGGAGGATGCGGCGAAACATATCGTAAAAATGACACGGTTTCTCCGCTCCGTCCCAAGATTTGAAGGGGCATGGGCACATTGGTACTCTCCTGAGGGAGATTGCGTGAGATTTGGAAATCAGATAGCGGCGGGAGAAATCGTTGAAACCGCCTTTCTCATGGCAGGTCTTCTTGTGGCGGCGGAGTATTTCGACGGTGAAAACAGCCTGGAAAAAGAGCTTCGGGAAACGGTCTCCTTTTTCTGGGAAACCATTCACTGGCAGCATTATGTGCATCAGGGAAAACTCTACTGGATTTGGCACTCCGACCGCGATCAATACGAACTTCCTCTTGTCGGATGGAATGAAACGCTCCTTGTTTACATTCTTGCCATGGCGGCTCCAGAACCGCATAATATTTCCCCAGAAGTCTATCGAACGTGCTGGATATGGGACTCTTTTGCCCACCCGCAAAGAAAAACGTATGGATACACTCTTCCTCTGGGCAACCTGTCTCACGGCGGCCCCCTGTTTCTTTCGCAGTATTCCTTTCTCTGCCTCGATCCTCGAAAAATGCAGGACGAGTATGCGGATTACTGGCAGCAAAACGTCGCCCACACACTCATCAATCGCCATTACTGTCTTTACGAAGCTCCCGCGGAATTCCGTTATTCCGAGCAGGATTGGGGATTGACAGCCTGTGACGGTTGTGGAAAGAGTCCTGGATATCGTGCCCGCGATCCCATCCATGACGACGGCGTGATCGCCCCCACCGCAGCCATCAGTGCCTATCCCTACACCCCCTTTTACTCCACCCAGGTACTACTTCATCTTGCGAAAAATTATCCCGAATTCAACGGACAATTTGGATTCGGCATTTCCTACACACCTCGTGACCGAGCGATCAATCCCCATTATCTGGCCATCGAGCATGCACCGATGAGCGTCATGATCGAAAATTATCGTTCCGGTTTGATATGGAAACTTTTCATGAAAAATCCTCACGTATTACGTGGTCTGCGGTTGGCGGGAATGCGAGCCTGCCCGGAATATCGAGAGGGATTTTATCGAGCCTGCCTGGAAACCCAAACAGGTGTTTACGATATGATGCGGCATCCAGACCGGGAAAAATACGAGATCGATTTTTTTACCCAAACGGCTGGAGAAGGACGGCTCGTCTTAACCAACGATCAGGAAGAAACGGTTTATCATACGACCCTATTTCTAACCCAAGGTGCCAATCTCCTTTCGTTTGACGCGGAAACCTTGCGACGAGGTGCCAAATACCGTTTAAACGTTATCGATGCCCGACAAAATACGCATTCCATCCATGTGCAATTAAGATAATGCCGCCATCCAACGGGAAAAGACCGTTTTCGTCCTCTTCTCAGGTGGATACTTGAAAAGGGGGAAGGGGGAGTTCACCGTTTCCACTTCCCTCCCTGTTTTTGAAAACGTTCCAGAAATTCTGCCGTCTCTTTTTGCAACGGCGGGTAATCTTTTTCCAGATGGAGTATCTCGTATTCCATAGGACCAATCCCCAAAATCGCACGGTTGGCGGAAATGGGGGTAATCGTCGCGGATTGGAGCATTTTTTCCGACACGAAATCGGCATGAAACCCCTCTTTTTCATAGTGAGCCAACATTTCCGTCCCGTGCCAGGCCAGAATCGCGACCGCTTTTTGAGGAATCGGCTCCTGGGAAAGTCCTTTTCCATTGCGAATACTGCGAGCCACCATCCGATCTTTCCCATTCTCCCCCGACACCACCGCACTGGCAAAAAAACCATCGTCGAGATACAGAGGAATCGGGATTCCCTCCTCGCATTGTACGCGATAAACCAACGGTTCCCGCTTTGCGTAACACGATTCCCGCAGTGGACGCATGATTTGTTCCTGCCAGACCTCCTGAATTGTCCGATTGACATCCGCTTGCACTTGAGGATGGTCTTGCGGCGCATTTTCAATCCGATAGCCTCGTTTCATGGAAAACTGGCTCTGAAACGTCTTCTCTTGCAGGAGCGAAACTTCTCCAGGAACCGTTTTTTCCCAGGAAATATACGCCGGGCTGGTGTATTCCGTCCCCCAGAGCAGCCCAATGCCCCACCACAGGAAAAGTCCACTCTTAAAAAATCCCTTTTTCCAGACCATAGGAAAATCCTTTCTTTTGCAAAATCGGTAACATGGCAGAGAGCGCAGGCCGAGACGTGGTTTCTCTTTTTTCGCTCCAGAGGAAAGAGGCTTGCTTTAAAATTTCGCGAACTTCCTCCGGTGACTCCAGCGTAAAATCCAACCGAAGTTCCCCCACAGGCAGTGCCTCGGCAATCGGGAGCAAATTTTGAGGTTTTCCGTAATAAACCCGGCTTCCTGTCGTTTCGCCACGATTTTCCCCAGCCGCATTCCGCGTGACGACCACCGGACGTCCATCCTGATTCACCAGCGAAATTCGCGTCTCCTTAAAAAGCGTTTTCCGCGTGTACATGCCGTATAAATAGCCATAAACGACCAGCCCCAAATTTTTCCGAGGATGGTTCGACGCCAAATTTTCCACCGTTGCACCCGACAGTTCCGGGGAAAGGAAGAGTACCTCGGCCGTCGGGAAAGTCTGTCGCAGATACGCGATCGTCCAGGAATTGCCGACATTGAACATCCAATCCAGCGCAAACGGCTTCTTTTCGTGCGTCCAACGAATCGCATCGTCCAGCGAACCAGCCAGCCGTGCCATGGGAAAATCGGGCGTGGGAAAGTCATTTTCCGCAAAGTGAACGGGGGGACGGAGTTGGTAAATTTTCGCAAGTCCGCATTCCCGACAAACTTCCGCTTGTTCCAGCGTCGTCACCGCGGCAGAAATCTGCGGCAACGGCACTTTTTCCGATTCTTCGCCGGGAATCTTCACCTCTCCCAGCGTTTTCGGCAGGCGTTGGGCATTTTCCGCCAACTTTTTTTCCAGATCCTCGACCGCACGTTGTCGCAAATGGTTCAAAACAGAGCGTGGCACAAAGACTTCCGCGTCCATCACGATTTTCGTCCCTCCCGGCATCAGCGCAAAAGGAGATTCGCCCAATCGATTCAGCGCTTCGGCAAGCGATTCCTCCGTTTCCCGTTTTTTCTGCGACTTTTCCAGCTTTTCCTCCGAAAAACAGGTCACACCGACACCGGAACAGCTCAGTTCCAGCGCCAGTGGTTCCCCAATTTTGGTAGTCAAAAAAGCCTGTGCCGGACGCTGTCGGCGAGTGTTTTTCAAATCTGTCTCAATCCGCCTGTTGAGCCGATAGTCGAATGTTTTATAGACCCAAACCGTCGTCGGTGGAATCCGTTTCCCGAAATGGACATGTTCCCCTTTTTTCGCCTCGGAAACCCTTTCCCCACTCTTTACGTGAACGATCTTGCTGACATTTTGTCCCTCGATTTTCTGCAAGTCGGCATCCAGAAAGACGATTCCATCTCCATGACAAACGGCACCATCCAGTCGCACTCCCCCCCTCTCCACCCGTCCTAACGGCACTCCCCACGCCGAGGAAAAGGCCGGATTCAGAAAATCGGGGTCGTGTTCGTACAGGTAGCCCAACGAATAACCCCGATTGAACAGTTTCGCAATTTCCGTCGGTTTTTCCGCCCCGTCCAGCACATTTCGGTAATACCGTACCGCCTCCCAGACATACGCCGGCGACTTCATCCGTCCTTCCAGCTTGATGACCTCCACACCGATTTCCCGCAAACGACGAATTTCCTTTCCCGTCTGCCACTGGTCGCACGACGAAAGCCAGAAACGCTCCTGAATATCCCCCTTTTTTCGATACTTTTGCCGACATGGTTGCGTACACATTCCCCGGTTGCCACTCCGCCCACCGATGAAACTGGAAAGGTAACACTTCCCCGAACAGGCAATGCACAACGCCCCCGACGCGAAAACTTCCAATTCCGCTGTCGTCTCCTTGCGGATTTCGGCAATCTCCTCCAACGAAAGCTCCCGCGCCAACACCAGCCGGGAAAAACCCTGTTCCTGTGCCCAGCGTGCCTCTTCACACGACGCGATCGAAAGTTGCGTGGAAGCGTGAATGGGCCAGTCGGGAAAGTGCGTCCGCAGAAAATGCGCAAAGCCCAAATCCTGAACGATCACCGCGTCCGTCCCCGCCGCATAAAGTATTTCCAGCGACTCCCGCAAACCGACAATTTCCTCGTTGGAAAAAATCGTGTTGAGCGTCACATTCACCGCCACGCCAAAACGGTGTGCTTCCTGAACCGCTTCACAATACTCCCGCACGGAAAAGTTTTTGGCAAATCGCCTGGCTCCAAAACCGGCAATCCCCATGTAAACCTCATCCGCCCCCGCACGAATGGCCGCTTCCATACACAACACATCCCCCGCAGGTGCCATGATCCTCATTTTTCTTCCTTCCAACAATGATAATAATAAATAATGACTAATGATATAATGATCAATTCAATTCCCTCCTCCAGAGGATGGCAGGCATTCAGGGGGAAGGAGGGGAATCTTTACCACACGAATTCCATGGCTCGCACGTCATCGGGGGTGGAGATGAGGAGGACGGGGCGATTTTGGAGGACGGCGGAGGCAATCCCGGTGATGATTTTTCCAAAGTTGAACTGATCGATAAGGATTCCATCCATCCCGACCAAATGCAGGGACGAATCCGCCCCCAGCAAAAGCCACTGCCCCTGTTTTTCCCATGGTTTTTTCAGTCGCACGGGAAAAATTTTATCGATCGGACGTGGATAAACGCCGTCGGGAAGGGGGAGACTCCAAAGTTCTTTTCCCAGATTATCGATTCCCAGAGCATTGTATTTTGCTCCAACCGCAATGGCAATAGTCACGAGGGAATCTTCCCCATTTCCGACAAAATCATACGCTGCCATCCATCCCAACGTCCGCTCTTTCACAGGCAACGTTCCCAGGATTTTCAGATTCGCGTCCAGAATGGAAATACATCCCGACTGGTCAATTCCCAACAGTCGCAGCGGACGAGGTTCCGTCGGCTCTCCCGGCAAAAGGGGATTCCGCGTAACGGCCATCTGAAAAACGACTTCCGCAGCGACATTTTTTTCCAGAAGCTCTCCTTCCAGCGAAACTTTATGGATTCCCTCACCACTCCAGAAACTGACGTACAACTCCAGTTTTCCATCCTCATCCAAATCTTCCAACAACACATCCGCCACCAAATCGGAGATGTTTTCCACCTTTTCCTGCGGATAGTACATTTTCAGATTCCAATTTTCATCGAACAGATGAACCCGTTTTCCATACGTGACGAAAAAACGTTTTCCGTCGGGCTGTTCGGCAGAAAGGAGGGAAATCTCAAAATTCCCCGGCTCCAGCGAAAGTTCCTGACGACCGAGAATTTTCCCCTCCGCGTCCAATTCCGTAATCGTCCCCCCATTTTCCAGCACAAAAACCTGATCGGAAGCTCCCTCCTTACGCGGAATCACCAAAATCGTTCCTGGCGTACGGACTTCGGAAGTCTTCCACAGTTCCTCCTTTTTAAACGCCACCGGTTCGGAAGAGGGGGAAATCCGAGCTTCCGGCACCGTGGCCTGCGTCAAGTCCACCTGATCGAGAAAAATTCCGTTTTCAATCCACCGATGGATACTTTCGACGTAATCCTGCTGCATTTTTTCCATCTGACGGATCACTTCGGGATAGACCGCCTTTCCCTGAAGCATCCGTTGGAGCCGATATTCCAGCATTTTGCCAAAATGAGGATGGTAATCGGTATCGAACGCCTGCACCACCCCCTGAGCATCCAGCAGGAAAAGTGCCAGTGAGCCGCCCGAATGGAATTGTCGCAGCATTTGCCCATCCTGGTCACGCACCACCTGGACAGAAGAGCCTAGACGATTTTGGGTAGCGGCCAGACTCTGGTCGGTTGTACTGGACGACTCCACATTGACGGCCAGAAAAACCACATCCGCTTGAGACGGAAACGTTTTCGCCACCTTTTCCAACTGTTCCAGCAAAAGTTTCCCCGAATCTCCGTGCGAAGCCCAGAAAAGAAGGACAACATTCTTTCCTTTCAGCGATTCGGAAGTGATTTTTTTCCCCTCCAGCGTTGTGAAGGTGAAAGAGGGGGACGGTTTTCCCAAAAATTCCAGTTGGCGAGGCATGTAATTCGTCACTTCCCGCACATTTTGGGGAAGAGCGAGCGTTGTGGAAACCGAACCGCCAGGACCGTTCAATTCCGCGTTCTGAAACTCCAGCGACAGGTGCAACGACTGCGGATCAGCCCCCGAAGGAGCTTTCTCTTTCAACATTTCCACCGGCAATTCCACTCGTCGCAGAACGTAATCTTTCTGGTCAATCCAGAAAATGGTCTCTTCCTCCTCCCGTTTGGTGGAAATGCGATAACAGGGAGTGTCGCCGATTTTTTGCGTCTCCAAGAGAGAAATATCCTGCCGCTGGATTCCGTAAAAGAACGTTTCCAAAGGCTTTTCCGCCAAAAGAAGAAGCAACGGTGCCGGCAGAAAAGAAAATCGATTCGTTTCCACGTCGGTCAGGTTAAGATAAATTTCCCGGTCGCAGAGCAAGTCTTCCAGATGGATTTCCGCCGGGCATTTTCGTCGGATAATCATCCCCGGCATTTTCGGCGTGTAGGCCCAAAAATCGGTTCCATCGGCACTGATCAGGGTGTCGTTGACCTGGATGAGAATCTGATTGGGACGCTCCAGATTCGTGCGGTACGGCACTTTTCGCTCCCAGTTTTTCCCTTCCCGCGTCCAGAAAATATGGATTTCGCCATTATCGCGATACGTTTTGGCATTGCGATATGCCTGGACCATTCCTTCCAAAATCGGGGCGACGGGAATGGTCGTTTCTGTGGAAACAGTCTCCTCCGAAGGGGAATCGGTCTGCTTTTCCGCCGGAAGGGTGGTTTCCCGCTCCGTTTGCGACATTTCCCGTTGTAGCCGCCGTTCCTGTCGTCGTTTGCAGCCACTTTCCAGAAAAATCATTCCCCCCAATAAAAAAATCACCACCATTAAGAACCAAAATCGATTTTTCATAAAATTTCCTTTCGTCGGAAAAAGGGGAAGGAAGCCAGGAGAACTCTCCTTTACCTCTTTATTATGGACAATTTTTCCAGAACGTAAAGCCGGGGGAGAAAATTTGGCGGAAAAAAGAAAACTCCACCTTGACGGGAAAGTCCCCACAATGTAAAATGGAGGTGGTTTCAAGGGGGAGGGAACGACAAAATTTCCGCGACTTGGAAAAACAACAAAGCAACGAAGGTATCACTTGAAAAAGAAAGAAAACAGGAGCCATCCATGAAAACTGACTACTGCCGAATCATCCCTTGCCTGGACGTGAAAGATGGGCGTTTGGTAAAGGGTGTCAATTTTGTCGAATTGAAAGAGGTCGGAGACCCGGCGGAAAACGCGGCGGCCTACGATGCGGCAGGTGCGGATGAGCTTGTTTTTCTGGACATTACCGCCACGGTGGAAAATCGGAAGACGCTTTTGGACGCGGTCAAACGGACGGTGGAAAAAATCCACATTCCTCTGACGGTCGGCGGCGGGATTCGTTCGGTGGACGACATTCGTGAAATGCTCGACCTGGGCGTTTCCAAACTCTCCATGAACAGCGCGGCCGTTCGGAATCCTGCCCTGGTGGAAGAGGCGGCAAAAACATTTGGCTCCGAGAAAATTACCGTTGCCATCGACACCCGTACCAATGCCAATCTCCCCTCCGGTTATGAAGTCGTCGTGCGTGGCGGAACGGAAGGGGCGGGACTGGATGCGGTGGAATGGGCCAAACGGGTAGAATCCCTGGGGGCCGGTGCCATTTTGCCAACCAGCATGGATACCGACGGAATGCAGACTGGCTACGACCTTCCCATGACACGTGCCATTGCCGACGCGGTTCAGATTCCTGTCATCGCTTCGGGAGGTGCGGGAAAACTCGAACACCTCTACGAGGCCGTAGTAGATGGTCATGCCGATGCCGTTTTAGTCGCCTCCATCGCCCATTTCGGCCTCTTCACCATCGCCCAAATGAAAACCTACCTAGCCAACCGAGGAATACCGGTAAGAATTGATAATTGATAATTGATAATTATGTTGGTTTAACCCTGAAATGCCAGGTGAAAAATGATAAAATGACCAAGGAATGTTTTATGGATTGTGTGAACGCACCTCAATTATCAATTATCAATTTACAAAGAACCCGCCTGCCTGATAATTTTAAGGAGAAAAACGATGTATCCTGCCTGTTTGACACGATGTTGGGGAGTGATTTTTTCGCTTTGGTTGACGTCGGCCGCGTTGGCTGCGTTTCCAGGGACGAAATCGCAGTGGAACGGTTTCGACTGTTACGATTTTGTCCTGGATGGCCGTCCAGCCAAAGTCGTCGTTCCGAAAGAAGCGGCAACGGGAAATCCGTGGGTCTGGCGAGCGGTCTTTTTTGGACACGAGCCACAGACGGAAATCGCCATGTTGCAGAAGGGCTGGCACGTTGCGTGGATTGGAACCAGCGACCTGTTAGGTTCTCCGAAATGCAATGAGGAACGGACGAACCTTTACAATATGCTGGTGAATGAGTATCGGCTGAATCCTCGACCGGTCTTGTTGGGGATGAGTCGTGGCGGAATGTGTTCGTTGCGTTGGGCAATCGCGCATCCTGATAAAGTGGCGGGATTGTACATCGACGCACCTGTGTGTGATTTGAAAAGCTGGCCGGGCGGTAAGGGGAAAGGTTGTGGAAGTGCCGGGGACTGGAAACAGGCTCAGGCGGTTTATGGAAAGTCGGAGCAGGAACTGATAGACGACCCGGAAAGTCCGATTCATACCTGCAAAATTTTGGCGGAGAAAAAGGTTCCTATTCTTCTGATTGCGGGGGACTCGGACAAAGTCGTGCCGTATGAGGAAAATGGAGCGATATTGGTGGAAAATTATCGGAAAGCGGGAGGAACTGTGGAAGTTATCCTCAAGCCGGGCGTGGATCATCATCCTCATTCCCTGAAAGACCCTGGGGTCATTGTGGAATTTATGCTGAAGACCCAAACACCTTAAGAGAACAGCTTCGAGATTTCCTTCCGTTGCTTGCAGTGTGGCGTTGGCTATTTTTATGGGGACTGTCAGGAACCAAGGAGAATCCAGTCGTGAGACAAACTTTTCAATCATCTTATCGTTCCCACGCGGCGTTTACGCTCGTGGAGTTACTGGTCGTCATTGCGATCATCGGAATGTTGGTGGGGTTGCTCCTGCCAGCGGTACAGCAGGCGCGAGAAGCAGCCCGCATGATGTCGTGTGCCAACAATCAGCGGCAGATCGCGTTGGCCATGCTGAATTATGAATCGTCCAATCAGTGCCTGCCGCCAGCAGCCACGGATTCGTTACTCGCGGAGATGAACATTCCCATTGGAGATTTCAACGGACTGGTTTTCATTCTGCCACAATTGGAACAGACCGCGTTGTTCCAGCAAATTGATTTCAGCAAAAACTGGGACGACACTTCCACCAACGACAGTGGCGTAAGCAACCTCCAGGCCTCCCAAAACAACATCAGTGGTTTCCTCTGTCCCAGTTCCGCCACGCGAACCGATTATATTACCGACTACGCGGCCAATACGCACACCAGTCGTCAAGGAACGGTGGAGAAAAATTACGCGAACGTGATTGATTTCAACGCTCACGCATATCGTTACGAGGCATACTGGGAAAGTGCGTTGTGTATGTGGGGCTACTATTATCGCACTAAATCCAAAGACCATCGACGAAAACTCTCCGAAATCAAAGACGGATTGAGCAACTCCATGCTCTACTTTGAGTGCAGTGGGCGGCCTAATCTGATTCCTGAGGGGATTGCGGGAAGTTCGGACGTTTCCAAGTGGCCGTTGTGGGCCAATACCGACGCGCGAATCACCACGGGAGACTTCACACCTTTCCAAAATTACACCAACTACGAAGAGGTTTTCAGCTTCCATTCCAGTGGCTGCCAGACCAGTTTTTGCGACGGCTCCGTCCACCTGATTTCCAACTCCATCGACCCCGACACCTGGGTCAGCCTTTTCACCCACGCCGGACGAGACATCGTAAAAGAAGCGTTTTAGTGGTTAATGAAATAATGATTCATGACGAGCCGTTCATTCTCCTTCCTGGGGAGGGGGGCGGCTTTAGCCGTGGGGTGGTTGAAAGGGGGAAATGGAAGAGGAATTTAATATTCATTAAAAAAGTTTTCTGGAGGAATAGACCATGTGTTTTTCTTGTCGATGGGGATGTTTATTTTTGGTTTTGGTCGCGTTGACAGTGGGTTGTGGTTCGCGTGAGGACGGACCACCGGTGGCTCAGGTTTCGGGGAAAGTGACGTATCAGGGAAAACCGGTTTCCTCCGGGACGATTTGGTTTACCCCCAAGGATACGGGACTTCTTCCTGCTCGTGGGATATTGCGGTCGAACGGAACGTATCAACTGGAGATTGCGGAAAAGGGAATTCGCGGAGCGTATGTCGGCGAGTATGGAATCTGGGTCGACACACGGATCGTTTCGGAAGATGGTCCTCCGCAACCGTCCCTTTTGCCGAAGAAATACGAATCCCCGGAAACGAGTGGACTAACCGCGACGATAGAATCGCGAAAGAAAAATCAGTTTGATTTTAGTTTGGAATAGTGTTTGAAGTGGTGTTTGGAGTGGTCTTCATGAGCGTTTTCGTGAAGACCGTGTTTTTTATGAGAAGGAGTAATGATGTTCAAAAGGTTTTTAACCATTTCCTGCCTGACGGTGTTTTTTAGTTTGGGAAGTTTCTGGCTCCAGGCAGAAGAGGTTTCTGGGAAAGTTTTTCCGTTCCAGGCCATGGGCGGAGAGTTGGAAAAGGTCTGGGCGGCTCCCGATGCGCAGAAAATTGCGGGTGCGGATGGGCCGATTCGGATTCGTGGGAACGACTTTGTAAACGACGCTGGTCCGATTCGTTTTTGGGGCGTGAACACCTGTTTCAACATGAATTTCCCGGACAAGGAAAAGGCCGTGGTGTATGCCCGCCGAATGGCGAAGTTTGGAATCAACGCCGTCCGTCTGCACCACATGGACAGTCGGGACATCTGGGGCAAGAACATTTCCCGGACGCAGACGGAAATTGACCCGGAGCAGTTGGACAAACTGGACTGGCTGATTTATCAGTTCAAGCAGAATGGGATTTATGTCAACATCAACCTGCACGTCTCCCGCAAATTCAACGAGAAAGATGGCTTTGTTGGCTACGACGAACGCCCCAAACAGGACAAAGGGATCGACAATTTCGAGCCGCGAATGGTGGAATTGCAGAAGAAGTATGCCAAAGACCTTTTGACGCATGTGAATCCTTACACGAAACTGGCCTACACGGAAGATCCGTGCGTGGCGATGATTGAGATCAACAACGAGAACTCGGTAGTGGCCTCCTGGTTCTGGGGTCAATTGGACACCCTGCCAGAGGTTTATGAGGCAATGTTCCAGAAAAAATGGAACGAATGGCTGGCGAAAAAATACGATTCGACGGAGGCGGTTCGGAAGGCGTGGAATTCCGCCAACTATCCGTTGAGCGAAAATCTGGTTCCGTGCAGTACCTTTGAGAGCCAGGAAGCGTTTGGAAAGTCGGATTGGTTCCTGGAATTGGGAGCGCATTCCAAGGCCTCTCTCCAGGTCGATGAAGGAGGAAAATTCCTTCGGATGAAGGTGGAAAAAATGGGGAAGAACGCCTGGAATCCGCAGATGTATGTCCGTAATGTCAAGATTGAAAAAGGGATGCCCTACACGGTAACGTTCCGTGCCCGTGCCGACCAGGAACGAAGTTTGAGCGTTGGCGTTTCTCAGGATCACGCGGAATGGCAAAATCTGGGATTGGCCGCACGGTGGGAAGTGACGAAGGAGTGGAAAACCTACACGTACCAATTTATTGCCCGTGAAGACGACCCCAATGCCCGGCTAGCGTTTTCCAATTTTGCACCGGGAACGTTTGATTTCGACGATGTGTCGCTGGTGGCTGGCGGAACGGTGGGGCTTGCCCCGGACGAAAAGTTGGAAGACCAGTCCATCGGTATCGTTTACCGTAACAAAGGGACGATTCGCTCCACCCCGGAAGCGAAACGGGATTTTACGTTTTTCGTCCTTGATTTGGAAGACGAATATTGGCAGGAGATGTACCGTTATATTAAAGACGACCTGAAAGCCAAGGCACCGGTCAGCGGCACGCAGTTGCAATACGGTGCCCATTATGCTCAGGCACGTTTGGACTATTGCGACATCCATGCTTACTGGAATCATCCAAACTTCCCTGGAAAACCGTGGGATCAGAGTAACTGGAAGGTGGGGAACAAGCCTCTTGTCAATGTGTTGGGCAAAGGGGGTACGGTCGCTAGTCTGGCAAACCTGCGTGTTTTGGGCAAGCCGTACACCGTCAGCGAATACAACCATCCGTACCCGAATCTTTACGGTGCCGAAGGTTTTCCGATGATTTCCTCCATGGCCGCGTTCCAGAACTGGGGCGGAATTTTCATTTTTGCCTGGTCGCACACGAAAGAGTTGGAGGACTGGTATACTCCCAGTTTCTTCGACATCTGCGCCAATCCGATTCAATTGGTTCACATGCCAGCCTGTTACAATATGTTCGTTCGCGGCGACGTTCGGTCGGCACTTTCGGTGAAAAACGTGGAAAAACGGGTTTACGAACTCGGTTACGAACAGGAACGCGAAATTCAGGCGGGAAGTCCCAATGGCTACCACCGTTCCCTGCACAGCATTGGTCTTACCAGTTCCAATCCGTTGGAAGCCTATGTGGGCGTTCGGACGAAAGACCTTCCTTTCCAGGATGCCGCAACGCAGGGTGTTCCGCCTTTCGTGAAACCGGAAAATTATGAGGCACCTCTGAAAACCGTTTCCCCAACGGGAGAGATGAAATGGAACGTGGAAACCGAAAAGAAAGGTTTTTACCAGGTCGATACTCCTCGGACGAAAATTTTCACCGGATTCATCGACGGCCGGACGTTCTCCTACGCGGATGGCACGAAAATCATCCCTGGCAAGACGATTCTGGACTGGGCGACCATTTCATTGACGCAACTGGATGAAAAACGGTATCTCCTGGCTGCAACTGGTTTTATGCAGAATAAGGACTGGAAACTGCGTCCGTACAGTGCCGAGGAAATTACGGGACAGGCGAAAATTGCCCATACCGACGACCCCGCAACGTTGCTGGATAAGGATATCACGTACTGCCGCGCACGGGGTTCCGCCCCGACGTTGTGCGAAGGAATTGCTGCCAAAGTGATTCTTCCCGCTTCCGGTGATGTGAAAGTCTATCCGCTCGACGGAAATGGAAAACGGATGGAGCCATTTTCCGCCAAACGGTTGGATGGTCAGTTTGTGGAAATTGAAATTTTGCCCAAATATCAGACACTGTGGTATGAAGTGGTGAAATAGCGAAAACAAAGGCTTTTCGGGATGAATTTTTACAAGAATTCTCCCGAAAGTTTTTTTATGACCTTCCTCCCCAAAACATTTTGAAGAAGGATTTAAAATGGAACATTCCCAAACATCGTTGGAAAAGAAATTACCGGAAATGCCTCTTTGCAGCCGTCGTCGTTTTCTCGCCACGCTCGGTTTTTCCGCCGCCGCGTTGGCAATCGACCCTGGAAAACTGCTTCATGCGGAAGTTGGCAAAGATATTCCAGTCGATTCAAACCATTTGGTTCTTTTGGCGGACACGCACTGCGGACCGAATTTGAAACATCAGTTGGACTTCCTGCGGAAGAGCATTTCGGAAATCGTCGCCATGAATCCCCGCCCGGCTCACGTGCTGATTTATGGTGACTTTGCGTTTCTGTATGGCAAACGGGAAGATTACGTTGTGCTTCAGGAATTGATGGTACCGTTGCACCAGGCCGGGATTCCGTGGACGACCTGCATGGGAAATCACGACCGGCGAGACACATTTACGGAGATTTTCCCGGAGCATGCACAGAAATCGTTGCTTTCCGACCGGCTTGTTTTCCGTGTGGAAACGCCGTTTGTCGATTTTCTCCTCCTCGATTCGCTCATTCAGTCGGACGATCCGAACCGATGGATCACGCCGGGCGAAATCTTGCCGGATCAGAAAGATTGGCTTCACGAGACGCTGAAATCCCAGACGAAACCGGTTATTGTTGGATCACACCATCTTCTGAACGAGACGAAAATTGCCGACGTTCTGAAATCGCATTCCTGTGTGGCAGGGTATCTCAATGGTCACGCTCATTACTGGAATGGGGCGGATTACGAAGGTGTCCCGGCGTTGACGCTCCCCTCCAACGGACATTGGGGCGACATCGGAATCGTGAATCTTCGCCTGACGCCTAAAGAAGCGGTATTCCAACTCACCATGCGCGATTACCTTCTGGGAAACAAGCCACCGGAGTTTGAGCCGAATCCTGAACGTCCCAAACAGATTGCCGCCAAACAGGGGGCGATCTGGCGTCTCGATTTGGCGTAACCTGGAAAAATTTGTGGAAATCGTGCAATTATATCGGAAAAACATTTGAGTCGGAAATTGCCTTGCGCCACTGTCCGGCTCCTATTGCCTTCCTTCCGAACGACGGGTTCTTTCCCAACCCATCTTACGTTCCTGGACAAAGGCCGCGTAACGCCCTTCCAAAATTGCCGTTCGGGCACGCGCTACCAGACGTTGGTAGTAAGTGATATTATGAATCGACAATAAAATCGGCCCCAACATTTCCCTGGCGACGAACAGGTGCCGCAGGTACGCTCGCGAACGCTGGCAGGCCGGACAGGGACAATCTTCTTCCAGTGGCCGTTCATCCTCCTGATATTGAGCATTCCGCAGCCGCATTTTTCCATGATCGGTAAAAGCCATCGCGTTTCGGCCATTGCGCGTCGGCATCACGCAGTCAAACATATCCACACCACGGGCAATCCCCTCCAGCAGATCGACCGGCGTCCCCACTCCCATCAAATAACGCGGTTTTTCAGCAGGTAGCGCAGGCACCGTACAGTCCAACATCCGGTACATTTCGCACGGTTCCTCCCCCACACTCAATCCTCCGATGGCATATCCGGGAAAATCCATCGCCACCAGTTTTTCCGCACATTCCTGCCGAAAATCCCGATTCAGCCCCCCCTGCACAATGGCAAATTGCACCTGCTCTTTCCGAGTGGCGGCGTCCTGGCACCGCTTTGCCCAACGGATGGTTCGTTGCATGGCATCGTAGACCACCTTCTCCGTATTCGGCAGTCCCACAACATGATCCAGCACCATCGCAATGTCACTCCCCAACGCCTCCTGAATCGCCACGGCCCGTTCCGGCGTGAGTGTGAGCCGGCTTCCGTCGATATGCGACTGAAAAACGGCTCCTTCCTCCGTAATTTTGGTTCGCTGAGCCAGACTGAAAAGCTGAAAACCGCCGCTGTCCGTCAACATCGGCCCCCGCCAGCCAGTAAAACGATGCAGCCCGCCCAACCTCTGCACTCGTTCCGCTCCCGGACGCAGCGCCAGATGATACGTGTTCCCCAGAATAATCCGCGACCCGGTCTGTTCCAGTAAATGAAGCTCGATTCCCTTCACCGAACCTACCGTCCCCACCGGCATGAACGCGGGCGTCGGCACCTCGCCACGTTCTGTCCGCAAAATTCCTGCCCGGGCACCCGTTTCGGAATCGGCCTGAACAACTTTCAGTGAAAACATCCCTTGCCTCAAATTTTTTCAATAAAAAACGCCGTAGGGACGTGTCTCCACTACGACGTTCTCCTCCTAAAATCACCTATCCGCAACCCTACTCGCCGTGCAGCCGAAGTCCCATTTCGGTCAACTTTTCGCGCACTTCCAGCAAACTCGTGACACCGAAATTCTTGCACGCCAACAATTCATCCGCCGTTTTGCGAATCAGGTCGCCAATCGTCGTAATCCCGTTACGACTCATGCACTTGCGGGCACGTACCGACAAGCCCATCGAAGAAATCGGGCAATTCAGCGTCTCGGCATCAACCAGCGTATCAATATCCGGCACTTCCGGCGGCTGAGCCTTGGTACTGGTCTGACCCAACTGCAAGTTCTTCGACTTGAGCATATTCTTCACTTCGACCAAACTCGTTTCGCCGAAATTCTTGCTTCCCAGCAATTCCGCTTCGGTATAGCTGCACAAATCGCCCAACGTCTGAATCCCCATACTTTGCAGGCAATTCCGGGCACGGGCCGACAACTCGAAATCGACCACCGGCGTCTTCAAAATCTGACCCATCGGATTGTGCGGAACCACCTCCTCGCACGACAGACTGCTCGCCTGCGCATCCTTCAAATACAGCCGGGCATGCTCATTTTCAGGATAGGCATCCAAAACCCGTTCGTAACACTGCACCGCCAACTCGTTCTCATTCCGATCCTCGTACATCAGCCCCAGATTGATCAGAGACCCGACATGGGACGGAAACTGTGCCGCCGCCCGTTTGTAAAGTTCCAGAGCGTCGTCATCGTTGCCACGGCGGTCACTCTCCAGAGCCAGCCCAAACAAAGCTCCCGGATGGAGCGGGTTCGCGTCGACGGCCCGTGAGAACCAATTTCCCACCTCATCACTCGATCCGCCACTCATCAACGCCGTCACTCCACGCTGATAAAGGTATTCCGACGTCTGCTGCACGGAACCGCTCAAATCATTCAGCAAATCCAACGCCTCCTGTACTTTTCCACTGGCACGCTTGACCTCCACAATCCCCAACATGCAGGCATCTGCCGAATACCCGGCCACTTTGGCTCGCTGATAAGCTCGTTCCGCTTCCGTGTAATTTTTCAGGGAGTAATTCGCCTTCGCCATATAGAAATGAGCCAACGCTCCGCCATCACCGTGGGAGAGAACATTCAGACAACGATTGTATTTTCCCAGGAGATACAGACAAACTCCCAATCGAACCATTCCAGCAGGACTCTGCTCCTCTTCGTGTGCCTCCAGTTCATTCACCGCGTCCTGAAAAATACGAAAATTGGAATATTTCGCAGCAATGCAGCGATTGATCCTATCAATCTCCTGAGGACCAAAGGAACAGTTCATTTGCACAAGCTGTTTCAGGTCGAAATCCTGACTGAGTACCATCCAACGTTCCTCCACAAACTGAACAAGGGGCTGCTCCGCGAAAGAACATCCCCTGAATAACCTGGCGTCCGCACCATCCATCAATCGCAACGCCCGCAACCAAATCAAAGAGCCAATGAGGGGAATCGAACCCTTAACCCCAGCTTTACGAAAGCTGTGCTCTGCCTATTGAGCTACATTGGCAAAAAACCTTGAGGAAAACTTTCCAACCTCAATTTTTACACAGTATAACCTTCTTCTTATTTTCGTCAAGGGGGGTATTGGCAAGGAGCCAATTTTTGGGAGTTTCCAATTTGAGTTTACCCATGGGGGGAGTGTCTACTTTTTATTGCCAGTAGTTTCTCCACATATCGTTACTGTACGGGAGGCCGGGAGCGTCGAGAACGCGGTTCCCATTTTGTCATTTCCCTACCCCACTTTTATTGATATTTTGGCTGAAAAACTTGAATTTTTGCGTAAACACCACCTAACAACCCCTTTACAAAATTATCGGAAAAGGCTTAAATTTAATGGACTTATGGTGAATATTTTCGTCATTTCAAATTTAAAGCACCGCGCCTAATAATCCGCGAAGCCAGGTACACTGTCTTTTGGCTAACTGTCTTGTGTGGGCTTTTATTTCCTCTTTCAAGGCCTCCAACGAAGGCTTTTCTCCACGGGAACAGGCGGCCAGATAAGGTAAAACTTCCCGATAGCCAACGGCCTGAGAGGCGGTAAAACTGAGAGAGCCATATTTCTGGAGCAGATTCTGAATTTCTATCAGAAGTCCCTGTTCAAACATGGCATCCACCCGCTTTTCAATCCGTCGGTGCAGTTCCTCACGAGGCGGGTCGAGGACATGAATTCGGGAACGGAGGTTTTCGGGTACGGTTTTTTCAAACTGAGTCTGAAGCGTACTCATGGGTTGGCCGGTTTGGTGAAAAATTTCCAGTGCGCGAATGAGTCGTCGGGTATCATGGGGATGTAATCGTTGCGCAGCGCGAGGATCGATTTCCTGAACTTTTCGGTGAAGGAAATGGGAATCTCCTGCTGCCGCGGCCTCTTGAGCTTGTTGTTGCCATCTCTGGCGAAACGTCTCATCAGCAGGAGGCGACTCAAACAATCCAAACAGGAGCGATTTCAAATAGAGCGGTGTTCCTCCGACAAAAAGAGGTGTTTTTCCGCGAGAAAAGACGTCTTCCGCCACTTTTCGAGCTTCCTGAAGGTACTCGGCCAGACTGAAATCCTCGGTAGGATCACGCAAATCAATCAGATGGTGCGGAATTTTCGACCGTTCCTGGAGAGTTGGCTTGGCCGTACCGATGTCCATGCCACGATAGACCGCGTAGGCATCCATCGAGAGGATTTCCGCATGGTGTTCACGAGCCAGAGCCAACGCCAATTGGGTTTTGCCGCTGGCGGTTGGTCCTGTCAGGAAAAGGGCATGTTCCGCAAAAAAAGTCATCGTCACACAATCCGCTCCAGGAATACCACACCTTTGTATTTATCCGAAAATTCTCAAGCATTCTAATTCTCCCTGAAACTTTCCGCAAGGGGGTACTCCTGATTTCCTCGTATCAGAGCGGCACTTATTCAGAACGTGGAAAAATCGAGAATTTCGCCATCGTTTCGATTGCAGAGCCGTTGGAACTGGAGAAGTTCGACCGAATACGATACTTTTCGGATAGAGCCATCGCACAACGCGGTCTGAAAACCTCCGGCATGCGGGGAGCCGAAATTAACAGTTTGTTCATAATAAGCTCGATCCTGGCAGGGAACCACCGAAGCATAACGGCAAATATCCTGATCATGGCCGACACACCAGGCTGTATCGTCGCCGGAATTGGCCGCGGTTTCGTAGGCATCGGGATTGAGATATTTTTCCCCAACCAGAAGGGTATTGCTCGTTCCATCTCGAATCTCCGCCAGCGAAAATCCTCCTCCCTGTCCAAAAACGCCGTTGTAAAGCCGTTGTTTTTGGGTGACTTTGGCCTCCGTTGCGTTGGCAGAAGTGTAGCTGGAAAGAAACATTCCAATCGAATCGAGTGACTCTTCCAGATAGACCGTTCCTCCATTTTCGGCGTAATCACATCGAGCATTTTTTCGGAGTGTCAGGGAAATTGGTGCCGTTCCCACCACATTTTCCCCGCCCCAGCCTTCGCAGGCAGGATAACACTTCGCGGTGCGTCGCGATGGGCAGTGGTAAATACTCAAAGGGGATTCCGTCAAAAGAAGGGCGTTCTCCTTCAAATTCGACTGAGAGGAATGGGACAGTTGGTGGAGTGCGGTCTGTTCGATAAAAGGGAGGATGTTGTAAAAAAGTCCTCCCGGTTGCTTCCAGCCACTGCCACGATCGGGGTCGCCAAGCCATTTCCAGCCCCACCCCCCAGAAGGGAGCGTTCGCAGGGACGATTCGTGTGTCAGGCAGGCCTGGGCAATGTTTCGTAGATGATTCGCGCATTGCATTTGCCGAGCCGCTTCCCGTGCCTGTTGGACGGCGGGGAGTAACAGCCCCACCAACATCCCGATAATGGCAATCACCACCAGTAATTCTACCAACGTAAAACCAGCCAACCGTTGTGGTATTTCCAGTCCCTTGCTTCGGACAAAATTTTTCATAGCGTCTCCTTTCCGAAAGTTCTGCGAAAAATGTTTCCACGGCGGAAAAGCAAAATTCCGCCCAACAGGAGCAGACACCACGTGGCCGGTTCCGGGACGGAGGCTTCCAGTGCCACCATCCGAACGTCTCCGCCCGCAAAGGGGGTAAAATCCCACGCAAAGAGGTTGCCACGGAGAAGAAATTCGATTCGATTTTCCCCCAGCCAGGTTACTTCCTGCGAACTGTTTTCCACCAGCCAGTCTACAAAAGGTGTGTAATCTTCCAGGCCGGACAACTGAAAAATCAGATTCGCATTGTCGGTAGAAGTCTCAGCCAATGTAATCCAGCCGTAACCGTTTTTGTCGTCCATCCTCCCCCCCTGTTCCAGCGAAAATTCCCCCAGCCAGGCATCCTCACGAAGCGAAACGGAAAGAGCATTCTCCGCAACCGAAAGCGAGAAAACGGGACTGGCCGTGGTGTTGTCGGGAATGGTCGTCAGGCCATCGGCCACCGTGAGCAGTTTGGCGGAAAAATCGCTGGGGAAAAAGCCAAAACCGTGGTCTAATCCGACGTGGATTTTGCCCTGATAGGTCAAGGTATTGACCGACAGGGTTCCGGGGGTGGAATCGGAAAGGAAAAAGGAAAGCCTGCCATTCGCGTTTCCTTCCAGTGCCAGAGCTTTGATCGTGCCGCCGTAGAGGTTGAGATTTCCTGTCGATTTTGTGGCATCAGAATCTCCCAACAGAACGGTACCAGTATTCCAAAGAGCTTCCATTTCTCCGCCATACAGTGAATACGTTCCCATTCGGGTTTCGTCCGGTCCAAAACTATCTCCCCGTACTCCGATCCAAAGTCCTCTCGGCGTGACGACTTTTCCACCATACTGCAAAACAGTTCCTTCGCCATACATCCCGACATACAGTGCGTTCCAACCGTTGATGAAAAGATTTGCGTTACCGCGCATTTCCAACGTTCCCCCTGTAGAAAGACAGACGTTCCCCCAGTGAGCCTCTCCTGTGAGTGTCGTTCCGTCGAGAACCAGCTTGGCATTCTCCTTAATCGAAAGATTACTGACCGATTCGTCGTAAGCTCCCTCTTTGTCCGCTCCTGAAAAAGTAATATTGGTGGCAGGCAGATAAACGGTCTTTTCCCCGGAAAGAATACTTCCGTGGAAAGGTGTCAAACCACCTTCCCAAAAACCATCCGTCCCTGCGGAATTTCCTGAGGTGAAGAGTGTTCCTGCCTGATTCGCCTTCCAGAAATACGTTTCCCGGCTGGCATTTCCCAAACCGATAACCGAAAGATTCGTCCCCATTTCCGCGTTGTAAGCCGCCAAATCCCACGCAAACGATTCGCCAGAAGTCCAGGCTACCCGGATCGTATCAGAACTTCCCCCTTGCGAAACCATCAAATTCGGACTGTTGGCAAGCCATGCCATGAAATCTGCCCGTTGTTGCGTCGAAATATCCCGATTTAGAACGACCTGAATTTCCTTCTCGGCAGGTGGAGTTGTGAACGAAATCCAACCGGAAGCCGGAACCGCAATCGTCTGGCCGGTAATGTCCATGGCAGTGGCGACTTGGGCGGATTTATCGAGCGTGGCTTGAAGTCCGTTGTTGGTCGATTCCACGTTAAAAAGTGTACTGGATGCTGTTTTGGAAATCCCGCCTGTTCTGGCAATCAACAAAGAAGATGTGTCTGTGGGAGTCAACCCTGCAAAACCAGCCACGCCAACATAAAGTGTTCCTTCGAATCCTGTAATGTCATTTTCCAGATGGATTTTTCCAAAACCTTCCGGTGAGAGGAAAAAATTCAGAAGTCCCTGCCCATTTCCCGTCGTAATGCTCCCAGCATTCAATGTCCCGCCGTATTGGTTCCAGACCCCCTGTCCCTCTTTTCCTATCTGGATAAAACCATTTCCACTCGTCGCATTTACCGTACCACCATAAAGATGATAGACTCCCTTGTAATGGGTCGCACTAGGTTGCCAGTCACCTTTGCCTCCCAAATAAATTCCAATCGGAGTGGTGAATATGCCACCTCGTTGGACGAATGTTCCTGTCCCCGACGTGCCTAGATAAAGACTATTCCAGCCGCTAAAAGAAATCGAAGAGGTGGTGTCGGCAGCATCCGTTCCCAGTGTGATTTTTCCACCAGAACCAACGCAGATGTTTGTCCAAACGGTTTGCCCTTCTATTTTTCCTCCCTGAACGAAGATTTGAACTCCTCCCAAAACATTCAGATTACATTGTGTCTGATTTTCCTCACTTCCCCACGTGACAGACGGATTACCTGAATATTTAGCCGTTCCCGACGTAATCCAAACCGTTTTGTCCCCGGAAAGAACCGCGTTTTCAAAAGGTGTCATGCCACCTTTCCAGTTCCCCTCCGTCCCTGCCGAACTTCCTGTCTGAAACATCCACCCGTCCGTCACGTTCCATTCGTAATCTTCCGCAACGACCACCGTTATCAGGAAAAGTCCTAACAAAACGCCTACTCCCCGGAAAATCGTAACGGTGAAACTGCTCCCCAAAGTGAATTCCAGGGTTGCTTTATGCTGACGCACTCTTTCAGAAATGGCTCTCATGGTGACCTCCGTCATAAAAGGGAAAATTTCAGGGACTATTAGTTCGTACCACTTCCCAAAGAATTTTGCCTGAAAAATTTAAAATTTTTAGGAAAAAGGGAGAAAAAATTTTCTGTAGAATAATAATCAATGCGTAGATATAGAGAATGAGCCTGGAATATTTTTACACGCTTTTCGTGCGGGCATGACATCTCTTGCGACAAACGGAGAGCCGTTTTTCCGACAAAGAGCGACAGACGTGGGAGGAGAAAACTTTCTGTTGGAAATAGGGTTTTCCTTGATAAAGAAAAGGTTCTCTCAACCCACCTCTACACTTCCCTTAAATTTTTATCCACCGTTGATGGTTATTTTTGGAACGCTTTTTCAATCAACGCTTCTTCTGGCGGCGTGGTCAGAAGCGAAACGGGGGGAATGACGAAAAAGGGAACGACCATGGCAATGGACGCGGAAAGGGGGGAGTATTCCGGCCCCATGACAAAAAAGAGGACGATACAGGTCGTCAGTCCTGAAATCATACCGGCGCAAATGCCCCATTTCGTGACACGTTTCCAGTAGAGAGAGTAGAGAAAAGGAGCCATGAACGCACCAGCCACCGCTCCCCACGAAATCGACATCAGCGTGACAATCACGTCGAACTTGGACATCGCGATCAGGAACGAAATGAGGATGAACAGCCCGCTCAAAAATCGAATTAAAATCAACGGTTTGGTGGAGGAATCATCCAACTGTGCCTGCTCTTTGTACAAGTCGATCGCAATGGCACTCGAAGAGACCAGAATCAGCGAAGCGAGCGTGGACATCGACGCGGAAAGCACCAGAAGAACCAGTACGATCATCAGCAAATCGGGCAACTGCGTTTTCATCAAATCGGGAATCAACTTGTCGTAATCAATGACCGTTTTCCCATTTTTCACTACGGATGGAGCGGGAACCGTCTGGATTTTGCCTTCCGCGTCTTTTTGCCCCAACTGTTCCGGGGAGGAGGCAGCGGCTTGGACTTGTTCTGTCGCAGGCGGTTCGTAGAAGACATGCGTCATACTACCCATAAAATAGGCGGCAAAAACGATGATAAACGAAAAAATCGTGGAGACAATGGCACCACGCAAAATCTGTTTTTCGTCCTTGATGGCGTAAAATTTCTGAACCATCTGCGGCAAGCCCCACACTCCAAAAGATGTCATGAAAACAACCCCTGCCACCATGTACCACGGAGGAATCTGGTCGCCGAGGTGGAGAACGTAATTCGTCTGAATCGTCTGGATCGTCGTCTCCAAACCACCCGCTTTTCCCACCAGAATAAAGAACATCAGCGAGGAACCCAAAAGCATGATCGTTCCCTGGATGAAGTCGTTGAACGTCATGGCGTGAAAGCCCCCCATCACCAGATAAATGGCGGTAATCACGCACATGAAAATCAGAGCGGTGGTGTATTCGATGTTCAGCGAAATTTCAAAGAGATACCCCAGCCCTTGAAAAACCGACGCACTGTACGGCAGCATGAAGAGGAAAATCAAGATGGCGGAAAAAATCTTCAAGTTCGGCGCATTGTACCGTTTGTCGAAAAATTCCGGCATGGTCATCACGTTGAGATTCTGCGTCATTCGCCGCGTCCGGTATCCCAGCACAAACCAGGCCAACAGACACCCCAAAAGTGTATTGCCCAGCGAAATCCACAGCACGTTCAGCCCGAAACCCCAGCCCAGTTTTCCCGCAAAGCCGATGAACATGACGGCGGAAAAATAGCTGGTACCGTAGGAAAAAGCCGCCACCCACGGGTTCAGCGTCCGGCCACCGATGAAAAAATCGTTGAGTGTGGAGGTTTTGCGCATCCCCCAGATACCGACGCCCAACGTGACTCCGATAAACGCAATGATGAGAATCCAAAGTAGCATGTTTTTCCTTTCGTGTAACGCTCTTATTCCAGGCAGGGGTGGGATTTTCGGTTAAATATGGTGCAAATCGCGGCGATCAATCAACCGTTTGGCTTTTCCGATAAAACGTTCCATCGTCTGCGGAGCGGCCAGTTTCAATTGAACCCGTAAGCCAGTCACGATCTGAATCTGGTGGAGGATTTTCCGGCGTACTTCTTCCATTTCGCTCATTTTGTCGGAAAAGTGCGAGGGGAGAATTTCCACCGTCACCGTCACTTCGTCCATCGTTCCGGGACGGTCAATTTCAATAAGGAAGTGTGGCGTGACCCCTTCCACCCGCAGCAGCGCTTCTTCCACTTGCGTGGGAAAGAGATTGACGCCGCGAACCACCACCATGTCGTCGGAACGCCCGATGATTCGCCCCATTCGGCGAGTGGTACGGCCACAGGGACAGGGGGATTCGTCCAGAATGGCAATGTCCCGCGTCCGATAGCGCAACATGGAGGTCGCTTCCTTGTTCAGGTTCGTAATCACCAACTCCCCCGGCTCTCCTTCCGGCACTGGCTCAAGCGTATCGGGGTCGAGGCATTCCACCAGGAAATTATCTTCCTGAATGTGCATTCCGTTTTGCAGGTAACACTCACCACTGATACTGGGACCGAGAATTTCGCTCAGACCGTAGTTGTTATATGCCCGAATTCCGAGCAGTTCCTGAATTTTCTGCCGCATTTCCTCCGTCCACGCTTCCGCCCCGAAGTGAGCAAATTTCAGCGACAGTTCCTCCGGCTTGATTCCCATGTCCCGAACGGTTTCCGCAATGTTCATGGCATAACTGGGTGTGGCAATCAGGCCGTCGGTGTGCAAATCCTGCATGAACATGATCTGCCGGGGCGTATTTCCCGCCGCGGCTGGCAAAATTCCCGCTCCGACACACTCAATTCCGTAATGCAGCCCAAAACCACCCGTGAAAAGCCCATAGCCGAACGATACCTGCACGAGATGGTTGCTCCGCAAACCGCCCGCGTAGAGAAACCGCGCACAGAGATTCGCCCACGTTTCCAGGTCTTTTTGCGTGTAAGCCATCAGCGTCGGCTTGCTTTTCGTCCCACTGGAGCCATGAATCCGGGCAATTTCATGCCGGGGAATGAGAAAATGGCCGAACGGGTACTGTTCCAGAAGTTGCGTCTTCGTGGTGAAGGGAAGCCGTCGGATGTCGTCCAGCGAACGGATGTCGTCGCCTGTGAGCTTCGTTTTTTCAAAAAATTCCTGATACATCGGCAAATGCCGGACACGATCGACCGTTTTTCGCAGACGTTCCAGTTGCAGAATACGCATCTCCTCCCGTGGGAGGGTTTCCATTTGACTCCAGTACAGGTTTTCAAAAGGGAGATTTTCAAATAATTGTGCCATGATACTTTGGGTTTTAGGTTTCGTTTTAATTCAGATTGTACAAATCCACACTGTCGAAGAGATTGACGCCCTTTTCCTGAAGCGTTGCGACCGCCGCGTCGGGATTGTCGAACCGAAAGACGAGAATCGCCTTATCCGCCGCGTGGAATGTGAAGGCATACATATACTCAACATTCAGATTCGCGTTTTCAAGAATCTCCAGAATCGCCGCCAATCCACCGGGACGATCCTCAATTTCCGTCGCCACCACTTCCGTCAGCCGAACCACACACCCCGCTTCCTGCAAGAGTTTCATCGCTTTTTCCCAATCCTGCACAATCAGCCGCAGAATGCCGAATTGCTGGGTATCTGCCAGCGACAACGTTAGAATACTGATATTCGCTTCCGCCAGCTTCTTGCAAATGGCACTCAAATGCCCCGGCTTATTCTCCAGAAAAACGGATAATTGTTTGATTTTCATGATCGGATCCTTGGAGTCAAATTCCCATTACAACCACTTTCCACTATCATAAACCATTTTCCCCATTTCGGGTAGGGGGCGGTTCATGACGGCGACAATTTCTCCCCAAACCGGTTCAAGTCGCCATTTCTGCCTTCATGGCCTGGAGCGTTTTTTCGACGTTGGTGAGGAACTCATCGACGTGCTGGCGTTCTTCAAATCCAACGAGGAGGGTGTCGAGCGTTCCCAGACGGACGACTGCGTTGGTGGAAGACTGTCGGCCTTGCGGCGTTTTGATGTCTCCTTCGCCCAACACTTTCATGGCGATCAGACCTTTGCCATGTTTCTTGGCCAGGCGTGTTATTTCGGCAGTTTCGTCCCAGGAACCATCCATTTTCCGGTTGGCGTTGTTGATTCGGATATGGAAAGCGTCCACCCACTCGTGCGTCGCCGCGATTTTGGCTGCCGGGAGCGAATGGCAGGAGAGGCCGTGACCACGAATCAGTCCTCTTTGTTTCAGCTTTTCGAGAGCCTCCATCTGATCGGCAAATTGGGTCGTCCACTGGTCGTTCCGAATGCAGTGCAACTGAACCAGATCGAGGTAATCGGTACGCAGTTCCTTCAAAAACCGTTTCACCAGCACGTCGGCCAGGGGACGCTCCTTTTCGGGAATGCCGCCGGGATGACACCAGATTTTGGTGCTGTAGGTGATTTGGTCGCGTGGCTTGTCGCGGAGAGCTTCGGAAACGAGACCATGCGTTCCGTACATGTCGGCCAAGTCGTAAAATCGGATTCCACGGTCGTAGCAATAACGGATGATGTCCACCGCTTTGGCACGATCCATGCGGGTGAGGTTGCACTGCCGTCCTCCTCCGTGGACGCCTGTTCCCATGCCGATTCGGGAGGTGTGGATTTGAGGGGTGAGGGAAATGGTGGCTACCGGGTCGGTGGAAAATGGGACGGCTGCGGGCAGCTCTTGGCCATGCAGGGAAGGCGAAATCAGGTTGGGCAGTGTGATGGCACCCAAACCTGCCAAAGTTTTTTCCAGAAATTCTCGTCGTTTCATCGTTCACTCCTTTCGTGAGGCAGGGTAATTTTTTCGGATAGAGTTCCTTTTCATCTTTTATTTTATCAGGAATGGATTCTTTTTTTAACGCCCCCCTCCCTCATTTTTTCAAAAATTTGTTTCGGGGAGTCGCCACCCCTTGCAGCGACAAGAAAAATGATTATAATACTGGTTTATCTATTGGACACATGTGTGTGAAGTGGTAAAGTTCATTTGGAAGGTAGGTTTTGATGTCACGACCTGGTGGATTCAACAAAAAAGGCAAGAAAGGCGCGGCTCCTTTCCGTAAACGACCCAAGGCAAAAGTCCGAACGAAGAAAAAGGACCCGATCGCGGTGGAAGGTAAGCGTCCCCGCCCGCTTTATGTCGATTACAAGGATGTCGAGTTGCTGAAAAAACTGACCAATCGGCAGGGAAAAATTCTCAGCCGACGGAAGAGCGGTTGCTCTGCGGCCAGTCAGCATGCCGTCACCGCTGCGGTGAAACGTGCCCGATTCATGGCACTGCTCCCGTATGTTGGCGAGTAGTCTCAAGTAGTTCCCGGACGACGACCGCGCAACTGCGTGTTACGCCCCATTTGGTGGCGATCTTCTCACGAAGATTCCCGTTGTTGTCTGAAAAGAAAAAAGCTCCTGGTTGGTTTTCTGCCAGGAGTTTTTTGGTGCCGAAATTTGCGTCGAAAAAAGTAAAAAAGCATTTCCCGATGCAAGGAAATGCCTGATTTATTTCAAAACACGTCTGAAAAAAGAGGACGTTTACGCGTTATTTCTCTTCCGCCGTGCGTAAATCGCCAGTGTCGCAAGTCCCAGCAAAAGCATTCCCCACGTCGTTGGTTCAGGGACGGGGTTAGGGTTGGAATTGCTGGTGATACGGGCGTAAACTCCCGTGCCTGTTCCCAGTGGTCTGGAAAATAGTTCTACGGAAAGATCTCTTTCGACAGGCAGGTTTTTCCAGCCTACATTACTGGTATCATTGGTAAAGGTTTCTCCGACGGTAAACAGATGAATCTCCGTCTCCTTCGTCGGGTCGAATGACTTTTCAAAGTCCAACGTCACGGTGGAATTAGCGGCAAGAGTCGCCGCTCCGCTTACCTCAAAAGGAGCGAACGTTCCGTCGCCAACGTTCAGCACGAGAGAACCATACTCCGAAACGGTGAGGCTACCCGTCGAAAGGGAGGTGATGTTGTTGCCCAGAACGAGCGTGGTATTTGTGCCCACCACGTTCAACGAACTTCCCACCACAAAACTTGCACCACTTTTCAGTGTAACGGTTGCACCATTCGATATATCCAAAGCACCATCAAGGTTTGAAATCGACCCGTCTTCAAACGTCACGTTCGGCGAGCCGTCCTGATCTGCCGCCCCGATATCAAGCGTCCCATCACGGAAGATTCCATTCTCCGTCACAATACCACCGCCGAAGGAGTACGTTCCACCGTCTTGAATCTTTACATCGGCACGCCAAGTGTAAATATCGTTGTTCACTCCGTTCGCCTTATTTCCACGGAACGTTATTTTTGAATCTTTACCGGAAAATACTATGTCGCCGCGGTTGAAATCAACCGTGAGGTCCCCGATATAAATTGCCCCGCCGTTGTCGGTTGCCGAGTTGTTGAGAAACTCCAATGTGCCGCTAAAAACGATGTCTCCTGAGGCAAACAGGGCACCGCCACATTCTGCGGTATTTCCCTCGCCCTCTTCCGTCCCGCCGAAAATGGCATTATTGCCTTTAAGTGTGAGGTTTTTGCCGCTGGCGATCGCCCCGCCCTTCGTATCGCTTAGGATAGACGATCTCCTCCCTTTTCCGCCAGTGAATTGTACGTTCGAGAGGTCGAGTGTCAGAGTATGATTTGAAGTCAGATTGAAAAATGCTCCATTTCCCGCCGTCATTCCTGATCCGGCAGAAATCTTCCGCACTTCCGAGAAGTCGTTGGACGTAATCGAAAAAGAAGTGTTTTCATTGAGTGCCACCATGCCAGATTCCGCGAAATCGGCTGTGACGGTTGCCGTGTTCCCTTTGAGACTATCTTGCACAGTTGAAAAATCTGTACCCGACGTAACCACCTTACCAGCCTGATTGGTTACAATGACGTTCTGCGTCCATCCATTCCCCGTCATACCCAACAGGCATAACCCACACAAAAACAACTCAAGAGAAAATTTACCTAGATTACCCCCCCCCCGTAGATTGCGGAATGGGATTTTTGGTCACAATTTTTCATAAAAAACCTCCATGGTCGAAAAACACACTGACGCACTTAAACACTCCAAAAGATTTACTTCTTCTGGATACTGACAAGATTATCATCTAATGTCGGACAAAAGTCAATAGGGGCGAAAGAAAAAAACTAACTTTTACAAAAAATTTCTTTTGAAATTCGCATTATAATCGGTTCCATTTCCAGAAATTCTCCATTCGGGAAAAAAACCTCCCCGCCAGGGTATTCTGACGTGGAGGTCGTGGTTGAAAAAGACAG
>JAUNBF010000105.1 GCA_030527185.1 Planctomycetia bacterium | reverse complement strand
ATCACGACCAGTCGCCGGAAATGATCAACGTAATGAAAATGTTGACCGAAAACGGAGAGGTGTTAAAATAGGGTCTGAAAAATTATTGTGGTGAAATGGGAGCTTTATATAATGTAGAGTTATGATAGGTGGAATAAAATTATTGGGCATATTGCGTATTTTAGAAAAAGGCCAAAGGTACCACCGACGGTTTTTGATAAATGAACTAAAAGCACTTGAGCCATGAAATCATAGAAACTTTGATTTTTATTCAAACAAATTTTACGATTTGAAAGTGAAGTGGGGAAAATTATTGAGAATTTTTAAGAAATTTTCAAATAAGTTCTGCCACCTCGGAAAAAATGTGGTATAGTATAAAGTAGAAAAGGGGAGCGGAAAACTTCCCTTATTCGTGGCATAACTGCTTCCAAACGAGTCTCAGTCATGCCGTTTATAGTCAGGTGGACGATTTCACGTCGGGAAAATCTTCTTTTGGCCGCTATTTTACATTTATGGCCGGATTTTTCCAGTGAAAGAATGTCGTCTGGACTTTTATTTTGTAAGTTATTACGTATGTTTGGAAGCAGGTCTATGTCCACTTTGACGTTTTCAAATTTCAAAAAAACTGTGCTTTTTTCTTTTCCCCTCCCCATTGGCAGGGTTGGTTTTCTCTATATTTCTCCCTTTCCGCCCCGAGTTGGAAAAATTTTCTGGAGGAATTTGCATGAAACATTAGGCAAGTATTGACGGATTAAAATTCATGCTCTATAATTTTAATAAAGGCAAGGGGCATCAAGGAGAAAATATACATTCCGCAAAATAGCTAAAATTTAAGAAAAGATGGATGATATGTTTCCACGATCACAGGAATTCATTTATCTTAAGGACTTATCCGAAAACAATAAAACATTCACCCATTTTTTTCCGATAATAAGGAGTATAAGAGAATAAACAAATGCCACGCACGGCCCCATGAGAAATATCGGACGCATTTTGGGCGGCGGTGGAGGCGTTGATTCCGACGAAGGAGGAATGTCGGGACAAAAACGGCGAGTACAAACGCAAGTCGGGCGGGGGTCGGAAGCGGAAGGAGGATGACAGAAGTTGTTTTGCTGCAATGGTTTACGTCTTGCGGACGGGAACTATTGGGAACGCTTTGCCACGCGAAAAGTTTGGCGGACTGGGGTCGTCGGCACTGCATTATCGGTTCCAACTCTGGGAACGCGGTTGGCACTTTGAGCGAATTTGGGAGGCTGGGTTGAACAAATTTGACGAATTGGAGGGTATCGACTGGGAGTGGCAGTCGGCGGACGGCTGTCCCATTAAAGCCCCCCTCACGACGGAATCTGCCGGAGCCAATTCGACGGATCGGGGGAAAAATGGGGTCGAAAACCAACGTCTTCGTGGAGGGTCACGATGTCCCGCTCTCCATCGTCGTTTGCGGGGCGAATCGGCATGATTCGGCCATGCTGGAACCCTTGCTCGCGGAACGTTTCGTGTCCTCAGATGAAGATGCCGCACTTTCCCTAAATCTTTGTCTGAAAACGGGTTACGTCGGTAAAGAGAACCTCGTCGAAGCTGCCGGTTACGTTCCTAACATCCGTTTCCGCGACGCGGAAAAGCGTGAACTGGAACACAATCCCAACTTCCATGCCCGTCGCTGGGTTGTCGAAGCATTCCATTCCTGGCTCAAACGCTTCCGCAAACTCTCCCCACGCTACGAAAAAACCGACAAATCCTACTACGCTCTCCTACACCTCACCGCTGGGATGATGGCATTGAATAAAGTTGCTGTTATTTGCGGATAAGCCCCAAGTCTTCAGGAGAAAAAAATGTCCGAAAAAATATATGCCTATCCTGCCATTTTTGAGTGGGGTGAGACATCCATTGGTGTCCGTTTTCCCGATCTGCCCGGTTGTTTTTCGGCGGGAAATTCGCTCAAGGAGGCAAAACGGATGGCGAAAGAAGCGTTGGCTTTGCATTTAGCGAATTTGTCGGAACCATTACCGAAACCCTCTCCTTGTAATGTGGTTGAAACCTCTGATTTGGAGGATGTCTGTCTGATCACGGTGCATCCGCAAGATATGGCAGATGTCCACGTCCCCACCGATCAGGAAATCGTAGCGTTGGAGCAATGGCTGGAAGCCGACGACGATGACGACGATTATGAAATTCCGCCCAACACGCTTCAGGCAATCAGCGACCAGTGTGGTATGCCTTTGAAAGATTTGGTGTCGGAGGTGGTTTATTTGCCTGCGGAAAAGTTGACGCTTGCCCATCACCAGGGGGTGAATCTCTCCGAACTGCTCCTCCAGGCACTGGACAGCCGCCTTGCCTTACAACATTCGGAAGGCCAATAATGGCTGGGAAAGGATAACCTCCTCAAACCCCGAAAAACAGGCGAAAAAAACACGAAATCCTCCTTTTGCTAACCCACCGTCACAACTCTTGACGTGGATGAAAAAGATGATGTCGGCTTCCCGACGCCATCGGACGGATGTTGGCTGCCAACATCATTTCTGAATCCAGTCTCTATCCGTAAAATCTTGAAATTTCAGAAGCCTTTTAGAAATAAGGATGATATAGATATTGATATTTGTTCATGTATATATAATACGAATAGCGACTATTGGGAAGGAGTTCGGGTGAATGCGGGAATTAATAGGATTATTCCTGATTCATTGCTCAAGAGAGTACGAATCATCGCAATGAAGCAAGGAAAGAACGTATCGATTGTATTCGGGAATTCCTTGAAAACTATGCGAATGAAAAACCCGAAGAGACGCGACTTGAGTCGTACGAAGACGCGTAACAGAAGTAGAGGAGAAAGTATTTGGCAAATAAAAACGCCCTGTGTTCTTTAATATTTGAGCCGATTAACCGAGGCGCAATCACCCAGAAAGATAGTTGGAGCGATGGAGTTTGGAGGATATTCTCCCAAGCCCCTTCTCCATTTTCTTTGACAAATTTTCAAAAAAAAGCAAGTTTTCCTCTTCATTTTGACGATAAAACAGGTAAAGTTTTCCGATTATATCAATTTTGCAGCCTCCATAAGGTGAAAAGATGAACGAAAATCCCCATGAAGCACTGGAAAAAAGCCCTTTTTCGGACGAGAGACCGATTTTAAATTCCGGGGAAGCCAGGAATTCGGAAGATTTCCAGGAGGACGTAGGGTCGGAAATGAGTGCGGACGGGCATTTGCCGAAAAAATTTCAGTGGATGAAGGGCTACAAAAAAGAGGTACGAGATGTTTTGGGAGAGATCGTACAGACTGTTCGTGGAAATGAGTACCTCGGTTCGAGTTCGAGTGAAACGGCTCTTTTTGAAACGACGATTTCGATGGAGCTTCCCGAAGTGGGTACCACGTCGTTACGCCATCTTCTTCCTCCGCCGGGGGATTCTTTGCGCAGAATCATGCAAGAGGTGGAATATGCGCAGCAAAAAGAAGAAATTGAGGAAAATTTAAGCGTTTCGGAGAATCCGATCTGGGTAGAAATTGTGCCTGAAGTGGAGGAGTCCGCGGTTTCCTTCCCGATGGCTGAATCGCCTGTTTTCGGGGAACGTCATGACGAAGCGGAAGTAGCGGCAGATTAGGCATTGGAATAGCAAACTTTTACAGAGCCAACTTTTACAGAATCGGCGTTGGCAGAATCGGAATCGGTATCTGTCGAATCTCTGGCAGCCAAGGTTTCCGCACCTCCAAAATGGGTTTCGTCCCGGCATTTTCCCCGTTTGGTGAAAGAGATGATTCTGGGGCTGGCTTTAGGTATTTTAGTGTTGGCAGGGCTTTCGTTTTTCCGAACACCCGTGGAGGAGCGGTTGCGGGAATCGCTGCGTGGGGAACATTTTTCCGAAGTGATTTACCAGCCCTCGGAAAAAAGTCTTCTGCCGGGAGAGTTTTGCTGGCGGGATGTGGAGTGGAGACCTGCTGAGGGGGAAATGCCTGGTCGGACGATTCTGGCCGACTCTCTCACCGCCAAAATTCAACCGATTTCGTGGGTGGATGGTTCGTTGCGAGTGGAGAAACTGGCTATGCGGGGGATTCGTTTTCCGTTGTTGCAAACGGTGGCGGGAGACAATTCTCCGACCGTAGCCCTGGGAGGAGTTCTGGAGAACCAGGAGCGAAAATTGGACGAAAAAATGGCGTCGCTGCAATCTCTGGCGTGGATTGAGGGGGTGAAGGGACGTTATCTGCCTGAATTTGAGAAGATGAGTACTCGGCTAGCCATTCTGGAGAAGGATGCCAGCGAAATCCGTGTCGTGATGGAGCAAGCCTTGCAACAAGGAAATGAGCCGAATCAGGAAACGTCGCTGATGTTGGAACGTCTGGCGGAAATCCGTCAAGAATCGGACGAACTACAAAAGAAGTGGAAAGAGACCAGCTCGGAAGTGACACAGGCATTGTCGCAAATGGGCAAAAAAATCGCGGTAGACGGAAAAGACCTGGCAAAAATCCTTCGAGGAGATGGCCTTGCCCGAACGTCGTTGGAAACGTTCCTTTACACGCCGGAAACATCTCGGCAACTCTACCCGGTTTTGGCTGCCGGAGGCGCGTTGGAGACCTTGGTGCTGACGGCTCTTTTGCCGAACGACGTCCCGCCGGAATCGTTGGAAACGTCGGGGGAAATCGAACTTTGTGGAGGGATTTTCCAATTTTCAGGAGACTGGAACACGCGGACGCGGGAAGATTGTCTCCGCTCGTTTTACGGTACGATGGAGTTGCGGGAAAAGAACGAGAATGACGAAAATCCGGTTGCGGGAAGTCTGATGCTTTCCTGCCGGCAGAAGAAAAATCTCACGCAGCGTCACCTCACCCTGCGGATTCCGTTGGGGAAGGAGGAAATCACACTGGGAAATCCGTCGGAACCATTGGCTTTGCGTGGCATTTCGCACGACGGCACGTTGGAAATGGAATGCGACCTGTTCGACAACGAAATTCAAGGCACCCTCCGTATCACCCGTCGGGGAGTGGCCTGGCAGTGTGCGGAATCTGCTCCGGCAACGTTTCAGGAGGCGATAGGTCGATCGTTGGACGATTCGTTGACTTGGGAGGTGGCTCTTTCCGGCACACTGGAGGAACCTGTTTTCCACTACACAAAAACGGCCGTGGAAACCCTCCTCCCCATTTACGCTCAAGCCATCCAGGAATCGACGCAACAGAAGCGGAGTGAACTGGTGAAGCAGATTTACGGAAAGCTGAAAAACGCGGAAACGATGTTCAACTCAGCCATGGAACCCCATTATCAGAAAATGTCCGCTTCCACGGAAAACATCATGAAAATCCATGAACGTCTGGCCGCTCGCGTAACGGCTCCGGCGGTCGTGGCACCGGTGACGATTGCGGAAATTCGGCTGGACACTTCCGAAGAGGCCATCGAAGAGGAGATTCCGATGTTTGACCCAACTCTCGGAACTCTGGAAGAACCTGCCCAAGCCGTTGGAACGCAGGTGGAAGTTGCGGAAAGTCAGGAAAAAACGCCTGTTTCGGAACCTTCCTCGCAAACACGTTTTGTCCCTGTGAAAAAAGTGGCTGTCATTACTCCGCCCGTGGAGGAAACCGTCCCCGCACTCCCGGCAACTCAGGAAAAAAAGAATGCCTCGGTGGAAATTACACCGATGGAAGCGACGTTTTTTGCCAATTCCACACCCCACGCGGTGGAGACTCCACTGGTGACGGCGGAAATGACCGCTCCCCATGGGCCACTCCCTCTGGCCATCGGAGAGAATGCTCCCCCTCCCGCTCCCAAAAATGCCGTGCCAGCGACTCCCGCCGCGAAAAGTAACATGCCTGTTCCCGTCATGCGTTCTTCCACCCACTTCGGAGGATAGAGGCGTTTTGAATTATCAATTATCAATCCCCCCGGCCTCGATACAAACTTTTTTGGGGGGATCTTCGCAATTCTCCACCGCCCCTACCATAAATTGGCATTCCGGTGTATATTATAGAGATGGTTCTCCCGGAAAATTCGATGGATGATTCTCTCTCCAACCGTTGAAAAAGGAGAGCGGATACGGAATCGGGTTTTATTTTCTCGTTTATATTTCCTTCATTATAATAGAGTCGTATGAAAACAACGAAAGTCGGATTGGTAGGCTTCGGAACGATTGGCACCGGAGTGGCAAGATTGTTGATCGAACAGCAGGAACGGATTTCCCGACGGACGGGGCAGTGTGTGGAGTTGGTGCGGATTGCGGACACGGATGTGACGCGCCCCCGGAATGTTACGCTTCCACCTGGGGTGCTGACGACCGATTATCGGGAGATTCTGAACGACCCGGAAATTTCGCTTGTGGTGCAACTCATCGGCGGGACGGGAATCGAGCGGACGATCATGCTGGAAATGCTGGCCGCCGGAAAAAACATCGTCACGGCGAACAAGGCTCTGCTGGCTACGCACGGACAGGAGATTTTCGAGGCTGCCCGGCAACATGGTTGTTCGGTCGCTTTCGAGGCAGCGGTCGGCGGGGGGATTCCGATTATCGCCAGTCTTTCGGAGAGTCTGGCGGCCAATTCCTTCGAGTCGATTCACGCCATTCTCAACGGCACGTGCAACTTCATCCTCTCGAACATGGAAGAGGAGGGGAGCGACTACGCCTCCACACTGGCGGAAGCTCAACGGCTTGGTTACGCGGAGGCCAATCCGGCGATGGACGTGACGGGAGCGGATACGGCTCAAAAACTGGCGATTCTCTCCCACATTGCGTTTGGCGTTTCGTGCGACTGGCAGGAAATTCCGCGTTTGGGAATCGAAACGGTCGATGCGGTCGATTTTCGATACGCGAAATTGCTCGGTTATTCGATCAAACTCCTGGCAATTGCCCAACGTCTGCGGGGAGAAGGCGGAAACGGTGATTCGCTGGCGTTAAGCGTTTCGCCCACACTGGTCAGCCGCCAAAGTCCGTTGAGTGACGTTCGTGGGGCATTCAACGCGGTCAGTGTGATGGGGGACGCGGTGGGGCACTCCTTTTACTACGGGCTGGGAGCCGGGGAAATGCCGACAGCCAGTGCGGTGGTGGGGGATGTCATCGACACGATTGTGGGTCGAACCCGCTTGACATTCGACGCTTTGAATCTCTGGAGTCCAGAAAAACAGCCCGAAGAGGGGATTCATCCAGCCGCCCCGGAAACGATTTCCGGCCGATTCTATCTCCGCGTGACGGTGGAAGACCGTGTGGGCGTCATGGCCGAAGTGGCAAAATTACTGGGCGCTCACGGAATTTCCATTGCCTCGCTGATTCAGGAAGAGAATCATCTGGCAGGCAGCAACAACGTTCCTCTGATCATCATCACGCACGAGACGACCGAAGGAGCCGTTTTGCGGGCGTTGGAGGAAATCAATCGTTTATCGTGTGTTTGCGGCGAGACGGTTCGGATGCGCATTTATGGATAATTGATAATTGATAATTGATAATTAAAAAAAGCCGCGTAGCGGCGCACATAAAAATCTTTGGAAGGAGGGGTCTGGGGAGGAAACTCTTTCTATAGAAAGGTTTTCCTCCCCACGGCGGTCAAACTCTTGACGGGAAAGCGGCTATCGGCTTGCCGCAAGCCGCACAACACCTGGTGCGAATTTTAATACTAATTTTACAGGAACTCAGCAATGACAAACCTTTCGTTGAAAAAAAACGCCTTTTATCCAGGTCGGCCTGGTCCGATGGTACTGATTGTGATGGACGGGATTGGAATCGGGAAACAGGACGATTCCAACGCGGTTTATTTAGCCAAAACGCCGACGCTGGACAAGCTTTTCCACGCGAAATTGTACACGCAACTCCAGGCACACGGCCGTGCGGTGGGTCTTCCGTCGGACGACGACATGGGAAACTCGGAAATCGGGCATAACGCACTGGGGGCTGGCCGGGTTTTCGATCAGGGAGCCAAACTGGTCAACCGCGCGATTGAGAGTGGCAGCATGTTCGACGGCGAAGTCTGGAAAACGGCCGTAACCAAGGCTCTGGCAGGTGGCACGATCCATTTTATCGGCCTGCATTCGGACGGGAATGTACACTCCAACACCGCGCAACTGTACGCCATGCTCCGCCATGCCGCGAAAGATGGGGTGAAGAAGTGCCGCGTGCATATCCTCCACGATGGCCGCGATGTGCCGGAAAAATCGGCGTTGGTCTATATCGACGCGACGGAAAAAGTGCTGGCGGAAATCAACGCGGCGTATGGTGCCGACTTCCGCATTGCCAGCGGTGGTGGCCGAATGGTGACGACGATGGACCGCTACGAGGCGGACTGGCGAATTGTCGAACGGGGCTGGCACGCTCATGTGTTGGGGCAGGCACGTCCGTTTGCCTCCGCTCAGGCGGCTGTCGAGACGATGTATGCGGAAAATTCCCAGGCCGTCGATCAGTATCTCGATCCGTTTGTGGTGGTGGACGAGAATGGTCAGCCTGTCGGAACGATTCAGGATGGCGATGCCGTGGTCTTCTTCAATTTCCGCGGCGACCGGGCCATCGAGATTACGCAGGCCTTTGAAGGAGGAGACGAGTTCCAGAAATTCGACCGAATCCGCGTTCCGAACGTCTATTACTGCGGCTTGATGCAATACGACGGCGATTTGAAGCTGCCGAAGCATTTTCTCGTGACGCCTCCCGCGATCGACCGGACATTCTGCGAATATCTCTGTGCCGAGAAGGTCTCGATGTTTGCAATCAGCGAAACGCAGAAATTCGGCCATGTGACGTATTTCTGGAACGGAAACCGCTCCGGTTACATCGACCCGGCGTGCGAAGACTACGAGGAAATCCTCTCCGACCGGATTGAATTCGACAAAAAGCCGCTCATGAAGGCACAGGAAATCACGGACTGGACGGTCAAAGCACTGAAAAGTGGCAAATTTCGATTCGGACGGCTCAACTTTGCCAACGGCGACATGGTGGGACATACCGGGAACCTGGCTGCCACGATCGAAGCGGTGGAAAAGGTGGATACGTGCGTCGGGACGATTCTTCAGGTCATCGACGAACTCGGCGGCATTGCCATCGTCACCGCCGACCATGGCAACGCGGACGAAATGTGGACGGAGAAAAAAGGGGTTCGCTCCCCCAAAACCTCCCACACGCTCAACCCCGTTCCGTTCTGCATTTACGATCCGAATTATCAGGGCGAATACACCATGGCCTCCGTCGAACATCCCGGCCTGGCCAATGTTGCGGCCACCGTACTCAATCTCCTTGGCTACGATGCTCCCGAAGACTATTCCCCCTCCCTAATCCGGTACGATCGGTAACAAATTCTGGATGTTCTCTATGGTGTACACCCGGTCGCTCCCGGTCGTACCTGGCCATAAAAAAAAACGGTATAACCCACATGAGTTATACCGTTGTCGTTTGGTGGAAAAAACTTATTTGATGGAGACGGTCGCTCCAGCCGCTTTCAAATCGGCAGCAATCTTTTCCGCGTCTTCTTTGGAAATCCCTTCCTTGACTTTGCACGGAGCGCTTTCCACAAGGTCTTTCGACTCTTTCAGTCCCAAGCCGGTCAGACCACGGATGACTTTGATGACTTCCACTTTCTTGTCGCCAAAGCTGTCCATCATGACGGTGAACTCGGTCTGTTCCGCAGCCGCGGCCGCTTCGCCACCTGCCGCAGGACCTGCTGCCATGACCACCGCACCACCAGCAGCCGCTTCGATACCATGCACTTCTTTCAGATAATCTGCCAGTTCTTTCGCCTGTTTCAGCGTCAGTTCCGCAATTTTATCTCCCAGTTCCACTGCCAACGCAGAAAATTCACGATCTGTCGACATTTGTCTATCCTTTCAAAAAATGGTCTTCTTCCCATTCCTTCGCACCGACGGCTTTTTTAAGTTTCGCTCACACTTCCCCTTAAAACGCTCTGCCCGCACTCCAAAATCGAAAGACAGGAACAAAAATTCTCAATTTTATTCTAATTTTCTATCTATTAATCATTATTTCATTAATCATTCTCTTCGTCGCCTTCGCCTTTGGAAGCGATTTGGCCAGCAACGGTCGAGCCTGGACCCAACATGGCGGCCACAAGACCACCACCAGCACCCAGAATCTGTCCCACCAGAAGCGACAACTGTTCCGTGCGGGACGGCCAGGTGCTGACCTGTTTGACCTGTTCCGCTTCGAGGCGTTCGCTGTCCATCACACCGCATTTCACAACGAATTTTTCCGCAAATCGTTTGTCATCGGCAAGCGCACAAACCGTTTTGGTAAGCGAAACGACATCTTCACATCCCCAGCACAACGCGGAACTGCCGCCCAGCGTCGAAAAGAGCGGTGCCAACGTCGTATCGGCCAATGCCCGACGTGCCAGGGTGTTCTTGATCACCATCATCTGAACCCCTTTGGCTTCCAACTCGCCACGCAGGGTATTCGTTTCGTTTGCCGTCATTCCGACCATATCGACCAACAACGCGTCCTGAACTTCGTTCATCGTCGTGGAAATATGGTTGGAAACTAAATCTTTTACATATTTACTCATCTCGATACCCTGTTTCTTTTAGAGTTGTACCCGAACGCCCGGTGACATGGTGGCACTGATGGCGACACCCTTCACATACTGACCCTTGGCGGCCAACGGCTTGAGCGAAATCACATAATCGATGAATTTCTGGATGTTCTCCACCAGTTTCTCTTCCGAAAAACTCAGTTTGCCGACAATCGCCTGAACATTCCCGCCAGCATCGTTGCGGAATTCCACTTTTCCCGCTTTATATTCCTGGATGACTTTCGCAACGTCCATTGTCACGGTACCCGCTCGGGGGGATGGCATCAAACCACGTGGACCCAAAACTCGACCCAACGGCCCTACCACGCCCATCATATCCGGTGTCGCAATGCAGACGTCGAAATCCATTTTGCCTGCCTTAATATCGGCTGCCAAATCCGCTCCGCCGACAATATCCGCACCGGCAGCGGTCGCTTCGTCCATTTTGTCCCCCTTCGCAAAGACGGCCACTCGCAGCGTTCGCCCAATCCCGTGCGGGAGAACGATCGAACTACGCACCATCTGGTCGGCCTGTTTGGGATCAATTCCCAGCCGCATCGCTATTTCCACCGACTGGTCAAACTTCGTCGTGTTGAATGTTTTCAACGTCCGTACCGCCTCCGCCAGAGGGAGAGGGGCTTTGCCAGGCGCTTTCGCCGACATATCTCGCATTCGCTTTGATCGCTTCGCCATAACCTTATCCTTCCACTACTTCCAAACCCATACTGCGGGCGGTACCTTCAATCAATTTCCGACCTTGTTCCACACTCCGAGCGTTCAAATCTGCCATCTTCCGCTTCACAATCTCGTCGATCTGAGACCGCGTCACTTTGCCCACCTTCACTTTCGGAACGTTCCCGGAACCACTCACGATTCCCGCGGCCTGTTTCAAAAGGTCGACGGCAGCCGGACTTTTCGTCTCCAATTCAAAACTGCGGTCGTTGTAACAACGAACAATCACCGGAATCCGAAGTCCCATGTCATTCTTCGTCCTGTCGTTGAACTGGGTGACAAACTGTCCCAGGTTCACGCCAAACTGACCCAACGACGTTCCTACCGGCGGCGCGGGAGTCGCTTTCCCACCAGGAACATGAAATCTTGCGATTCCTACCAGTTGTTTTGCCATTTTACACCTGCTTTTCTATCAAGTACTTCTGCAAAGTCTTACCATTTTAGAATTTTCGTCGGAAATCCTCTCGGAAAGGTCTGCCAACTTCGATGTTCAATACCCTGGACATCCTCGGCAAAAAACGACGTTTTCGCTTTTCAGAGGATATTACTCTGCCCATAGTATTCGGCGGGGGAGCCAAAAAAGCTGTAAAGCCCCTAACTCGCCTGGGAACAATGTACTGGAACCGGGAAAATCAGTTCGATTCGATCTGCCAATATTCCAATTCCACCGGCGTACTGCGTCCGAAAATGTTAATCATGACCGTTACGCGGCCATTCGCCAAGTCCAAATTGCTGACTTCGCCCTCGTAACTCTCAAAATTACCCTCGATTACCTTCACCTGATCGCCAACCTTGAAGCCAATCTTGAATTTCGGCTCTTCCTCTTCCTTCGTTTCGGAGAGTGCCATGATTTTCTCGACTTCATGCGGCATCATCGGCGTAGGTTTCCCCCCGGCTCCGGCAAAATCGCCGACACCCGAGGTCTGACGCACCAAATACCAGGTATCCTCATTGATTTCCATCTGGATAATCACATAACCTGGATACAGCTTTTGTTTCGTTGTCTTACGCCGACCACCTTTAAGCTCGGTCACAGATTCCGTAGGAACAACGATCTCACCGAAGTATTTGTCAAGACCCGCAATACGGACGCGGCGTTCCAAAGTCTTCTTAATCGAGTCTTCCCGATTACTCTGAACCTTCAGAATATACCACTCCATCTGCACTTCTTCGGTGTTTTTGCCGGAATCTTCCCGTTCAACCAGCGTTTTTTCAGAACCGCCATCCGGGGAAGATTCTTTCATCTCCACGACTTTCGCCCCTTTCTGTGCCTCGTTACTCACGTTCGAGACAACCTGTTCAGAATCGAATGTTTGTTTTTCTTCTGTCATAATCGGGACTCATGTCTGGAAATGAACCTACGTCAGAATCTCTGACTCCCACTGTTGTGTCTGCGCTCGTGGTCCAGCGTTTTTACCGTTATTTTGTATTTCAAGTCCTTGCGAACTTCTCTGTATCAAAAAACTTCCCAATTTCAGGAAAAAATTCCCAATCCCTGGAAAATCGACTTACCAATGACGCCAATCCACTCCAAAACTTCCTTGATCAGCAAATCGTAACCAAAGAGCAATGCCGCCAGAAAAAACATGACGACAATCACCACGATGGAACTGTTGATCAATTCCGCACGGGATGGCCAGGAAACCTTTCGCATTTCCGCTTCCACCTGAATCAGAAAATCCGCAAATTTCGGATAATTCACAATCCGGTAGGAAAACCAGAGAAACACGATTCCCAAAACGCCAGGAACTCCCAGTCGTACCCCTGCCGGTTGCTGGATCAACAAATTGGAAAGTTGGTAGAGACCCGCAAAAAGGATTATGGCGACTGCAGCTGCCGTACACTGACGGACAATGCGACCCTGCGTCTTTTTATAAAGCTGCGTTTTCAGCATTTCCTGAAGCAAACCAACCACTTGGGCCTCCCAGAATCTTGATTATCTATCGAAAAAACGCTTCATTTCCATTCAAGAAAATACTTGAACATCAATGTTCGTCGTTTCTCCGGCAAACCTGTTTTTATTTTATCCGTACTTTTACAATTCCGCTGCCTTGAGAGGACTCAAAACAAACGGGAACAAGCACTGGAATCAGAAAACTTCGACTCCGCCTTCAGAAACTTTTCCAAAGGAGAATCGAAGTTGAGCAGGGGCGGAAGGGCTCGAACCCTCAACCTGCGGTTTTGGAGACCGCTGCTCTGC
>JAUNBF010000012.1:46657-60261 GCA_030527185.1 Planctomycetia bacterium | reverse complement strand
AGCCTACCAAGTTGAAAAATCGCTTAACGCTTGCCAAAAAATTTTTTTCTTCACTGCGTTTGAAAAAATTTTTTTGTCTGCACTACGATTTTTCCCCTTGCTAACGGCTTCTCCATTCGTTCCCGGCTCCCTAGGGCGAGCGGCGGGCGACGGCGACGGGAGGGGGAACGCCACCCCCCATCCGCTTCAAAAACTCCCGTTCAACCATTCTCTTCCCCTCCTTCCCCCCCCATCTCCCGTTCAGCCTTGAGAATCTCCCCCAGAACTTCCAGAACATTCGTTTGTCTTTCCGAATCCAACGACCGCAACAGACCCCATATTTCCTGCTCAATATTCGAGTAGCCCCCATTTAAGCCCCCCGAAGGTGTTAGACTTTCAGAAAAGCCGTATTTTATAGAGGTTTCGAGAGATGGTTCAGGTGTTCGATAGCCCATGTGTCCGTCGATCGTCGCACCGCTACTCCGAGAGAGGAAACACGGGGTGTGTTTGGTGGTGGATTGCCATTCATCAGAGATTCCAACAATTCACACGCCAGGTACCCCGTTAAATGACCATTTTGGATGACGCTTGACATAGGGGGTTTGGCAAGTTGGCAATATGCCTCATCGTTGTTGATTCCAACGACCGCAAGCGAGGAGGGGACTGGAATTTTACGTTGTGCGCACGTTTCCAAAATTTTCTGTCCCACCGGATCATAACAGGCGACGATTCCCGTTGCTTTGGGGAGGGATTCCAGCCAGTTTCTGATTGCGCCTCGTGTTAATCCGGTCAAAGATTAAGCAGCACGGGGCGTTTTTATTTCTTGTTTTCCAGTTCTGTTACTCGTTTTTCAAGTTCTTTTACTCTCGATTCCAGAGAGTGTCCTGATGCCTCCCTCATTAACTGAATAACAAAAGATGTGAATGTCATTCCATTTTCTTTTGCTATTTTGTTTACTCTGTCATACAAGTCTGGTGGCATTCTCAAAGAAAATGCTTTGACTTCTTTTTCACTCATAGCAACCTCCTTTCTTAATTTTGATACCTAAATATGCCATAAATATATATTCCTGTCGATGCCCATATCGCCTTTTTTCTTAAAAAACTTAAAAATTTCTCAAAATTTTCCAGAAAAGTTCCAACCTATTGAATTTCTGGTGTGTGGAGATTATAATGGAATTGTAACAAAAAGGAGAGATACACTTTGAATCAAGGAGAGGTTACCATGGCAGATGATGTTTATTTGAATGATGAAAAAGTTTTATGTGTCGCAAAAATTGCATGGTCGGCAATCGTTTGTACGTTAATTATGGATGGACTGGTTGTTTTAGGAATCTGTCTTGCCACATTCTTTTTAGTCCCCTACTTTTCGTTTGTATATCTGACGCAGGTCTTGAAATATTACGGATTATACCGTGTTACCACAATGGTTATTACAAAAGAAAGGGTGTATATCTATGGAATTGGAGCTAAAAAAGTTATTCCTGTTTCTCATATTTTAAGCGTGGAAACCTCTGCTGGATGGGTACAACAGCTTCTGGGAATGAGTGATTTATATATACACTGGAGGTGAGTATAACGTTACAAAGTTCGTCAATTCTAAGGAGACGCAAGAAGCCTATGAATTATTGCAAACAATGATTTAGTTTGGGAGGGATACACATGAGTACAACACCCGAATTTTACTATTTCGCCCCAAATGGTGCCTGGTTGTGTGCTTCTGTCGTTCTTGGAATTCTTATAAATTTTTTTTAGATTATTAAGAAATTTATGGAGGGAACGATGAAAAAATCGGATTGGAATTGTTGTTGCTGGTTTGCTTGTGTGGACAAGGGTGGGCGGAAACGATTACTGGCGTTGTCGCGGCCGTTACCGATGGAGATACGAAGAAAATCCGTGGATTCAGTGGCTTGATCCGCGTGGACGTGCCGAAATGCTTCCTCCGCGATTTACTGGTTCGACGAAAAGTCCGTTGGTGAACTATCTGGAACCCTCGCATTATGACGTTCAGCTTTCCGACGACGAAAAACGAACGGTAGCGTGCTGGATTGATTTGGCGGTTCCCTTCTGCGGCTCCTACGCTCAAGCCAATACGTGGACCGACGTGGAAATGCGAGAGTTTCAATATTTCCTCGACAAACGCCAGTTCTTCGCGGATGAAGAACGAAAGGTACTCAGCCAGCCGTGTGTACGCTAGTGCCTTGTTAAAAAAGTAAGAAGGAAAGTGTTTTTTAGAAGTGCCCTTAAGTTTTTCTATCAATTTTCCGAAGAATGCTCATGAAACTTATAAAAAAGCAATACCACGTTATCGAACCGTGTCTTCGGAAAGTGTGAGGAAGTTCCACGTAACTGTTTTTACCAGGAGAGAGAAATGGAATTTTTGCACCAACCGGAATGGCACGATTTTGTCGAACATCTTCAAGCCCTGTTTGGCTCACGGGTGGTCTGTCTTGGTTTGCAGGGGAGTTACCGCCGTGGGGAAGCGACGCCGACGAGCGATTTGGACGTGGTGCTGATTCTGGACGTTTTGCGGATGGAGGATTTGCGGGCTTATCGCCGTTGCGTGGAGCGGTCACCGCTTTCGGACAAACTTTGCGGATTCGTTTCGGGAAAGGCAGAACTTCTGGCCTGGCCGAGAGCGGATTTGTTCCAGTTTTACCACGATACGCAACCTCTGGTGGGAACGTTGGACTGGCTTCGGGAGCGGATTCAGCCTTCGGACATTTTGGAAGCGGTTCGTGTGGGAGCGGCCAATTTGTACCACGCGGTCTGCCACAGTTACCTTTTTGAAGATCGACAAACGAACCTCCCGGAACTCTACAAAAGCCCATTTTTCATTTTGCAGGCCAAAACGTACCGCGAAACGGGCGAATATTTCTCTTCCCGCCAGGTTCTTTGGCAGCATGTTTCTCCTGCCGACCGGAAGATTCTGGAAATGTGCGTTGACCGAAAAACGCTTTTTTCAGGCCCACTTTCGGAATTGGCTCTTTCGGATGCCTACAGCCAGCTTCTGACCTGGTGCCAGGAACTTCTGCGTTGGTGCGAATTGGAGAAAAACGGCTGACCGATCGGAAACCGATTCAGGTGTGTTGTTTCGATAATTTTTCCATGGTTCCATTCTTCCTCAAAGAAAAATTGCCTCACCTTGCCATCCGCACTATAATACCGGTGATTAGCAGGGGTGGTCCCTACAGGCAAAAAATTTGAAAGGAAAAGACGATTTTTTCCTTGACGGAGGAATGAAAAGATGAAAAAAGTTTATCATTGTAACATTTGTGGGAATCAGGTGGAATTGCTCATCGACGGCGGTGGAGAATTGGTTTGCTGCGGAGAGCCAATGCCACTGCTCGACAAAACCAGCGAAGCGGCCAAAAGCAAGGAACACGATCTGGTCATCGAGAAAATCCCCGGCGGATTCAAAATTCAGGTCGGAAGCCCCAAACCCCATGAAATGACACCCGCTCACTTCATCCAGTGGATCGAGTGTTGCCTTGGAAAACACATATTCCGCAAAGAATTGAAGCAGGACGAAGAACCGATCGTCGAATTCAAAGTCGAAGAAATGGTTCATGGCGACTATGACAAGCCGAAGTTCCGTATTTTCTGCAACTTGCATGGAATGCGCTATTGCGACAACTGCTGCAAGGAATGCGAACCGTGCAAAGAGGGAGAAGCATGTTCCACCGAAAAATCGGAAGGGGAGTGTAAAGAAGGAGAAGCGTGCCACAACGAAAAATCGGCAAAAGAATGTAAAGAGGGTGAGTCCTGCGATAAATAACTTCCAAAACCACTAGCCAGTGGGGAAAACGAGAGTGAATTCCCCACCGGCCAGATTTTTTCCATCTTTTCAGAGCGTATTATTGGACATTCATCTGGAACTCAAACCGATATGCTTTTTCCGTCAGCTTGAACTGCGGCAATGGCTGAGCCCCCCATGAATCATTCCCGCCGACACCCGTCTGGAGGTAGTCGATGTGGAGGAACGTCTCCCCACGTGACGGCAATTGCCAGGGATGTTTGTGACTTTCCAAATCCTCGGTGCTGAAGTGCAGTGCGTTGAACGAAAACCACGGTTTCTGTTCGTAACCGCTCACGCCAAAGACCTGCACGGAATGCTTTTCGCCTGCCAGCTTCAGGAAGTAGGTATCGATGTGGTTTCCCGTCTCCTGCGGCTCGGAATAGGGGAAGAAATTCTCCGTCACGGTCGATTTCCAGTGCCCGAAGAGCATTCCATTTTTCCGATCCCAGTACGATTCCTGCGGTCCGCGTCCGCACCATTTGAAATTCTCAAATCCCGGCGTCAGTGCCAGTGCCATTCCCAGCCGTGGCATTTCGGGGAGCTTGTTTTCCCCTTCGTGAGCGTATTCCAGGACGACCCGCAATTCACCCTTTGAACCGACTTTGAAAACGACGTCGAGGGACGCCTGCACATTCGGCAATTTTCCAATAAACGTGACCATTCCCGGCTCCACGTTTACCTTTTCAATCGTCCACGATTTTGCCGCTTCTTTCCAAATCGCCAACCGTTTGGGGGCGTGGTTTCCACGGTCGTTGTCCGTCACGGCTCGCCAAAAATCGGGCTGCATTGGTTCTGCCAGAAGTTCCGTTTCGCCTTTCTTCCACGAGACGAGTTTCCCGGATGTTTTGCAGAATGTGTAGCTCACATCCCCTTTTTGCAACGTCACCGACGTTTCCTCCTGCGCAACAACCGCGTCGGTCGCCAGGGTAAACTTCGGTTGCGGCATTTCGGTCACCTGGAATTGATCTACCGCGACCACGTGTCCCGCGTTGGCCCACGGCGTATTGTTTCGCAGGACAAATTCCACGGTAATGTATTTGGCCTTCACGCTGGAAATGTCGATCGTCACTTCGCCGGACTCCTGTGCTGGAAGGTTCGGACAGTCGATCTTGACCGGCTCCGAAAGATTCGTCACCCGCCACTGCATTTGCAAGTCGGACAAATCGATAAAATCGAAACGGTTCTTCACGTTCAACTTCAAAATACCGTTTTCCAGCGAAATCAACGTCGTTTTGACCGGCTGCTGGCAGAATTTTACCTGTTCCAGGCCGGGATGTTCGGTACGATCGGAGGAAATCAGGCCGTTGCAGCAGAAATTGTCGTCGCTCGGCACGCCAACGTACCCAAAGTCACCGCCATACGCCATGAACGATTTTGCCGCTTCGGTCGCGGGAACATGGTGCGCCATCGGCATTTTGCCATCGGCCGGAATCGCCGTTCGGATTCCCTGATCCACCCAGTCCCAAATGTACCCACCCTGGTAGTGCTTGATGGCCGGGTCGAACGCGAAATCCCAGAAAAGGTCGAAATTCCCCGTCGAATTCCCCATCGCGTGGGCATATTCGCACATGATCAACGGCTTCGTCTGCTCCTTGGAACCGTAGTCCCGGCAGTAATACGGGTTGGGATACATCGGACACACAATGTCGGTGTTGGCTCCCCCTTGCGCACGTTCATAATGAACCGGGCGAGATTGGTCTCGATTCCGAATCCAATTTGCGCAGGCGGTGAAATTATCGCCGTCCCCCGCCTCATTTCCCAACGACCAGACAATCACCGACGGATGGTTTTTATCCCGCTCCACCATGTTGATGTTGCGATCCAGATGGGCTTCTTTCCAGTCCGGGTTTTTCGCCAGCGACTTTTCGCCGTATCCCATGCCGTGGCTTTCGACGTTCGCCTCGTCGGTCAGGAAGAGGCCGTACTCGTCGCACAGTTCGTACCACCGGGGACAATCGGGATAATGGCACGTCCGCACCGCGTTGAAATTGTGCTGTTTCATCAGGAGAATGTCCTGGATCATCGTGTCTTCCCGGACGTAATGGGCGGTGTCGGGATCGTGTTCATGACGGTTGACGCCGCGAATATGGACCACTTTTCCATTCACCAGCAATTGGCCGTTGCGGATTTCCACTTTTCGGAAGCCGATTTTGATGGCCGTCACGTCCAGCAGGTTGTTTTCGTCGTCCCACAACTCCACCACCAGAGGATAGAGATTCGGCGTTTCAGCCGTCCATTTTTTCGGATTCGTCACGGGAATCTTCACCGTCGTCTGCGCTTCCGAATCGACCGTCAGCCAATCACTTTCCGCCGACATCTCCTGATTTCCGAGCAAAATCGCCTTGGCCTTGACCGTTTTCGCCTTGCCGCTCAATTTTCGCAAGTCAAGATCGACGACCAACTCCGCGTTCTCATAATTCTCATCCAGTTCCGGCTTGGCCCAAAAATCACGGATTTGCGTGGGACTGGCAGCGTAAAGCCAGACGTTGCGGAAAATCCCGGACAGACGCCAGAAATCCTGGCATTCCAGATACGAGCCATCGCTGTAACGGTAAACTTCCACCGCGAGTTGGTTCTCCCCCGGGCGGATATATGGCGTCACGTTGAATTCGGCAGTGGTACGGCTGTCCTGCGTGTAACCGACTTTTTCGCCATTCACCCAGATATACGCCGCCGTTCCCACCCCCTCAAACTGGAGGAAAACGTTTCGCCCATCCCAGTTCTCCGGCACGACAAACGTCGTTTTGTACGAGCCCACCGGATTGTAGTCACGCGGCACGTTCGGCGGGTCTGCCTGGAACGGATACGGGATGTTGGTGTAAATCGGGTAGTCGTACCCCTGCACCTGCCAGTTTCCCGGCACGGCAATTTCCGCCCACTGCGAAATGTCGAAATCGGTTTTGTAAAAGTCCGTCGGGCGACTTTCCGGGTTCTTGGCAAAATGGAATTTCCATTGCCCGTTGAGCGACTGCACATACGGCGACTTCGTTTTGTCAAACGTCAACGCCTCTTCCCGCGACGCGAACGGGAAAAACGTTGCCCGTGGTTTTTCTTTGTTGATCCGAAAGACCTTCGGATTTTCCCAATCCGGCACCTCAGCCAGCGTCACTCCCGCACAAAACAGTCCCAGGAGTAAAATTCCGGTTTTCTTCATGTTTTTTTCCTTTATCCAAAATGACCATCCCTGCCAAAAAGTCTCTCCATGTCGGAAAAACGTTATTTTGACAGAACCAATTTTTCCTTGACTCCCAACGTCCAGTCTCCCACCGTCATCAGCCGGGCATCCCCCTCCTGCCACAAAAGCAACTCCTCCATCCACGCTTCCAGAAGTGTCTGCATGTGAACGTTCCGTTGCAGCAATTCAATCCGGTCGGACGTGCGCATGGCTGCCAACGCCGCCGCTTCCGCGTCCAGTTTCCAGTGTTCCGCAGCCTCTTTCAAAAGCGTTTCCCAACGCGCATCCGTGTCGCTGTCCGCAGGCAATGCCCCGGAAAGATACCACGCCAACCGTCGGTAAAAGTCTGCCGTCATTTCCATCAGATTCTTCAGACAAATCCGTCGCGCCGCCGCTTCTTTCCCAGAGGCCGCTTTTTTGCCCGCCGCTTCGAGCAATTTTTCCATCTTTTCCCCAATCGTCGCCCGATCGAAACGTCCGCAAGCCAGTTCCTGGAAGAAAACTTCTCGAAACTCCCACAAACCGGGGTCGGCCAGTTCCAGTGCCTTCCGCACACTCCCTTCGGAAAACGCGGCCAACTGCGGAATCATCGATTCTTCCAACATCGGCTTTTTTTTCGTCGCTTTTTCCAAACGCTGCGTGGCGAGAATCTGCCGCAAAAGCTGTTCCACCACGGAGGTCGAAAGCGGTTGGAACGGAATGACCTGACACCGCGAACGGATCGTCGGCAACTGTTTCGTCAAACTGGTTCCCAGCAGAATCAAAATCGAATTTTTCGGCGGCTCTTCCAGCGTTTTCAGCATGGCATTGGCACCCTGCAAATTCAGATAATCCGCATCGTCGATGATGGCAATTTTCCGCTTTCCATAATACGGCTTTTTCGACAGTTCCAGGCAAAGTCCCGGCGTGCTGGTTCGTATCGCCTGCGTTTCCCCAGAATCCGCGTCTGTCGTTTCCGTTTGCGTCTTGACCTTACTCCCAATGAGCAATTCCAGTGGAATAAAAGCTTTTTCCGCAGGTCGTGAGACCATCAAAATATCCGGGTGTGCCCCGCTCAAAGCCAATCGGCACGATTCGCACTTTCCGCAGGGATTCATCTCGGCAGGAGGGTTTACCAAACACTGCAACGTCTGCGCCAGCCGCAGCGCAAACTGCCGTTTTCCAACACCGTCCGGCCCCACAAACAAAAACGTCGACGCGATTCGCTGCGAAACTATTGCACGACGAAACCGTTCCCGCGCCTCCTCATGTCCTTCCAGTCCCAGCCAACTCATCCGATTTTTTCCTGCAAAGCCTGGTCTTTTTCAATAATTTTCTCCACCAATTTTCGACGAAAATCAGCCAGTTTTTGCTGGAGTTCCTCATCCGTCACCGCCAGAATTTCGACCGCCAGAATCCCCGCGTTTTTTGCTCCCCCCGACCCGGTTCCAACCGTTGCGACCGGAATGTCTCCCGGCATTTGAACCGTGGAAAGGAGCGAGTCCAACCCCCCCATCATCTCCGTCGCGACCGGAATTCCAATCACCGGCAACGTCGTATGCGACGCCACCACCCCCGCCAGGTGAGCCGCTCCCCCTGCCGCCGCAATGAGCACCTGCAAACCGTTGGCACGGGCATTTTTCGCAAATTCCTCCACCCGGTGGGGCGTTCGATGGGCACTCATCACGTGGACTTCAAACGGAACGCCAAAATCGGTCAGGACTTTCAACGCACTCTGGATTTTTGGGAAATCACTGTCACTTCCCATCACCATTCCCACCCTGGGTTTTTCACTCATTCTTTCACCTTTTTCCATCACATGGACTTTTTTCGCGCAATATGCTATAATAGGGTTCCCGCCCCACATTCCTTCAATATACCTCAAACCGCCAACCTTTTCAAGGAGTTTCCATGAGTTTCATTGCGGAAAAAGTTCATTTCAATCGAAAACAACGGTTGCAACAGCTGGCTTTCATCGTTTTGGTCGTGGTGGTCTGCGTCGCCATTTCCAAAGTCCACACGCCGCAATCGACCGTGACCCTCCAAACGCAACCGGTTGGAATCATGGGGACTTCCTGCACGTTGCGAATCACCCTCCCCGCCTCCTGTTTGCAGGAAGGAAAACAGCTTCTCGAAAACGCGGAAACAGAATTGCGACGGTGCGAAGCCCTCACGAGCAATTGGCTGGAAACCTCCGAAATCAGCCAATTCCAACGTCTGGAAGCGGAGAAAAAACTCCCCCTCTCCCCCTTCACCCGCGACGTTTTCCTCCGAGCCAAAAAAGCCATGGAGGAAACAGACGGCGCGTTCGACATCACCTGCGGACGGCTCTGGAATCTCTGGAAAGATGCGGAAAAAACCGGTGTTCCGCCTTCTGCCGAAAAATTGCACGAAGGCCGCCAGACTTCCTGTTGGGACGCGATTGTCCTGGAAGAAAACGCCATTCTGAAAAAAAATGCCGACGTCGAAGTCGTCACCGGCGGGATTGCCAAAGGAATGGCGATCGACCGTGCTTTGCAGACCCTGCGAGGCGAAAACGTCCTTTCCGCGTTCGTCGAAGTCGGTGGCGATACGGTTGTGTGGGAAAATGAAATGCCTGTTCAGATTGCCGGAAGTTCCGAAACGCTCACGTTACGCAACGGCGGCGTATGTACCAGTGGACACACCGAACGTTTTTTTGAAATCGGAGGCCAAAAATATAGCCAAATTCTCCATCCCCAAACCGGCATGCCTGTTCCGCGTACTTTTTCCGTAACCGTGACAGCCCCCGACGCTGCCACCGCAGACATCTGGGCCACCGCACTCGAAGTCCTGGGACCAGAAGGAGAATCCCTTTTCCTCCAACATTGCCCGGAGGGAAAAGTTCTTTTTCATTAATAGGTGACTTTTCAAAAAAATGCCTTATCGCCTGCCGCAACCTTCCCAACACTTGACAATTTCCGTTGGAAAGAGTAAAATATTACCAGGAGGAAAATTTCATGTCCGAAACGAATTTTGAGGTATTACCGACGCAGGACGTATTTATTCACTACCTTTTTACGAGTGAGGGTAGTGAGGGGGTATTGCTTTCGTTTGTGAATGCGGTTTTGGCGGATGCGGGACGGCCGTTGGTGGAGAAGATTTACATCAAAAACACGTTCAATCCACAGCGTTTTACCGAAGATAAGTGGTTCATCAACGATATTAAAGGGGTGGACGAGGAGGGGAATGTTTATGAGATTGAAATTCAAACTTTGAATCATGAGTCGTTTGAAAATCGAATTTTGTACTACTGGGGTAGGGAGTACAGTAATCAGTTGGTCAAGGGGGAGGATTACCGACGCCTGAATCCGGTCATTGGCATTGCGGTGACACGATTTTTGCTCTTTCCCGACCTTGAAAAACCGCACAATGAATTTTATATCACCTGCAAGCAAAATCCGAATTATATTCTGACCGACGATTTGCAACTGCACTTCATCGAACTGGCAGACGAAAAATGGCACAAAATGTCGCAAATGTTTCCTGCCATGTGCGACTGGCTCCAATTCCTGGCCAAGGCAAACGAAAAAACGGAGGAAGAAATGGAAGTTTTACTGAAAAAAAATAAAGACGTGGGAATTCGTGACGCGTACAAAAAATACCAAAAATTCTGCGAAACGCCGGAATTACGCCAACTCGCGGAAGAACGTTGGCTCGCCGATGTCTATAAACGTACCCTCCTCGGTGAAGCGAGAGATAAGGGAATACGTGAAGGATTGGAAAAAGGTCGCGAAGAGGGTCGCGAAGAAGAACGGTTGAAAAATCTTTTGAAGATTTTGCAGGTCCGTTTTGGAGAAATTCCTAAAGACGTTCTTCAAAAATTGAAATTTTCTGAAAATGATTGGGACACCTTGCTGACAGAAAGTATTACGTGCCACACATTGGAAGAATTTCGAGAGCGTTTGAAATGAAAAAATCGGAGGCGATGTTTCTGAACAAGTCTCGTTTGGAAACGTCTTGTTTTTGTTGGGGTGTTCTTATTTTCAAGGAAAGAGGAGACACCTTGTCGCATTTACGGGATAGGTTATAATAGAGAGATCGTTGGATAACTTTTTTCAGTAAGAGACCTAATTGCCATGCAGATTCCCAAGATTCCTCTATCGAACCGTTTTTTATTCCATTTTGCCCTTCCGTGCCGGCATCTTTCATCGTTGGCGAAGCGGGAAAGTTTGCCGGAAAATTGTCGTCTGATGGATTTGGATTTTCTGGAGCAGGAAAGCCAGGACGTCTGTACGATGCAGGATATTCGAGGAGCCTGGTGTTCTACAGGGCTGGCACTGGAATTTTGGGTGACAGGGAAAAAACAGCTGCCGTGGTGTCATCCCAACCGACCTGAAGAGAGCGACCGTGTGGAAATCTGGCTGGACACGCGCAACGTTCGGAATGTCCATCGTGCCAATCAGTTTTGCCATCGGTTTCTCTGTTTGCCGACAGGAGCCGGGAAAAATGGGGAAATGGGGGCGATTTTTACTCTTCCGATCAATCGTGCCAGGCAACAACCGTCCGAGATTCCGCACGGAGTTTTACGGATTGCGTCGAAAGTTTTTGCGGGTGGGTATTCGATTTATATTTTCCTTTCCAAAAAGGGACTTACCGGGTACGATCCGAAAGAATTTCACGATTTGGGGATTGCCTGGGAAATTTCGGATCATGAGTTGGGCACGCGAACGCTGACGGCAGGGAATCCCTTCCCTTATCAGGAAGACCCTTCTTTATGGTACACCTTGTCTTTGCGGGAAAAGTAAGCATGAAAACAGAATACACCGTAGAAATCCGCGTTCGGTATCCTGAATGCGATCCGATGGGAATTGTTCATCATTCTCGTTATTTCGTCTATTTTGAAATTGCGCGCACAGAGCTTTATCGGGCAAATGGGGGAAATTATAAAAAAATGGAGGCGGACGGGCGTTTTTTTGTCGTCGTGAATGCGGAATGCCAGTATAAAAAGCCTGCTCTTTATGACGATCTGCTCCAGGTTTCCATCCGCGTTCAGAAAGTAACTCGTGCCAAGCTGATTCACGAATACCAGATTCACCGTGGAGAGGAATTGCTTGCCGTGGCACATATCACCCTTGCCATGATCGATCGGGAAGGAAAAATCATGCTCATTCCTGATGAGTTCCAGATTTGATCCATTTTCAGAGTACGGGAGAACCGTGGTTGGGAAAAATCCGCCAATGCCTTGACAAGCGATTTTACGGCGGATATAATGACGGAATAAGCGGCAAGAGAATTCTTACAACCGCGTGTAAATTTATCCTGATGAGGGATAAATTTTGTTTCCCCCCACCTTTTTGACAGGAGTTTCTTCATGTTCTCTCGAATGACCCGCCGGAATTACTTGAAAACGTCGCTTACCCTGGGTTCTTTCCTTTTGTGTCCTGTGCGATCTGTTTTCGCAACGCCCGCCAACGAAAAGTTGAATATCGGTTTTGTTGGCGTGGGAGGACGCGGTGGTGCGAATCTTTCCGAAATAGCCAAACAGGAACGAGTTTTCGTCGCCGCCCTGTGTGACATTGACGAAAATCCGCTCCACCACCAGAAAACCCGCTTCCCGGAGGCGAAAACGTTCGTCGATTACCGCGAGCTTCTCGACACGTGTACCGATTTGGATGCTCTGGTCTGTTCCACGGCCGATCATGCCCACGCTCCGGTATGTATTCCGGCGATGCGGAAAGGGCTGCACTGTTACTGCGAAAAGCCGTTGGTTCACGATGTTGCGGAAGGTTTTCTCATGGGAAAAGTGGCGGCGGAAAAGAATGTCATCACGCAGATGGGAACGGGTGCGCAAAGTGATGAAGGTTCCATTCAGACAGCCGAAGTCCTCCGCAGTGGTACACTGGGAGATGTTCAGGAAGTCCACATTACCACCGATCGCCCGATCTGGCCGCAGGGGTTTGATCGTCCGCAAGGTGCCGACCCCATTCCGAGCCATCTCCACTGGGACCTTTTTCTCAACAGTGCGCCGGAACGGGAATTCAAGGCGGTCTGGCCGGAAGGGCATCCGGTGGCGGGAAAACGTGTTTACACGCCGTTTGTCTGGCGTGGTTGGCACGATTTCGGTACAGGGGCGTTGGGGGATATTGCGCCGCACGCCATGAACGTTATTTTCTGGGCATTGGAGCTGGGAATGCCGAATCGGGTGGAAGTGGTGGAGACTTCTGGGATGAAAGAGGAAATGTTCCCCGATTGGAGCATTATTCGATTCGATTTTCCCGCCACGCAGCGTCGTGCGGCACTTTCGATTTACTGGTACGACGGAAACAAGCCATTTCTCGATTCTGTTTCCGGCTCTCAGCGGGGCGGAACGCTCATCATCGGCTCACGCGGCCGTATGAACGTCGGTGGTCGTCCCTTTGGCGGTGAATACGAAGGAAAAGAATTCGTTTTTCCAGAGAAAACGCTCCCCCGTCGCAAGCCGATTCATGAAGAGTGGGTCAACTGCATTCTGGAAAACCGTCCGACCGGTTGTCCTTTCGAGTACGCTGGCCCCTTTACCAGTGCCTACCTTCTCGGCAACATTGCGTTGAAGATGGGAATGGCGATTGACTGGGACGACGCTTCAGGAAAAATATCCAATTCCGAAGCAGCCAACCAGTATGTTCGCCGCAGTTACCGCAAAGGGTTTGGAGTTGATATAATTGATAATTGA
>JAUNBF010000012.1:34676-46642 GCA_030527185.1 Planctomycetia bacterium | reverse complement strand
TTTGTTTATTGTTGATAGTTGATAGTTGATAGTTGAATTTTCAAAAAACGAAAGGAAAGTCTCTTCCTCTGGGAGGGGCTTTGTGGAGTATATTTTCCCACACCAAACTACATCCGACGAAAGCTAGGTGCGGCTTTTCATGCTCCATTCAACCACCACTTTATAAAAAGGAACTTTCGATGAGAAAAAAATTTTCTGCCACGTTGATTTTTCGTGTCCTGTTATCAGGAATGCTGTTTAGCTGGGGGAGTGCTGTTTTGATGGCATTTCCCGGTATTTCTTTGGAGTACGATGGGAAAAAAGCGGACTGGAACCAGTGGCAGGCCCGGATGGAAACGGTCGCTTCAACGGAGGACTGGCAATCGTGGGTGAAAACCTGGACGGCACCGGATGAGAAGCTGCAAATTTGCGTCCGGGGGAAGACGTACCGAAAATTTCCCGTGACGGAATATTCGGTTTGGCTGACGAACCTTTCCGACCAGGAATCGACCGGGCTGGTGTGTGATTTCCAGTCGCTGGACGTTTCCGTGCCGGTTGCGGGGGATGTGGAATTGCGTGCTTTACGGGGTTCGCATTGCCGACCGGAGGATTTTGCCCCGATTCGGGAGTCGCTTGAGGTGGGGAAAAGCCGTGTTTTTGCGACCCCCAGCGGACGTTCGTCCAACGAATACACCCCCTTTCTGGAGCTGAACACCGACGACCGCAACGGCTGGCTGGGGGCGATTGGTTGGACGGGGGGCTGGAAAACGGAGTTTCACCACCACGGGGAAAAGGTGCAGGTGAAAATGGGGATGAATCGGACGCGATTCCGCCTTCTCCCTTCCGAAACGATTCGGCAACCGAGCGTGGTGGTCTGGGAACGGAAAAACCTGTCACGACGGGAGTTTCAGACGCTTGTACACCGTTTTATGCGGGAACACAAAGTGCCGCGTGATGAGGCCGGGAAGGTGATTCCTCCGATTCTTGCGGTAGCCAGTGGTGGTGGGAACAAAACGCCGGAGATGATGCTCAACGTTTTGAAGTACGTCCGCGAAAATCAGCTTCCGTTCGATACTTATTGGGTCGATGCCGGTTGGTATGGGGCACCGCATGAGGACGAATTGTACTCCAATTGCGGCCCGAACTGGTATCGTTACACGGGGGACTGGCGTGTCAACACGACGACGCACCCTTCCGGGACGCTCCTGCCGATTGCCAATGCGGTACACGACGCGGGGATGAAATTCCTCCTTTGGTTTGAGCCGGAACGGGTTCAGGAAGCGCCGATTCGGATGCAACACCCGGAATTTTGCCATCAGAATCTGCTCGATTTGGGGAATCCCGACGCGCTGCGGTGGATTCAGGAAATCGTCTACGGCATGATCGAAAAACATGGTATCAACGTTTATCGCCAGGATTTCAACATGGATCCCGGCGGAATCTGGACGGAAATAGACGCTCAGAATCCCGATCGCGTGGGAATTGCCGAGGCAAAACATATTGCCGGGCTTTACGTTTTTCTCGACGAAATGCGGCGACGTTTCCCGAACATCCTTCAGGAAAACTGTGCGTCGGGGGGGCGACGAATCGATGTGGAGATGATTTCCCGCGCCCACTCCTACTGTCGCAGCGATTACTTCATCGGCCAGAAGCCGAACGATGCCGCATTTCTTCTGGGGCAGAACATGACGCGAAATACACTGGCGTTTTTGCCATTTCAGGGGTGTGAGTTCAACTGTGTTCCAATCGGGGACGATTACGGGGCGTGGAGTATCATTTCCTCCGGTGTCGTCATTACGCCGTCCGACTTCGAGGGTGGCATTCTGCGTCGCGCGTTTACCGACGACGAAACGCGATGGTTTCAAAAGACGTTTGGGCTGGCGGCTCGGATGAAGCCATACTGGAGTGGCGATTTCTATCCTCTGACGGAAGAAACGCCCGCCACGAACGATGTCTGGTGTGGTTGGCAGATGGACGACCCGCGGACAAACTCTGGTTTTGCCATCGTTTTTCGTCGCGGCCAGGCTCCCGAGGAAACGCGGGTTTTCTCGCTTGGAAATATTGATTCCCAGGCCGATTATGAGGTGGAGACTTTTTCCGGTGCGAAAAAAACGCTTTCCGGCAAAGAGCTTCAGGCCTGGAATGTGACGCTTCCCCAACGGGCATTCGAGTTGATTTTTTATCGGAAGTTGTGAAACAAAGAACCTCCCCACGGCTGTCAAACGTTCCGACATGACAAGTTATACTCCTTCCATTTTGAATTTCAGGAAAACGAAAAGAAAGCCCCTACCTTTGGGAGGGGTACGCCCGATAGGGCGGGGGGTGGGTTGGTGAAATGGCAGAACGACGTTCTATTGGGCAAATTACGATAGAACGCCCCATTCCCATTCCATCCCGTCCCACCCCGTCGTCAAGGAAAAACGGTGTCTTCCTCCCGCCTAACAGCTGCCACCCTTCCTCAAGGGAGGGGCTTTCGTGCGGAAAATCGGAAATTTCAAGGAACACTGGTATAGAAACCCAAAAAACCGCTTATTAACCTTTCTTTCATCTATGGCAGGAGAAAAAAATGGAACGCGAACTGGTTCAGAATCTCTGTCGTCGTTTTCCGAATCATCCTTGCCTGAAACTGGGGCCGGGGGACGACGCGGCCATTCTGGAAGTCGTGGGGACGTCGCCGGAAATCGTTGTTAGCACCGACATGTTGACCGAAGGGGTCGATTATCTGTTGCAACGGGTGTCTCCACGGAAAATCGGACGAAAAGCGATGGGGGTCAATCTGAGCGACCTGGCGGCCATGGCTGCGGAGCCGTTGGGGTGTGTGATTGCGGTGGCGCTGCCGGAAGAGCCGATTTTTCCCGATGAAAATGGGGTTTCGCGGAAAAGAAGTCTGGACGAATTGATGGAACAACTCTGCGACGGTTTTCTGGAACTGGCGGAGACCTTTCCGATCGCGATCGCGGGGGGAGATACCAATATCTGGAAAGGTGGGCTGGTACTTTCGTTGACGGTCATTGGCCGAGTGGTGGGAAAATCGCTCTGTCGTCGGGGAGCGCGGGCGGGAGACGCGATTTTTGTGACGGGCAATCTCGGTGGCAGTATTCTGGGTCGCCAATTCGACTTCCTGCCACGAATCCAGGAAATGGCGACTCTCCGCTCGCAGGTCGATTTGCACGCGGGCATGGACATCAGCGACGGCCTTCTTCTCGATTTGTCCCGTCTGACACAGCAGAGCCACTGCGGAGCCATTTTAGACCTTACCGCGATTCCCATTTCGCCGGACGCTTACACGTTGTCCGCTCTGCAAACCTCCTCCTCCCCGCATTGGGATTGGATTCCTCAGGCGTTCGCCTCCCGGACACCTCTGGAACATGCGTTGGGAGATGGAGAAGATTTTGAAATTCTCTTCACCGTTTCGCCGGAAGATGCCTGGAAACTGGAACAGGAAAAAATTCTCGAAATTCCTCTGACACGAATTGGAAAAATCACTTCCGAACCGGGAATTTTCGGTTTTTCCGCCGAAAAAGGAACGTTTCCTTTGAAAATTCTCGGTTTTGAACACTCCTCGCAGGGTGTTTTTTAAGAATTTTCAGAAAAATTCCTAAAATCGGAAAATTTTATCCAATTGAACTAATGATAAACATCCATCCAGACGATATAACTAGTAACTTGCGATAGTACTCGTGTATCGGGTGCCCAGATTCAAGGAGGAGTTTTGAAATGCGCAAATTGTTGATTGCTATTATTTTGTCATTGTTTGTTTTTCAATCGACCGGTTGCCTGATTCCCATGTACGATGGCGACACGACCCGTCGAACTCAGCAACAGTTGAATACTTCGGAAAGTTTGCGTCTGATGCGCGACGACTGGGAACGAATCTGGTTCCTGGATCAGCCGGATCACGGCACCCCGTGGCGAAATCATGGAGGAATGATTTAAGCCCCTTTTCGACACAAAGTTTACCTTGGGGGTAGCTTTGTGTTCCCAGAATACCGACCAGCGAATGCTCCGGAAGACCGTGGAGTTCATGCCCCCCATCCAAGGCGTGGATAGGGTACATTGCTCCTCCTATGTGCGAAATCTCGCCGGGGTCTATTGAAACCCATTGAAGGCCGGAGTACCCAGGGAAGTACGTGGAACGTGCTTCCCTTTTTTTGTGGGCAGACAGAAAACTTATTTTTTCCCCGTCGCCTTGTTGACAATCAGGCGAAGTTGGCTTTGGGGGGAGACGATTTTGCCAGCCAGAATATCCGCTTCGGTAATGTGGGCAAGGAGAATTTCTTTGGCGTTATAGCGGTCGAAATCGTAAATGATGTAAATCGAGCCGTCCGGGGTCTGGTCGCCATCCGGGTACGAAACGCCACTGCGTTCATCCAACATCAGCCCGCCTTTCCACGTCTTGCCATCATCGTCGGAGAGGAAGGCTTTCAGGTGCTTGCGGCCGCAATCTTCGTTGACTTCGCCATGTTTGACCAAAATCAGGTTGCCACTGGCCAGACGGCGGAGGAAGGGACGGGAAGAGGTGTGGCGGATACCGTCGATGGGAGCCACATCCGTCCACGTTTTGCCTCGGTCTTGCGAGAATGCCTGCCCGATTCCTTTGGTACGGACGAGTGCCCAGAATGTGCCATCTTTTTTCTCCACGATACAGTGTTCGTCGAAAACCGCGTTTTTCCTTGGCACGAACGCTTTTCCGGTCAGTGTCCACGTTTTCCCCTCATCGGCAGACGAGACGCAACCCGCACCGGAACGGCCTTCCACGGGAAATTGAGCGTCTTGCGGGATACTGGGGGTCAGCGCAACATTCCAAATCGACGCGGGGAGGTGCCAGACATTTTTCGAGTCGGCAAACGGCTTGCACATCATGATTCCATCGCACAAACGGCGTGGGGCACTCCAGTGCGGATTTTCTTCGTTGGGGTTGTCGGTCGTGATTGCCCAGACGCCGGCGCGTCCATCCCACCAGTTCCAGCCTTGTGCCCAAAAGACCCAAAGTCGTCCGGTGGGGTCGCACCACATCGCCGGGTCGTAAAGCCGAATCGGGCCAGGGCCGTCGCCATCAAGATAAAACAACGGCTTGCTCCACGTCCGTCCACCATCGCGACTTCGCACAACCAGGATCACATTATCCTGATTTTCCGTCTCACCGCCCGTGTACCAAACTGCCCAAAGCTGTCCATTTCCAGTGGCTGCCAGGCTGGGAATCCCCTGGAAAATTCGGTTTTCGTCCCGCAATTCTGCCGGAAAATCGGTAAAAATTTGAGGGGACTGCAATCCTTTTTCCGCATTGGGAACCTCCGCTGCCCTGCTGAAAGAAATACTCGCCAGGAGGGAAAGCAGACCAGCCAAAATCGTTTTCTTCATAGTTTCTCCTTATAAAACAAAGGTCGGTAAAAATTTCCGAAGGTAGGAAAACTTCAATGTAGACGTTATCCCACTTTTTGAACAGTGGGGGTGAACCACCGTCGCAATGCCAGTCCGATCAATCCTCCCACAAGCAACAGCCAGGTGGCAGGTTCGGGAACGCCCACCGTGGCGGTAAGTCGGGTGAGGGAACCTTCCGTAATTGCAGAAAGGGTGAAAAAGGTGGAAGGGGCAAGTTCTCCGAAAACGGAAAGATTCACTTGGGATAAATCGACGGTCAAATCGGCAGTTTCCAGAAGGGTGAAGGATTCCCCCAGTGCGGGTTGAAAACCCTCCGCCAGCGACAAAATCAACGTCGCACCGTCGGCCAAGAACGATTCCCCGGTCACTTTCAAAAAGTCGTGGGAATCGGGGGCAAAATCAATCTGCCACGTTCCGTTGAGTTGAAAATCATCCTGAATCGTCAGTTCACCAACCGTTTCCGCCATACGGTTTTCGTCCGAAAGCGTTCCGGTGCTGAAAACGGCATTTTCACCAATGGTAATCGGCGAATTGGTCGTTCCGGCGGCGTAGAGAGTTCCGGCCAGAACGTCGATTCCGCCAGTAATCGTGGCATGCGTATCAACAGGCGTGGTGTTGAGTGCGGGGAGTTGCAGGATTCCTTCCCCTGTTTTCAAAAGTCCCACTTCGGCAATTTTATTGGCATAACGGGTCACGGGAGCGGTGATGGTCAGCGTGCTGGAGGCTTTCTGAACATCGAACGTGAACCAGCCCGTGGTGATTCCTGGTTCCGCCCAATCCCCTTCCATGGGGCAGAGGTTCAGATTGTTTCCACGGAAAAGGATGGCGGAATTCTCTCCCGAAACGGTGATTCGGGAATTGGTCGCCTGATTTTCCCGGTTGGCACGATAGTAAAGACACCATCTTCCTGAAGTGATGTCTACGAGCGAAGTTCCTGAAAAATCGAACGAACCGTCGAAAAGAGTGTTGTCGCCATGCACCCGCATTTGAGCATTTTCGGTCAACGAAATCAAACCGGCATGACGGTTGGAGGTTCGATAACCGGTGAATTCCAAAAGGCCATCTTTGCCGACGTCAATCGTACTGGCCGTATTTCCCAGAGCGCCTCCCGCAGCCACTTGCAGCCTGCCATTTCGCACCGTAATCGCTTTTCGGGCATTTCCCAAAGCTCCCGAAACAGTCGCGATAACGGCTCCACCATCGATATTCAACGCACCGTTCGCCCCCGTTCCCAACGCATTGGCACTCTGAGCATAAACCGCCCCACCTTCCACCGAAACGGGTCCGCTAAAGAGGTTCTTCCGCGTCATGTAGAGTACCCCGGCTCCCGTTTTTCGCAATCCCGAAGAATTGGCTTCGTCTCCAATAACCGCGGAAACGGTCAATTGACTCGACACATCGGCCACATGAAACGTGCCGGTGGTACTCTTTCCCTGGGCATGCATACCATCGCCGGGAGAAAGCATGATCGTGGCGTAAGTCTGGTCAGGATTCCCGGAAATGACGGCCTTGGAATTTTGTCCGGTGACGGAAATGGTTTGGCCGGAAACTTGGTTCGCCGCACTGCGCCAGTAAAACCCCTGTTGGTGAGAAACTTCCCATTCCGCGTCGCCAGTCATGGAAATCGTGTTGCCGATTCCAAGCATGATAACGCCTCGGTTATCGGAAAAACCGGAACAACCTGCAAGGTTGGAAATGGAGATTTTTCCACCGTCCAAAATGGAGACGGAACCGGTATGTTTTCCTGCCGAACGATAATAACCGTAATGCAAATGCCCATCCTTCCCCACGACAATTCCGACGGAAGCGTTTCCCAGTGAGGAATTGTTGGAACCACCGCCGTTGCTGGTCACGTTGACGGTGGCGTTGGCTATCGTAATGGTGCCACTGTAGGGGGAAGCGGCGACACTCGTCAGATTCAGTATTCCCGTTCCATCGGCACTGGTGACCGACAACGTTCCAGAGCCGGAAAAGCCGGTTTCCGATTCCGTACCGGTGACGGTGCGGGTCGCGTCTCCTGTGTAAGTATTTCCCAAGGCTGTCTGAAACAGAATCAGAAATATTCCCAATCCGTTTTGAAAATGTCGATTCATAAAAACTCCTTCGCATTGACTTTTGAAAATGAAAAAATTACTCTGGAATGTGTGCCACTTTACCATCCCGGCGACTTCCCAGATAAGAGTGGATTTCCGGGTCGATACTGTAAGTGATTCGGTGAACGGAACCGTCGCACATCGCCATTCCCAACGCACCGGCATGGGGACTGCCAAAACGGATACTTCGCCATTCGTAGCCAACGCGGTCTTGCAAGGGAAGAAGACTTTGTGCGGGTTCTTTTTCGTTGTAGTAAGTGGCTCGCCCCATATCGCTGTTTCCCCCATGATAGGCCGTTTCGTTGTCAGAGCCGCAATAGACTTTGCTTCCCTCCTGTTCGTAGTAGTCGGGATTGAGATATTTTTCACCCAACAGATAGGTATTGGATGTCCCATCGCGAATTTCGCCCAGCGTAACGTGGCTACGGTAGTAGAAAATCCCATCCTGTTCGTCGGTCGGCCAGTCCTGCTTCGCGTCGCGGGTTTGGGCATCGTTCATGTCGGTGGGAGGCAGGGAAGTGTTGACTTCGCTGTAACTGTTGGTACCATAATTCCCCGCGTAGTCACTTTTCACTCCCTGCGGCATGTCGGTAGGAAGATTTTTGTTGGAACCCTGATTTTTGATGTCGTAGAGTTTGACGCTCCGACGCGACGGGCAAATCAGGATGGAAAGAGGCGTTTCGCAACATTTCTGAACGCCCTTTTTTTGAATATCCGTAACCGTATTGGGGTCGCCATCACTGCCGAGTTGAAAAAGGGCGGCCTGCTCGATGAACGGAAGCATCGGATAAGCCCAGGAACCAGGTTGACTGGCACCCAATCCCCGATCCGGGTCACCTGCCCAGCACCAGTACCAACCTCCCGATGGGAAAGCCCGGTTGGACGTTTCCAGATTCAGGTGTGCCAGTGCCATGTTCCGAAGATTGTTGTTGCATTGCATTTGCCGGGCAGCTTCCCGCGCCTGTTGGACGGCTGGCAAGAGAAGCCCTACCAACATTCCAATAATCGCAATCACCACCAGCAACTCAACCAGAGTGAAACCGCAAGAAAACGGTCGTCGAAGCGAAAAAGAGGTAGAACACGAAGTGGACCTTAACCCATAAGTGATAAGTTGGGGGGGGGGGTGAAAATAGGACGCATGTTTTTTCTCCTGAAATAAACTCCAGATTTCCCAAAGGACGAAGTTTATTTTACCCTCCCCACTTTCAAAAGTCAAGGGTTTTTAGAAAAAATTTCCTAAAAAAAGCTATTTTTCTGTTTCCCGCTCCAAAACGAACATCCGCAGCGTGCTGGGAACCGGAACGACATCGTGGGGCTGGTCTCGGTTGATGGGGAGCGTTTCCCACGCGAAAAAGAGCTTTTTATTCGGGGTAAGGTCGAGCGAGGCGGACTTCAACCGTTGATTCGGCTGAGGATTTTCCACCTGATAACACTCTTTCGGCATGGCAGGCCGGACGGTGCGACGAATGGGACGCAGGGTGGCTGGATCGAGAACAAATTCTCCCGAAGATTCGTGTTTTCGATTCCAATATTGCACCAAATCCCCATTTTCGTCGACGCGGATATTGCCAAAACTCAATTCCGTCGGAATGCAGCCGTAGCCGGAAAAAATCCAACGGTGCGTCCAGTCGGAAGTCTGGTAAATCTTCCAGCCATCCTTCTCCCGCCGAGCCTGCATGAGTTGGAGGTTCTCGTTTTCATCGTAGCGGGTGTACGTGATGATGACACGATTTTCCTGATCGAAGCCGACGCGGACGAAAGCGTTGAGAAGCCCTTCCCCCGGTTGTAGCGGAGCGATAACCTCCCCATAATCCGGCGTGACGGGGATTTCCAACGGCGTGCCGTCGCTCTTTTCCCAATGGATCAGGTCGCGGCTGCGCAGGTAGGACAAATCGTGATTCGTCGCGCAGTCGCCCGTATCCCGCCAGACGTAGGCCACATGGTAAAACCCGTCTTTTCCCAGCGTCGGCTGCGTCGCGTAAGCGTTGCACTTCCCCTTTCCATCCGTCAACGGCTTGTCCAGGAATCGGCTCCACGTCCGCGTTTTTTCATCGTAACTGTTCCAGAGACTGATACCGTTGCCACTGCTGCCGTGGCGGTAGTTGAAGAGGAGTCGGCCATCGTGGTGAAAGAGGAAAATGGGATACGTTACCTGGTGTTCCAACGCTGCCCGACGAGCTTCCGGCGTTGTATCCTCCGCGACCATCCGGTGAACGGGACGCAGCGACGCAATGTCGAGCGGCTTCTCGGCGCGGAAGTAAATCAACGGAACGCAGTGCATGTTGCCACTAACGTGGAGTTTGTTTTCGTGGTCGAATTCCATCGCAATGAAATTGTGCGAATCCCAGCCGATTTTCGTCGGAAGTGTCTGAAATTTCCACGTTTCGCCCGGATTTTTCTGGCCGATGACCATGTTTTTGTCCGCACTGTAAAAGCCGGCAAAGAGAATTCCCTCTTTTTCTTTGAAGCAAAACCCGACCGGATTTCCCGACCAGACTGTCGCAATCTCCTCCCGCGACGTGACTCGCCAGGGTGCCGGGGCAGATTCTTCCGCAAAAACGACGGGGGTAAAACTCAAAAACAATCCCAAAAACAATCTTTTCCAAAATGGTACCATGGGGGAGCCTCTTCTTGTGAAAATGGATAGTGTTATTTTCCCTTCCAGGGAGGTGACAGAATGGCAATAGAAAGTTCTAGATACCATTCACTTACAAAATATTATACCATATTTTATTTTGTTTGTCAGGGAGCCTATCGCCACTCGCCTGCAAGTTGGAAATAAGTCTTTCGGCCAGATTGCCGCAACTCATCGTGAAAGTACCAGAGCAGATTACCCGTCAAGATTTTGATTGGCCGTGGAGGAGAAAACCATTCTTATGGAAAATACGTTTATTTTTATGATGATTAGCGTTTCGGCGCATTCGCTCCGGCCGTCGTCAAATATTCCTTTTCCCGCACAGGATTCAGATAGCCGTACATAACCGAATCTTTTCGGGCAATGAGGAACTTGACTTTTTCCGCCTGCTGAAAATCATCCTGATTCAAAACGAAGAGTACGTTATCCATAGAGAGCGTTTCCCATCGCAGAATTCCGAGGAGAATATCCCCTTTTTTGATTCCTTTTCGGGCAGCGGGACTTCCGGGACGGACGTTCTGGACGACGAGTCCCCCTTTGTAGTTTTTCGTCAATTTGTCCGGCAAAACGTCGCGTGAAATGGGACTGACCAGCACACCGATCTGCTCCCAGACAATTTCATCCGGGGTCTGCTCCAGAGGAACATTTTCCGCAAATGTGGGGATATTTTCCGCCATTTCGCGCTTGGGGTGCGACGCCACCGCCCCCAGTGCCAGAGAAACGCGAGCTTTCTGACGATTCCGCAAAACTCTCAATTCCAGCGAATCTCCCGCCTGACATTCCAACAGAGACCGTGCGAAATCCATAGCGTTTTCCACAGAATTCTTACCGACTGCCAAAATCGTATCGCCAGGACGCAAACCCGCATTGTCGGCAGGGCTGTTTTTCTCCACTTGGACGATTTTCGCCCCTTGCGACGTCGATTCGAGTTGGATTCCGTGCCAATGTGTCCGTGCCACGTGGGTTGCCACGAGCCGCGTCGCCACTTCCAACGCGCGATCGACCGGAATGGCAAAACCGATTCCCTGTGCCCCCGCTCGAACCGCCACGTTGATACCAACCATCTCGCCGCGGATATTCAAAAGCGGCCCACCCGAATTGCCCGGATTGATACTGGCATCGGTCTGGATGAGGTCTTCGTAAAACTGCACGTCGCTGACCTGAACGCTCCGGTGCAGGGCGCTGATAATCCCTTTCGTGACGGTATGTTCATAGCCAAACGCATTTCCCACCGCAATGACCGTTTCGCCTGTCATCAAGTCGGACGACGTGCCGAGATGAATCGTCTGGAACGAGGTGCCTTTTTCCGGCTCGATTTTAATGATAGCTAGGTCGGTCTCTTCGTCCCGCTCAAGAATGGAGGCAACGTAACTCTTTGTGTCGGAGGTGGTTACATGAATTTCACGAATTCCGTCCACGACGTGATAATTCGTGACAATATATCCGCGAGGGTCAATCAACACCCCGGTTCCCATTCCGTTGACATGCTGTGGGTCGGTGGGATGGGTGGCATCGAAAGGGGCTTGTTTGAGATACTTTTCGCCGCGAATATTCACCACGGCTCCCCGCGCGTTGCGGATGGCCTGAACGATGGCATCTTCACGTGAGACAGGGGTTTCCACCACCTTTTCGACCACTTTCTCCACCACCTTTTCCACCACTTGAGGGGCTGGCGGAGCGGTTTCTTCCGCAGGTTCCGCCATTTTCGCATTTTTCGCAACGGTTTCTTCGGCAGTTGGTTTTTCACTCACCGGAGCATTCTTTTTTTCATGCTCGTCCAGAACCTTTTCCAGAATTTCCATCTCCGGTCCGCTCTCGTCCGTAATATTGGGGAGAGCCACTTCCGCCACAGGAATTTTCGGTTCCGCCACGGGAGT
>JAUNBF010000012.1:0-34666 GCA_030527185.1 Planctomycetia bacterium | reverse complement strand
TTTCCTCTTTTTTAACCGGAACTTCATCGGCAGGGGATACTTTTTTCGACCATTCTTCTTCCCAGACTTGGGAAATGTCCACTTTTTCTTCCTTCGGTTCCTCTTTCGGAGCCGGTTCTTTCGCTTCCTGTTCCACGACGGTTGGATTTTGAGGAGGAAGCAGTTCCAAAAACTCTTCCGAAATACTCTCACGCCCCAAAAAGCTCATCAAAAGCATTCCGAGGAAAAAATTTATCCAAATTCCATGGAAAAGGAATCTTTTTCGACAAAGTACCAGTAGACTCATAGTCGTTATTCGCTATACTATCTATTAAGTCCGGCACGAGGCTCCTGCCCCGAAACCCCGTGCTTCGGACGAATAACCCTTGAATCGGCATTGCGGAAAACCGGCGCGTCCTGGCACATTTCCAGCCAGACCAGCAGGTTGAGAAATCTTCCCGACACCTGACATCCCTGCCAGGTTTGGGTGAACATTTCCTGTCATAACGATAAATCCAATCCTTTGCATTATGACGATTGTAACGCCAATTCAGTTGTATCATCGACAGATGCGGGGAAAACCTTAAGAAAAAACCGGGAATGGGGAAAATTTATGATGGACGGATTTTTAAATATCTACAAACCATCGGGAATCAGTTCGTTCGATGCCGTGAATATCGTACTCAAGGAAATTCTGGGTGGGAAAAAAAGTGAAAAACGAGTCAAAATCGGTCATGCCGGGACGCTCGATCCGATGGCCGAGGGGGTACTCGTGCTGGCAGTCAATCGAGCCACAAAGCTGATTTCGTATGTCCAAAAACAGAAAAAATCGTATGTCGCCACTTTTCAACTCGGTGTGGAAAGCGATTCGGAAGATACCGAGACCGAATTACGGCCTCTTGCCAATCCCCCCATCCCGACGCGGGCCGAAATGGAAGCGATTTTTCCTCCATTCCTGGGGGAAATTCTCCAACGCCCGCCGCAGTATTCCGCCATCAAAATCCAGGGCAAACGGGCATACAAACTGGCTCGCCAGGGGAAAGAGACCGAATTGCCGTTGCGGAAAATCACGATTCATCATTTGGAAATATTGCGTTGCGAATATCCTACACTCGAATTGTCGATTCAGTGCGGCAGTGGAACGTATGTCCGTTCGCTGGGACGGGATTTGGCACGAAAACTGGGAACCGGGGCTGTCATGTCTGCCTTAACACGCACTGCCGTGGGTCTCTTTCGACAGGAAGACGCACTGGAAATCCAGCCGAATTCTTCCGCCCGCCCCCTTTTGCGAAACCATTGCCTGGAGTCTCTCCGCCCGATGCTCGACGCTTTTCCCGACGCGAGAAAAATTGTCTACAACGCGGAAAATCAACGCAAACTCGTCTGCGGCATTCCCGTTCCCTGGCCGGAGAGTGTGGATTGGCACCCCTCGGAACGTGTCGTCGCTCTCGATTCCACCGGAGCCTTCCTCGCCGTCGTCCACGCCACCTCCCAGGGACTGCGTAGCGATGTTCATGTGGCGAATGGATAAAATACCGTTATTTTCAGATTTCTTAAAATTTTTTGATTCCTATTGACAATTGATAATTGCCATGGTACAATATTGGAAGTTTGTTCAGAGGAGTTTATTATGAATTTTGCGGATTATTTTTACCCCTCTATGTTAAAATGCGGAGGAGGAGGTGTTTTAGATAGTCTTTTCTTTACAAACGTTTGGATTTTGGTGGGGATTCTATTTTTTACCCTTCCTGTATTTTGTTCTTGCTGTTGTCTCTGTTCCAGGGATAATTTTTGGCAATCCATCTCTCGATTCCTGACAATGTTCTCCTTGTTCTTTGTTCTTTTTGGGGGTTTTAGCAAGAATATTTTTCATTCAGGAGAAGTCTCTTTCTCCATCTTATTCAGAAATATGTTTCGATCAGAGGTAGGGAGAATTTAAGAGTGCTTCAGAACATTTCCAAAGGAGTTTATTGTAATGGCTGTGATTGATGTTGTCAAATGGGACGCCGCGGCGAATGTTTATGCGTGGAAATATCCATCTCAGGAATTGTCAAGCTGGACACAGTTGATCGTTCACGAGTCCCAGGAAGCGGTAATGTTTCGTGAGGGAAGGGCAATCGGACCGTTTAAAGCGGGGCGTCATGTCCTCAGTGCCGACAATTATCCTCTGTTGAATAAAGCATTGAAGATTCCCTTTGGCAAATCGCCTTACACTGCGGAAGTCTGGTTTGTGCGAAAGAATTTTCAGTTGAATGTCAAATGGGGAACGTCCACGCCGATTCAACTGGAAGACCCCCGGTATCGTATCATGCTGCCGGTACGGGCTTTCGGGCAATATGGCCTGACGGTGGAGAATGCGTTGAAATTTCTGATAAAAATGGTAGGGACGCTGCCCGCGTTCACGGAAAAAACGTTGACCGACCATTTCCGTGGAATCATCGTGACGGCAGCCAAGGATCACATTGCCAAATATTTGATTGAAAAAAAGGTTTCCATCCTTCAAATTTCCGCCCATCTTCTGGAAATTTCCCAATATTTGGAGACTCTGTATCAACAAGAGATGGAGGAATTTGGTTTACGTTTGGTGAAATTCCGCGTCGATTCGATTTCCACAAACGACGAAGACCCGGCCGTAATCAAACTGAAAGAGGCCCTGGCCAAACGGGCGGAGATGGAGATTTTGGGTTTCAACTATCAGCAGGCACGTTCCTTCGATACGATGCAGGCCGCTGCGGAAAATCAGGGGGCGAATGGCATCATGGGGGTTGGAATGGGGATGGGAATGGGTTTTGGAATGGGAATGCCCATGGGAAATGTGATGGGGCAGATGGCGCAAAACCTTGCCATTAATGGAAAGGTCTGTCCGCAATGTGGAAACAGGAACGATCCTCATGCCCGGTTCTGTTCCGCCTGCGCAGCCGAATTGTTTACGGCTCCTGTCGGGACAGTCAACAATATCACCTGCCCCCGATGCCAGCGTATTTCCCCGCAGGGTACCAAATTCTGTCCGAACTGCGGCCAACAAATTTCGTCTATAGAGGAGAAATGAGGATGTATTTTCGACAATTATTCCGTGTGCTTATTACCGGTTTACTGGTTCTTGCCGGAACCTTGGGCATTGCGTTGATGTTTGCGGAAGAGGAAACCCGTTCGACGTTCCGTTTTTGGATCATTCTCGGCCCCATCCTCCTGTCGGAACTCTGCTTGATGGTTTCGTACCTTCGGATTCTGGGAAAAACCCATACCAATCATTTTCCGATGTTGATCGCCGGAACGATCGTACCGTGGATTTATTTTATCGGAATGCTGGCGATGATACCGTTGTATTTTACAGGCTTGAGTGATCTTGTTTTGCTGGTATTCCAATTGCTTTTATTGCTGGCCTTGCTGGTGGCGGTGTCGTCGATGGAAATGGCGGGAGACTCCATCCGAAAACACGCGGCAGAATTTGCCGTGGCAGACGCGCCACGACAGAATTTCCATCTCACCGTCACGGGCATTGATGAAACGCTTCGACTTCGCTTTTCCGACGAGAGTACCTTGCGAAACCTTCTGGAAAAACTTTCCGACAGCGCACGTTACGCCGCCGATACCGTTCCTGGTGGCGAGTCGTATGACCGGGAGATTGAGACCGGCCTTGCCAGACTGGAAACGTTGGCGACGACCGCGGAAGTTCCTGAAATTACCACCCATATCCAACAACTCCTGGCTTCCTTCCGAAAACGGGAAACGGCCATGAAAACACTACGTTAATCGTTTTTCCAGAAATTGTTTTTATAAGGAAATCAAGCTATGCAATGTCCTTACTGCAATAATATGGTACCTCTCAATGTACTTCAATGCCCTTTCTGCGGTGCTGCTGTCCCACAAACACAGCAGCCGTTCACTTCACAACAACCTGTTGGACAACAACCCATTGTAGTGCAAGTTATTCAACAGCCACCTGCAGAAGCCCCCAAAACTGAAAACAAAACCTCCAATTGTTGTCTAGGTTGTCTGCTTATTATTGGTGGATTGTGGTTCTTATGTTGGGTTTTAGGAAATATATAATCAGTGATAAAAAACATTTTTACAAGGAGACCCTACGATGAAATGTCCTTACTGCGAGAATACAGCACCTCCCAATGTGCTTCAATGTCCTTTCTGCGGTGCTCCGTTACCTCAGCCTCAGCAACCCCCCATTCCGCAACAACCTTATGCGCAACAACCTTTCACTCCACCACCTTATGTACAACAAATTTACGTGCAACAACCAATACAATCGGCGGGGATAAAAAAATCGGCGACCACGGCAGCGCTGCTCAGTTGCCTGATAACCGGGTTGGGGCAGATTTATCTGGGACAGGTGGGAAAGGGGTTTTTCTTGTTCTTTATGGCTATTTTTGTTGCCATAGCGACCGCGGGAGTGGGAGGGATTGTGATGTGGTTTATCGCCATCATAGATGCTCACTGTATTGCTAAAAAAATCAACAGTGGCCAGATTGTCGGAGCGTGGGAATGGTTTTGATGAAGGAAGGATATGCTTCGTCTGCTTCCGAGTTTTTTGTGTCCCACCACCCTGCAAGGGGAAAAACGCCTTTTGTATGACGAAATGGTTACGGCACTGTTGTTGATAATGGGAGGTATGGTTACGGGAATATGCCATCCGTCGGTTGAGGCTGGGGTGTTGCCGGGCTGGATTTCGGAACTCCCTTTTATCGGCCATCACGGATTCGTCTGTCCACTATGTGGAGGGTGTCGCGCATTTGTGTTTTGTTGTCAGGGTGATTTTAAAGAGGCTCTCCACTTCAGCTTCCTGGGAACTTGGGTTTTTGCCTGTTTGGTGGGAACGCTGCCGTTGAAAGTGTATTACTTCTTCTGCTGGAAAAATTCGGAGCCATGTCCGTGGCTGTGTTTTATTCGTCAGATGGAATCAGGTAAACTGTTTCTCGTGATGATGATCGTTTTTTTCCTCCTCCAATTATTTCTAACCCAATCAGGAATCTGGGTGTGGAAAGTGCTTGATTAAAGAAATAAAAAACGACGCGGCTAATTTTATCTTTTGCGGCCGCGTCGTTTTTTCAGGACTTTTTCAAGTTGTTTACTGGCGGAAGTTCATGTCACACGTGACCCCACCGGCAGCGGGGAGGTAGGAGTAGTGAACGTAGTCGGCAACCATGCGTTGGGCGCTGAATCGCCACGCCAGCGTTGCCAGGGAGTTCATCATCCGCCGAATCCAGAGGTGCGGCAGGCCATCCGCGTCGCGGTTGTAGTACATCGGAATGACTTCCTGTTCCAGAACGGTCATCAGCGAAAGAGCATCGCGGGTGTCGCCTGTATCGACGTTGGCATGAGCCGTTCCTGTGCCGATCGCAAAGCCGTTGGAGCCATCGTACGCTTCCGCCCACCAGCCGTCCAGCACGGAGCAGTTCAAAACGCCGTTGAGGAGTGCTTTCTGGCCGCTCGTCCCGGAGGCTTCCAGAGGGCGACGCGGATTGTTCAGCCAGACGTCGACGCCTTGCACCAGGTGCCGTGCCACGTTGATGTCGTAGTCCTCGACAAAGACGAATTTATCCTTGAAACGGGGGTCTTTTCGCAGATTGTTCACCTGTTGGATGAACCGTTTTCCCGGCTCGTCGGCGGGGTGGGCTTTTCCGGCAAAAACGAACTGGATCGGCTTTTCCTCATTGCAAACGAGGGCGGCCAGACGGTCAATGTCCCGCATCAGGAGCGTCGCCCGCTTGTACGTCGCAAATCGGCGGGCAAAACCGATCGTCAGGTTGGCCGGATTCATCGCCACGGAATCCTGTTCGCCGCGACGGGCACTCTGGCTTTCGACACGGCGGCGGATGAACTCGGTCATCAGCGTCTTGAGCGAAATGTGCGTTTCCCACAATTCCCCCGGATCGATGTCGTAGATTTTCTGCCAGACTTCCGCGTTCCAGTGCTTGTCAATCCAGTTGGGATCGAAATAGCGGTCGAAGAGGTGCTGCATTTGCCACGCGAGCCAACTGGGAACGTGAACGCCGTTGGTGATGTGCCCGATCGGGACTTCGTTTTCAGGACGCGCAGGCCACAGCGACGACCACATCCGCCGGGAAATGATTCCGTGCAAGCAACTGACCGCATTCGCGTGACGTGACAGTTTCAGCCCCAGAACCGTCATGCAGAAATATTCCTGATGGTCGTTGACACGTTCGCGTCCCATCGCCATGAGTTGATGGAAATCGATTCCCAATTGCCGTTGCAGCGGAGCCAAATGTTCCTGAATCAGTTCCGGCGAAAATCGGTCATGACCCGCCGGGACGGGGGTGTGCGTCGTAAAGCAAGTTTGCTGAGCGACCTGCCGCACCGCTTCGTCGAACGAAATGCCATCCTCTTCCATCCGACAACGTACCACTTCCAACGTCGCAAACGCGCAGTGCCCTTCGTTGAGGTGATATACGCCGGGGTGGATTCCGAGAGCACGCAAAACGCGGACACCACCGATTCCCACAACCAGTTCCTGGCGGATTCGCGTTCGGCTGTCACCACCGTAAAGTCGGGAGGTGAGCGTCCGGTCATCGGGATTGTTTTCCGGCAGATCGCAGTCCAGCAGGTACATGTTCACCCGCCCCACCTGCATGTGCCAGGCCCGTGCGAAAATGGCACCGGTTTCCGTGTCGATCCGAACGATCAGCCGCTCGCCATTACCGTCCAGAACCGGCTTCATCGGAAGCGTTTCGATGTTGGTTTTGAGATATTCCTCCTGCTGCCAGCCGGAAGCGTCAAGATATTGTTTGAAATAGCCCTGATCGTAAAAGAGGCCGACAGCCACCAACGGAACGCCGAGTCCGCTGGCACTTTTCACATGGTCTCCCGCCAGGATACCCAGCCCACCGGAGTAAATCGGAGCCGATTCGTGAATGCCAAATTCCAGCGAAAAATAAGCGACCGGCTTGGAACCCAACACGCCGACATTCTGCGACGACCATTCCGGGCGGCTCTCCATGTACTGCTTCAGCCGACGATACGCAAAATTGATTCGGCTCCCCAGTACCATTTCGTCCACTCGCTGCGTAAACGACTCCGGCGTAAACTCTTTCAGCAGAGCCATCGGATTATGCCCCAGTTGTCGCCAACGTTCGGGATTCAAATCGCGAAACATCGCAATCACGTCGGGGTGCCAGCTCCACCAGAGGTTTTGAGCCAGTTCCCAGCATTTGTCATACAACGACATCGTTACTGCCAGACGTTCTTCATTCATTGGATTAGCACTCATGTTTCGTCTCCTTTGGGGAAAAGATTTACGACTGTTCTCAAGGAAAGGTTGGAGAACAGGTATAAAAGTATTTTCCTATTATACAGGATTTTCAAAAAATAGCAATGTGGCAAAATTTCCCGGCAAGATTCCTTCAGGAAAATCCCCAGAAAACTACGTTTTTTCCTGAAAACGGGGGGACAGTCGGACATTTCGTTCGTAGAAAACCCCCTCGGAATAGCCTTGGATGGAGTTGTCCTCTTCCGCCAGTTCCAGACGTTTCAGCATCCAGGCGACGTATTGTCGATTCCGCTCCACCGCGCAAAAATGCCGTCGCAGTTTTTTCGCTACAACGGCCGTCGTCCCACTTCCCGCAAAGGGGTCGAAAACCCAATCCCCTTCCCGCGAACTGGCCAGAATCAGTTTGGCAATCAGTTTTTCCGGCTTTTGCGTTGGATGATCCGTATTTTCCGACATCGACCAGAATGGTACCGTAATATCTGTCCAGAGATTGGAGGGGTGCGTCAGTCGAAATTTTCCCGCGGTGGAATCGTGCCAATCTTTCGGCGTTCCATCCGATTTTCGATACGGCGCGACTACTCGCCGATTCAGTTTGACTTTTTCCACATCGAAAAAATATTCCTTCCCAACGGTACAAAACCAAATATCTTCCGCGTTGTTTTTCCAGTTTCGCCGGGCACCGCGGCCTTTTTCACGTTCCCAGGTAATCCGGTTGCGGACGTAAAAAAAGTCTTCCAGCAGTGGAAAAATCAGTGTCGAAGTTCGCCAGTCGCTACAGACGTAAATGGTGGCCGTCTCCTTCAAGCAAGGCAACATCCGACGAAGCATTTCCAGGAACCAGGCCTGATATTCTCCCGTTTTTTGAGCGCGAAAAGAGAATCCGTGGTATTCTTTCGTCAGATTGTACGGTGGGTCCAGAATCAGCAAATCGACGAACTTTTTCGGAAAAAACGAGACCGCTTCCAATGAATCCTGGCAAAAAACCCGATTTTGAAGATTTTCCAGGGTGGTGGGAGCGGAAAGGGGAGAGGATTGCAAAACATACCGATTCACTTCCTCATCGGTACAAATCAGCGTTCGATTTTGTCTGGCTCGTTCGGTAGTCATCTTGGTTTGGGAGGAAAAGAAAAATTGCTCTGGACAAAACGGACAAAATCCATTACATATAGAGTTGTTCCAACAGAAAAACTCATCCTGGAGCGTAAGTGAAACCATTATAATCCAAAAAAAGTCAATCGACCAGACCGGAACGATGAAAAATTCCAAAATATTTCCATATTTTTCCTGGGGATGCCTCTTCCTGCTCCTGTTTGCCACAGGTTGCGGAGGCGCACGCACATCGGGACACGATCCATTTTTGGGAAAAACTCGTGTTTCGCCTCCTCCCACGGAACGTCGTCCGGTCTATGTCCGACGCGGAAATCAGGAAGGCCGCGTCATTCCCGGCACCTCCGCCACCTACGCGGCAACTTCCACCCCACCGTCCCAGCCCACCTCCACCGCTCGAACCCCTTCCGCCAACTACGCTTCCGCGGAAGTGGCCAAAGGAGGTTGGATTCCCGTCACCCCGGAAAGTGGTTCCTCCCCCTCCGTCGCGACAGGTGGAGGCGTTTCGCATACCGCGTATTATTTGAATTGGCAAAAAGTGGAAGAGGCGGAAAACGCGGAAAAAACGGATTTTTCATCGGAAGTTGCTCGAAAACCTGATTCGGTATCCGCTACGCAACCGATCAGCTATCAGTCCGAGTTTGCCTACGAAAAAATTGTTCCCCAACCGGCCATGGCTCCAACTCCGCCAGCCACCTCCCCGACGACCTTTTTCACCAAAACGTTCCGCAGTTCCCGTTCCCAGGCCCTTTCCGCGTGGGATCAGAAAAAAGCGGCTCTTTCCGCCACGTTTTCCCATTCCTCCCCCCTCCCGCAGGAAAATCCTCAACTCGTTCGGCCTGCCACACCTTCCGCCTCATCGTCGCAGGGATGGCTGGTCACGACGACACAGAAAACACTCCCAACACCTCCCACTGCCACACAGGCTCCATCCCACAATGCTATCGGCTCCCAGGCGACGATTCCGACTCCCGTTCCCCCTTCCGCCAAACCCGCCTCTTCCGCACCTGCCGAACTGGCACCGGGCATTCTCGACCTTCTCTCTCTGCCAGCCAAGGAGTGAGAAATGGACGAAAAAACTTCCGAGAAGGGGGAGGCCCGTTTTTCCCGAATTCGCCAACTGGTCGGAGCGGAAGGGATGGCAAAACTCCACCGTGCCAAAGTCCTGGTGGTGGGGCTGGGGGCTGTCGGAAGCTATGCCGTGGAAGGACTTGCGCGGGCAGGTGTCGGGCATCTGCGGCTGGTCGATTTCGACGTGATTCAACCCTCCAATATCAATCGACAACTCTACGCTCTGGAAAGTACGCTCGGAAAACGAAAATGCGACGTGGCTCGCTCGCGTGTGCTGGATATTTATCCCGACTGTCAGGTGGAAAGTCTTCCGATCTTTGTCCATAACGACACGATGGAGTCCCTCTTTGCCGATTTTGAGCCAGATATGACCATCGACGCGATCGACGCTCTGGAACCCAAAGTGGCGTTGATGTGTGCCTTGCAGCAACGTCATCTGGAGGCCATTTCCAGCCTCGGAGCCGCTCTGCGTACCGACCCGACACAAGTCCGAATCAGTCTTTTACGCGATGTCCACGGTTGTCCGCTTGGGAGGATGATTAAAAAAAGAATGCGACGCCGAGGGATTTCCCGCGACGCCATGCGATTTGTCTGCGTCCATTCCACGGAAGACGTTTCCGCCATCCGAACGCAATTTCTGAGACCCCCCGAACCGCTTCAACCGGGTGAATTCCACCGTGGCCGCCAACGGCATGTTCTCGGCAGTTTTCCCACCTTGACCGGCATTTTCGGTTTGACCATTGCCAACTACGTGATTCAAAAACTGTGGCAGCCGTCTTGTAAGGAATAGGGCAGAATTTCGCTCTCTTTCCCAAAGACTACTCCAAACCGGGCAAGTCCAATTCTTCCGGCGTCGCGTTCAGACGCTGAGCTTCCGAAGTTTGTTCCGTGGTAACGGGGCTGGAGGAAGATTTTTCCTCTCCCTTTTCAATGCCAGAATCCGTTCCTGTTTCCTCCAGACTCAATGGGGTGGATTGATAATGTCCATCCAACAATTTGTCCAGTACCGGGAAAAGAACTTTGCCAAAGTCGTATACCGGATTTTCATTCAACTCATCCCCCGGTTTTTCTACCGTGCTGAGGTACAGTTTGCACAGTGGGTCGGTCGGAGACCAGCGATTTCGTGGAATCGACGGTGCCAGCCAATCTGTCTCATACCCTTTCCAGGCCCAGAAAACCCGTTGACGGTCGATGTAGCCATCCTGCCCCTCGTGGACGAAAACGGCGGTGTAGAAAGTCGCTTCTTTCGTCGCTTGGGAAGGATCCGCTTCTTTGTCAGCCTGCTGTAATTTTCTTAAAAGGGCGGCATCCAAATAGGGAATCCTCACCGTTTCAATCTCCCCCTCCATCACGTAACCGCTCCCACGGTAACAGGCATCCGGCGTGTGAATGGCTACTTTACGGGAAAGACCGCAGATAATGTTGACCGTCACCCCTTTTTCCATCGACGTGGCCATGTAACTCCGCGTCAGCGTGGCGACCGCTCCTGCTTCTTCAGCAATCAATGCCTCCATTTCCCGACGTTCCGTTCTCGTATCGCCTGTCCAATAACCCAAATCGACAGGAATGTCATGAATGCCAGCCGCAAACGAATCGAGAATCGGGTCTTGCGGGTCGCTCCACCGGGATGTGCGTGTCCCTTCGTAGAGGGCACCCGCAAGAATAATGACCACGGCCAGGGCGTAAAATACGTATTGGATAAATTTCGACATGAGGGAATTATCTCTCCATTTCACGTGTTTTGAGGAAAAGGTAACTCACAATGTAAACCGGGAATACAAAACCCAGTACCGACAAAAAGTTCATCATCACCAGACGCAGCGGAATGTTGAACCCGCCCGCCACGAAATTGGAGGCATCGTAATTCTCCAACATGGGGAGCAAATGCGCCAAAAGCCAGATAAAGCCTTGAAATACCGAGTCGAACATCCCCGCAATGATGATTTCCACCGCGTTCATATCCAATTCGATCGTCAGGTTTTCCTGCGTAAAGACGCGGATGGCTGCCTCAAATGGGCCACCGCCGAGAATCGTGCCGGTTCCCAGCGACATCAAAAACGGATGGAAAAATCCGCCCAACATCACAAATAACGTCGCTAAAAGGGCTACGGGCGTACTTAAAAATGTGCTGAACAAAACACCGTAAACCACCACCAGCACCATCTGGAGCCAGATTCCCGCGTAACCTTTGAAAAAGTTCCACGCAAACGGAGCGTCCTGGCTGCGAATGTACAAATCGGAATTGGCCGCTCCGAAATACTGTCCCGGCTCCAGGCAGCGAACCCAGATTTCCAGCGTATTTTTCATCGGACGCTCCACGCCATCGATATACGTGACCGAACCGGGAGCGACAAAATCTTCAAACAGGTCGAATTCCGATTTTCCCTCTCCGCCAAAATCCCGTTTTTCTTCCGGCGGATAGGCAACCACTTTCCCATCGCGGGGATTCGTACTCAAAACCGGCGTCACGGTCGCACGCGACATGGCGCGAATCTTACGCGGAATGAAATAATGCGCCGTGCCATTTTCGACCGACTCGAAGACCTGCTGCTCCAACATCAGCCCTGTTTCAGGGTTCCGAATCAGAATCGAGCCGAGAATCCGACGGTCGATTTTCCCTTTGTAGGTGCGGAAAACCTCCAACGTCATTTCCAACGGCAGGCCATCGGGAAATTTCTCCGGCGTGATTCCCTCAAACAGCCAGATGAAGGCTGCCTTGGAACGTCCGGCAATGAAGCTGCGGTATTCCCATTCATCGCCGACGTTGACCCCTTTCGTTGCCTCCAACCCCATCACGTCGCGAAAACGAAGTCGACCATAAAGCGGCACCCGTGCAGTAAACATCTCCACCGGCGGCCCGACGATATACCGAGTTTGACCATCCGGCATTGTCTGCACCTGAACCTGGTGCGTATGATCGTTACGCGGTTCCAGATGAGCCACTTTTCCCCCCGGCTCCAGAAAAACATCGTGTCGGTGTTCTCGCGAAAGGCTCGTTTTTCCCTCTTTGGCAGGCTGCACTCCCTCTTCGTAGTTTCCCGGAATCGTCTGCAAATCTTCCAGCAAAAGTGTGTGCGTATGCGTCTGGCTCCGAACGACAAAGCCGTAACTCACCACCCCCATCGCCACCAGAAGAATCGTCCCCATCAGCACAAATCCCAGCACCCGTCCCAGAACAATTTCCGAAATCTTCACCGGCTTCGTCACAATCGTATGAATCGTCTTTCGCTGAATATCGCCCGGCAGACTGAACGCTGTCAAAAGGAGTACCAGCAAAAGTGTCAAATAATTGGTCGCGGAAAAGATGAAACGAATGTACAATTGTGCCGGATGACGACTCGTCGGGTCTAAAAACATCCCGGCAAAAAGCACAATCAGGATAAAAACGATGAAGCCAATCACAATCTTGCGGCGAATCGCCTCCTTGAACGTCAGCAACGCCAAGGCTGTGACACGTTTGGGCGAGACGCTGAAAATATCCACGAAGGTCTGCTTGAACAAATGCCACATCCGCCAAAACGCATTCCTCGGCCCCACACGCAATCCCGTCCAGAGCATTCCCATGAAAAATGCCACGGCCAGCAAAATCCCCACCGAAAGCGACCACATCCCGATCGCCCCTGGAAGCCAGGCCAAAAATTCCGGTATTTCCCGTTCAACGACCATCCTGTTCCCCTCCGTGTGCTCGACGACCTGGATGCTGGCGACTCTCCTCCACAATCTTCAGGAACAATTCTTCCAACGATGTGGTCGGATTTCCCACCCATTTCACCTCTCCACCATGTTTTGCCACGACCTGGCGGATTTCCTCCACCGCTTCCGGCGAAAGGAGCGACGTTTGAATGTCGGTCAGATCACGCACTTTCAACAGCGAATCGACACGCCCAATCTCCTTCAACTCTCCCTGAAACAGAATGCCAATCCGGTCGCAAACATCCTGCACGTCGGCCAGCAGGTGGCTGCACATGAGTACCGTTTTCCCCTGCCGTTTCAGATCGAGGATCAAATCTTTCATCTCCCGCGTTCCAATCGGGTCGAGTCCCGAAGTCGGCTCGTCCAGCACCACCAACTCCGGGTCGTTGATCAGTGCCTGCGCCAGTCCGATTCGCCGCGTCATTCCCTTGGAGTATTCTTTCAACTGCCGTTTTCGCGCCCACGTCAACCCCACCATTTCAATCAAATCCCGCACACGTTGTTTTCGCACCGCCGCTGGAATTTTGAAAAGTTTTCCGTAAAAATCGAGAATTTCTTCCGCGTTCAGGAATTTGTACAGATACGATTCTTCAGGAAGGTACCCGATTCGCTCGTTTCGGCGGACTTCCGAAGCATCCTTTCCAAAGACGAGGGCTTCTCCCTCACTCTGGAACAACAGCCCCAGAAGCAGTTTGATCGTGGTGGTTTTTCCCGAACCGTTTGGCCCCAAAAGACCAAAGACTTCGCCACGATAAATCTGCAAATCGAGAGATTTCAGTGCGTGAACTTTGCGACGACCCCAAAAATCGCGATAGATTTTTGTCAAATTCCTTGTTTCAACGACAATTTCTGACATGAATGGCTCCCCTTACGGATACGTTTTCCATAGATTCAAACGTTTCTCTATCTTTTTCCATTATACACCATTCTTTTCCCGTCGGACAGGGGGCGGGGAAAAAGATACAACGTTTTTTGGGATGTACCCCCCCGTCGTGATTTTGAAAAAATGGGTTATAATAATTATTTCCTAAAAAGTATGGTTTGGTTTCAATCATTTCAGGTAAATACTCATGTCAGAAAAAATGTCGGTTGCGGAAGCTCGGAAGGCAGAGGCCATTGGAAAAGAAGTTTTGCTGCAAGGGTGGGTGCGAACATGCCGTGGCTCGAAAGCGTGGTCTTTTATTGAGTTGAACGATGGCTCCTGTTTCGGAAATGTCCAGATTGTGGCTCCCGAATCGTTGGAGAATTACGCGGAAGTGAAAAAATTGACCACCGGATGTAGTCTGGCAGTGACGGGAAAAGTGGAAAAATCCCCCAGCGACAAACAACCCACGGAAGTCCATGCCACGAAAATCGAAATTTTCGGTCTGGCTCCCGAATCGTATCCGCTCCAGAAAAAACGGCATTCGCTCGAATTTTTGCGGACGATTGCCCACCTTCGCCCCCGTACCAACACGTTCGGAGCCGTTTCCCGCGTCCGCAACCGGATTGGTTATTCCATCCACCAGTTTTTCCAGGAAAACGGCTTTTATTACATCCACACCCCCCTGATTACCGCCAGCGACTGCGAAGGTGCCGGGGAAATGTTCCAGGTCACGACGCTCGATTTGAACAACGTTCCGAAAACCGAGGAAGGAAAAATCGATTATCGTTGTGATTTTTTCGACAAGCCCTCGTACCTGACGGTGAGCGGGCAGTTGGCGGTGGAAAACTTCGCGTGTGCCTTGGGAAAAGTTTACACCTTTGGCCCGACATTCCGGGCTGAAAATTCCAACACGTCCCGGCACCTGGCCGAGTTCTGGATGATTGAGCCGGAAATGGCATTTTATACGCTGGAAGAAAACATGGAGCTGGTGGAGCGTTTTCTCAAGCGAATTGTAGGGGATGTGCTGCGAGATTGTGCGGAAGATATGCAGTTTTTCAACGACCGTATTGACGAAACGCACACGCTGATTCAGAATTTGACGCAGATTGTGGAAACGCCGTTCCAGCGATGTTCCTACACCGACGCCATTGCGATTTTGGAAAAAGCGGAGCGGAAATTCCAGTTCCCCGTCTCCTGGGGCATCGACCTTCAGTCGGAACACGAACGGTATCTGACCGAAGTCCATTTTCGCGGTCCGGTGATTGTCTACAATTATCCCAAAGACATCAAGGCGTTTTACATGCGGCTCAACGACGACGAAAAAACCGTCCGAGCCATGGACGTTCTCGTGCCGGGCGTCGGCGAAATCATCGGTGGAAGCGAACGGGAATATCGGCTCGACGTTCTCGAAAAACGGATGCTGGAAATGGGGCTGAATCCCGAAGATTACTGGTGGTATCTCGATTTGCGACGTTTCGGAACCGTGCCGCACAGTGGATTTGGGCTGGGGTTGGAGCGGATGATTATGTTGGTTACGGCAATCCAGAATATTCGGGATGTGATTCCCTTTCCGCGAACGCCGGGGAGTGCGGAATTTTAGCGAAAAAAACACATCCAATAAAACCGGGGTGTTTGGTCGAAAGACTTTTCAAACAGCGTATAATCTTCTAACCTACGCGGTTGGAAGTGTTCTTCCTCTCCTTTGTCGGGGATGGGGTGGTGTATCCCTGCGACGGGAATCGAAAAACTCTTTGTAGGAAATATTGATGCAAAACGAAAGTGTACAAAACGAACGTTCCTTTTTAGTCGGCGTGATTTTGCCGGAGCGTGAAAATGATGAAAATCGAAGTTCGTTCTGGTCGGTGACGGAAGAGACGCTGGAGGAGTTGGGGAAACTGGCCGAGGCTGCGGGGACGGAAGTGGTTGGTGAGATGGTGCAGCGTCGTTCCCGGATCGATTCCGCCACGTATATCGGAAGTGGCAAAGTCCAGGAATTGCGGGGGATGGTGGAAAAGACCGAGGCCGACGTCGTGATTTTCGACAACGACTTGGCACCGGGACAAACGCGGAATCTGGAAAAAGAGTTGAACGTCAAAGTGCTGGATCGGACGGAGCTGATTCTGGACATTTTTGCCCGTCGTGCCCAAACGAAAGAGGCACGGTTGGCAGTGGAGTTGGCGCAGCTGGAATACTCGCTGCCACGGCTGAAGCGGATGTGGACGCACCTGTCGCGACAGAAAAAAGGGGTCGGGCTTCGTGGTCCGGGGGAGACGCAATTGGAAGTTGACCGTCGGCTGGCGCAGAAACGGATTGCCGATTTGAAGGTGGAGTTGGCGGAAGTCCAGAAACGGAAGGAACGGGAAGTTGCCTCCCGAAATCAGACGCGGACGGTCTCCCTGATTGGCTATACGAATGCGGGCAAAAGCACGTTGATGAATGCTCTGACCGGCTCGGATGTGTTCGTGAAGGATCAGCTTTTCGCCACGCTCGACACGCGGACGCGACGCTGGTTTTTGCCGGGCTGGGGGCCGATTTTGCTCAGCGATACGGTGGGTTTCGTTCGGAATTTGCCGCACCATCTGGTGGCCAGTTTCCGTGCGACGCTGGAAGAAGCGCGACGTGCCGATTTGCTCCTGCATGTGGCGGACGGGAGCAATCCGATGGTTCTCTTCCAGATTCAGGCCGCGTACGAAGTCCTCGAACAGATTGGCATTCATCAGAAAGAGACGCTTCTGGTCATCAACAAAATCGACCAGATGAAGGATGAGTATCAGCTCCAGACGATTCGGAACCATTACCCCGAAGCGCTCGGAATCAGTGCGGCAACGGGGTTGGGATTGGAGGAACTGGCTCAGGCGGTGAGCGACCATCTGAGCCGTGATTTTCCGACGATCGACGTGGAAACGGACGTGTCGAACGGGAAGTTGATGGCCTACCTCTCCAATTATGGCGAGATTTTTTCGCGGGAATTTACAGAAGATGGAAAAGTCCGCATTCGCTGTCGGATTGCCGAAGCTTTTTTGGGAAAAGTCCGACAGGAAAAGTTGTCGTTGCGGTACGTCCAGGAAGGAGAAAGGGAAAAACATGCCGTTGGAGTATTTTAATATTGACCAGTTGTCGCCGCTCTTGCGATTTTCCACCCGACAATTGCAACGCATGGCGGAACGGGACGAAATTCCTGCCCGACGAGTGGGTGGCGAATGGCGTTTTTCGCGGAAGGAAATCATCCAGTGGCTGCAAACGCGCATCGGAACTTCCAACGAGGAAGAACTGATCGAGATGGAAAAAGTGCTGCAAAAACTGGTGGAAGGTTTTCCGGTGGAGAATCTTCCCGTGGCCGATTTGCTGCACCCCAACGGGATTCGTGTGCCGTTGGAGGGAAAGTCTGCCAATTCGGTCATTGAGTCGATCGTCCAGGCCGCGATGGAGACCGATTTGCTCTGGGACGACCGAGCCATGGTAAACGCCATTCATGAACGCGAAAGTATGTACCCTACCGCGATGGACAACGGCATTGCCCTGCTCCACCCGCGACGCCCGATGATGGACATTCTGGCCGACCCATTCATTGCGTTTGGACGGACGCACCACGGCATTCCCTTTGCCGACAATGGCGTTTTGACCGACATTTTTTTCCTCATTTGTTCCACCAACGACACGCAGCACCTCCGCACGTTGGCACGGCTGAGCCGCATTATCAACGTGCCTGATTTCCTGCCGCAACTGCGGACGTTGAGCGAGCCGAAAGAAATTATCAAACTGTTTCGCGAAACGGAACAGGGAATCGATTCTGCCGGTCTGAAAAACTGAAAAAAACACCGTTTCCTTTCGGGAGAATTTTCATGCAACCCTATACCGCACAAGATTTTACCGTCAATCCCCTGATGCTTTATTACGAGGTGACGCAGGCGTGCGACCTGGCGTGCAAGCATTGCCGTGCCAGTGCCCAGCCGGAAGCGGCACCGGACGAATTGACGCACGAAGAGTCCCTGCGGTTGATCGATCAGATTGCCACCTTTCCCCGCAAGCCGAATATGTGTTTTACGGGAGGCGACCCGCTCAAACGTGCCGATTTGTTCACCCTTCTGGAGTATGCCGTCGGGAAGGGAATCACCACGGCACTGACCCCCTCCGCCACCCCACTGGCAACCCGCGAAGCGTTTGAAAAAGCGAAAACCGCAGGTGTCCAGGCCATCGGAATTTCGCTTGATGGTGCCGACGCCCCAACCCATGACGCGTTTCGCGGGCTGGAGGGGAGTTTTGCCCGAACGATGGAGATGTTGGAATATGCCTACGACCTGAATCTTCCCGTGCAGGTCAACACATCCATCACCCGGCGGAATTTCCACCAAATCGACGCGATTGCGGAACTCCTTGAAAATCAAGGGATTGCGATGTGGTCGGTTTTCTTTCTCGTCCCGGTAGGACGTGGCGTGGAGGAGACGCGGATTGCCCCGGAAGAATATCGCGCAGCGTTTGAGAAATTGTGGCACCATGCCCAGACGAAGCCCTATGGCGTGAAGACGACGGAAGCGCCGCACTACCGCCGGTACGTTCTGGAGCAAGGTGGAAATCCGCTTGCCCCGCCGAAAAGTCACAGCGAATTTGCCGCGAAAATGAACCGTGGGCAGGGTTATCGGGCACCGTTGGGTATCACGGATGGTCGGGGAATCCTCTTCGTTTCGCACAATGGTACGATCTATCCGGCAGGTTTTCTCCCGGTGGCATGCGGGAAATTCCCGGAAGTTTCCGTGGTGGAAACATACCAGACGCACCCCGTTTTCACCGCTCTCCAAAATCCCGACAATTACAAGGGAATCTGCGGTCGCTGCAAAGACCGTTTCCTTTGCGGCGGCAGTCGTGCGCGAGCGTTTGCAATCTTCGGCGATTATCTCGAAGCGGAACCGGACTGTTTTTTTGAAAAAGGGGATGAAAGCTAAAAAAACTATCGCATGGTGGTTTTCAAGGCTCCCTTTTAGTCCTTTTTTTGTGATAAAACAGTCCCGCCATTCCCAAAAGGAGGAGGCACCACGTGCCAGGTTCCGGTACCGTAGCGGGAGGCATGGTGTAAGACAACGAAAAATTGTCGATATACGAGGTTCTTTCTCCTTCACGGTTGTACATGACGAAAAAGTTCTTGGTATAGAACTCGTTCATCGGTGCTTCGACCTTATAGTAAGCGGAATTGCTTTCGTCCAGAATATCGTAAATGAGAATGGAGGCTATTTCGCCATCATCCATGATTTCAAAGTGATACGTGTTGCCACTCACAAAATCTATTTCCGTATCCGATTCCAACACGGTCAGATTACGGATTCCGTCGTTCACACGTTGATAAATGGAGAGGTTGTTCCACCCATCGGCAATATTGATCTGAAATTGCAAGCCGTTTTGACTGTGAGCGGATAGCTCTGGCAGGGAATTGTCGGATCGTGTCTGAAATGTAATCATGTCCTCGTCGCATCCAAACGTCAAATCCCCGGAAATGTTCAGCGTCCCGGTCATTTCCCCCTGCGAAAGGGTTGGTGTATACTCACTTCTGGTAGCCACACCGCTACGATTGTGGAGCGTTAGGCGTCCCTGGTCGTCGATTACCACCGCCGATGTTTCCCCTCCACGCAGTGTCCAGTTCATGCGATCCACCAATGGTCCGTCCAAGGAATCCGAAAAACCTCCTCGCATGGCGGTAATTTGGATATTGTCGAGATTATCCCGTGCTCCCTCATGATTCTGAAAACCGATTTTTCCAAACAGTGCGGAAGCGGGTATGGCCGACAGATCGTAGGTGTAAACCTGCTGCCACTGTTTCGTGGGGTCGGTCAGACTGGTAAATTTGAGACTTGCCAACCCTTTTCCGTTATCGACGAACGCAAAAGAGACTCCCTGAGCGTCTTTCATATAGGAAGCGAGGTTTTGCAATGTTGCTCCCGAAGAAAGATAGGCGGAAGAACTCAGAAAAACGCCTGTAGGAGAACCTCCACTACCTTTATCCAGCCACCTTCCGGTAAAACCTGGCGTATCGCTGCGAAATCGGAATTCCATGCCGTATTGTGCAATTCCCTGATACTGATTGGAGTAGAGGCCATTGGTAGAATCGACCAAATGGAAAAAAGTGTTTCCCGACACATGTTGAAACGTCCCGGAAACGGTAATTCCGCCATAGTCGGTTGCCTTATAATCCTCGACGGTAGCCAAAAGAGAACGTCCTGAAAGTTGGGCTTTGCCATCCCCGTTGACTTCCACCCAGGTGGTCTGGCGGTTGTTGTTGGAAGTGTTGACTGGCGTACTCCAGATGGTCGCGTCGATTCCGTCGTTGAAATCGTCATAAAGCAACACCTCCCCCCACGCTGCGGAAAGGCACATCCACCCCATCCATCCTGCCAGAAGAATTTGTTTTTTCATGTTATCCTCGCTTTCTTTTAAGGTTGATTCCAGTTGGTCACTTCTCCATCCGCCTTGGTTCCCAGATAACTGTGGACGAGCGGATCAATACTGTAGCTGATTCGTTGTACGGAAGCGTCGCACATGGTCATGCCGAATGTGCCGGAGTGGACGCTGCCGAAGTGGATGGCCAGATTCACGCCCGGCTGATCCTGTCGGGGGGCGTACGAGCCGGTTTCATCGTAAAGCGTCCGGCGAAGTTTATCGTTATCCCCACCATGCCACGCGGAATTATCATCTCCTTCCGCTTTGCTGTCGGTGTAATGGTCGGCATTGATGAATTTCTCACCAAACAGATACGTATTCGTGGTTCCGTCGCGAATTTCACCCAATGTACAGGCACTTTTGATAAAAACGACACCTGTTTCATAAGCCACCCCGGCGGTTTCCATCTTCTTCCCCGCGACGATCGAAGAAGGGTAAATCTGCTGGTAGCATTCGCCCGCGTTGGCGGCATAATCGTGCTTGGCACAGGCGTCGATGGCATTCATATTGTTGGCCGAGAGTCCCTTGCAGGAATAAAGAATGGCCGGGCGACGAGAAGGACAATAAAAGAGACCTACCGGAGTTTGCGCACGGGTGGCGGCACTCGTTTTTTGAAAATCGTTGGTCTCTTCCACCCCATCCTGTCCCAACGCCCAGAGTGCCTGTTGCTCCACAAAAGGAAGAAGTGAATACAGCCAACTTCCCGGTTGATTCTTGCCCAGACCCTGATCGGGATCGCCCACCCAGGGAGCCGACCAACCGCCGGAGGGGAGTGCCCGTTGCGCCGATTCCAGATTCATCGCCGCAATTCCCATCTGCCGCAGATGGTTGTTGCACTGCATGACGCGAGCCGCTTCGCGTGCCTGTTGGACGGCGGGAAGAAGAAGGCCGACCAACATTCCAATAATGGCAATGACGACAAGAAGTTCTACCAGTGTAAAACCACGTGGAAGTCTTCCTATCCCCCCCCCCCTGCATATCTTATCAAGGAGGGAGACAAATAAATCATTCTCTTCATGGACATTTTCTCCCTGAAAGCAATTTCAAACAATCCGATAGGTTCATTATAACTCCCATTTTGCTCCCTGTCAAGGAAAAGGAGGAAAATTTTCCAAATTTTATCATTATTTCAAAAATCGGTCGGCAAACTGGATAAACTGCGTCCAGTCGAAGGGGGTTACATCGTGAATACCGGTACGGATGTGGTATCCGATGACGTTTCCCACGGATTGGTTGAGAGACGGCAGTTCCGGGGTGGTCTGGTCGCCAAACGGTTTTTCTATCCCGAAAATTTGGTAAACGGGAACTGCGTGGAGGCAGGAGAGGTACTCTCCCTTCGGGTCTGCCCATCGGTCTTCTTCCGCACTGGCGACGTAAACCGGACGCGGTGCCATGAGTGCCATCAATTCATGCTGGTCGATGGCAAAATCGCCAACACGTTCCCCAAACTCCCGAAATTTCGGGCAAAACCAGTAGCGCAGTCCACCGCTCATGATCAGGATCGTTTCGCCGAATTCCCGTCGGGAGAGAGCCGCCCCGCCGCAGCCGGAATTGTTGGAAATGACGACGGCAAAACGTGGATCGGATGCCCCTGCCCACAGAGCCGTTTTCCCCAGTCGGGAATGCCCCATGACAGCGACTTTTTTCGCGTCGACGAGTTTTTCCGTCTCCAGATAATCGAGTGCCCGACTCAATCCCCACGCCCATGCGGTAATCGCTCCCCAATCGGTTTTTTCGCGGGAAGTCTCTCCTTCGTAATCGCTGTAAAGGTCGAAAATGCCGGACGTAAAGCATTGATTTCTCTGGTCTTTTGCCACGTCGACATAGTGCATTGTCGCCAACGCATAGCCATTTTCCAGAATCTGCGCCACGTCCCACCGATTCACCCGTCCGCCGCGAGCGCTGGTTCCCTCTTTTTGTGCCAGCGTTTCCTCCGTCAGCACATTTCCCGCCCGATCGTGGAACGCCAGAATTTCGGGTTCCGGGGTGATGGTATGATTTCCCATGAAATTGTAGCCGAGAAAGACAGGAACCGGTTTTTTCGCATGTTTCGGGATGTAGAGCAACAGGTTGGCCGTCACTTTTTGCCCCGGTTTTTGCGGATTGGTAAACGTCAGCACCACCTGCTTCCGAAGGGCTGTTCCAGAAAGGGCATCGGGACAATCTTCCACCACCTCAAACGTCACAAAATCGGGATGATTCCCCGCCTTCTCGAGCATTTCCGGCAAAAAGCCATACATTTGTTCCTGAAACTGTCGGAAAATCTCTGCTCGCCGCCGCGTCCAATCCGCCACCGTCTCCACACGGCTCCCATCCTCACACACAAGTGGGTCGGGAAGAGTATACGCCGGAACCTTCGACTCATCATAGTTCACACTCTGGCAAAAAGCCATGCCTGTCACCATGAGACATCCCAGAAACATCCACTGTCGGAACATTTTTTTCTCCTTGGAAAAATATTTTCACCAAAAACCAGACCGGAACATTCCCCACAACGGCAGAACGCGCCACTGGTTCTCATTATAAAAGGTGGGAAGAAAAAGAACAAGACGGGGGAAATTCCGAAATGGCATTGAAAAGGAATGATAAAAATGGTATCATGTTTACCGCGTCTTACCCTCCGACAAGGGGGAATACGCCCGTCTCTTCCCAGTTTTCGTCGAGAGCGACTTTTCATGACGGCTGCAACGAGACTGTTTTTTACCAGACACCAGGAAAATCCCAGGATGAATCGCGCGGCAGTACAACGAATGGCGATGGGAATGCGGAAAGAGGGCATTCGGGAAATTGGAAAACGGGCCGTTCCTTTCAAAAAAGAGCAAGCGGTAGAAAAAACGGCCAGTTTTTGGTTCCGACGTTTCATCACGCTCCGTTTTATGGAGGTGAACGGTTATTTGCCGGGAAAAATGCGTCTTTTCACGAACAGGAAGGGGCAAATTTTATCGGAAAAGGAGCCGAAAACACGATTTCTGGAGCGTTGCAAAGCATTGGAAACGGAATTTCCCTGGTTTTGGGAGAGGATTGGCTGTGAGGAGGAACTTCTTTTGCCGGAGAGTTTCTGGCAGGCAGGAGGAGTTCTGGAACAGCTGGTTTACGGCCTTCCAGAATCGGAGTGGAAACAGGTTCCGGTGGTGGGATGGCTCTGGCAGTATTATCAGACGGAACTGAAAAACGCGGCGATTGCTCAGGTGAAAAAGAACGTAAAACTCACTCCTGAGCAGATTCCCGCCGCGACGCAATTTTTCACACCGGAGTGGGTGGTGCGTTATCTGGTGGAAAATTCCGTGGGGCAACTTTGGCGAGAAAGGTATCCTGAAGAGAAAAACGACGGTTGGAGATATTTTCTGCCCGAAGCTCCTCAGGAAGCGGAAGTGGCGGAAAAACTGGCCGCGATTCGGGAAACGGACCGTATCGAAACGCCGGAAACCATCACGATTCTCGACCCCTGCGTCGGGTGTGGGCACATCCTGATTGCCGCGATGGAAGTGCTGGTGACGATTTACGAAAAAAGAGGGATTCCGCCCCAGGAAGCGGTCTCGAAAATCTTGCGGCACAATCTTTTCGGGCTGGACATCGACGAACGGGTGGTGAAACTGGCGATTTTCGCGGTGATGATGAAGGGTCGGGAATACGATTCGGAGCTTTTCACCCGCAACGTTGTTCCCCGGATTTACACCCTGACCGACAGTCGCGAAATCGACATGAAAAGCCTGCATTTTTTGGCCTGCGGGGATGCTTCCAAACAGGAGGAGTTGCGGCGATTGTGGGAGGAAACGCGGAACGCGGGGGAGATCGGTTCGTTGCTTACCGTCACGCCGATCGACTTTTCCGCGTATTCCAGGCGGCTGGAAAAAATGCGGAAAGAGGATTGCGGGGAAGCGAAAAAATTTTCTGAAAAAGAAGCCTCATTTCTCGCTTCCGCCGAAGTTCTGTCGCAAAAATACGACGTGGTGGTGACGAATCCTCCCTATCTGGCACGCAGCGTCATGCCCGATTCGCTGAGGTCGTTTGTCAAAACGCATTACCCCGACGCTTCCTCCGATCTGTACGCCTGCTTTATGGAAAAAGGGCTTGCCATGCTCCGCCCGCATGGTTGTTTTGCGGTGGTGACGACGCAGACGTGGATGTTTCTCGCCAGTCTGGAAAAAATACGGCGGAAAATTCTGCGAAATCAGACCATCACGCACCTGTTGCAGATGGAGTATCTCTTGATGGGAATTGCGTTTGGCACGGCTGCGGCGATTTTCCGCAATCCTTCCCTGCCACGTTTCCGGGGAACGTATCATCAGGTACATCTGCGGGACATGGCCAACGAGGAACCACGGGAATTTCCTGTTTCGGGGAATCGTCTGGCACAGGTGTCGCAAGAACGTTTTTCCGCCATTCCCGGTTCGCCGATCGCGTATTGGGTGAGTGAGCGGCTGATTCAGACCTTTTCCGAAAAGCGTTTTTCCGATTACGGTATGGCTAAAAGTGGCTTGCAGACGGGAAATAACGAGAAATACCTCCGTTTCTGGTACGAGCCGGATTTCACCCGAATAGCGATGGGGATGACGGACAAAGCGACTTTTCTGGCGACGGGAAAAAAGTGGGTGCCGCAGATGAAAGGGGGCGAATATCGGAAGTGGTACGGCAATCTCGATTACGTCGTGGATTGGGAAGACGACGGAAAGGCGATTCGTCGCGATTCCAGGAGCCGACTCAATGCTATGGCGCAGGATGCCCTCTTTTTTCAACCCGGCATCACCTGGTCTCACACCACGTCGGGACATTTTGCCGCACGGTATCTGCCTGTGGGATTCCTGTTCAACGTCGAGTCCCCCGCGTATTTTTCCGACCGCCTGCCGACGTATTATTTGCTGGGACTGCTGAATTCCTGCGTCGCTCAGTATTATTTGAGTGCGATGAATTCCACACTCCACTATCTGGTTGGCAACCTCCTCGCCCTCCCTCTGAAAACGAGCCGCCAGAAGGAGAATGCCGTCTGCCGTCGGGTGGCGGAATGCGTGGCCCTGGCACGGGAAGATTGGGATTCGGTGGAAACGTCGTGGGACTTCCAGCGTCCTGCGTTGCTGCCACGGGAAAAAACGTCCGATTCGCTTCTGTCGGAACATTTTCAACAGTGGAAAAAGCTCTGCGACGAGCGATTCTCCCGTCTGAAAGCCAACGAAGAGGCTTTGAATCGGATTTTTCTGGAAATTTACGGTTTGCAGGAGGAGTTATCGCCGGAAGTGCCGGAAAATCAGGTCTCGGTTCGGAAAGCGGAGGCCAGCCGGGAGGTGAAAGGGCTGATTTCGTATGCGGTGGGGTGTATGCTGGGGCGGTATCGTCTCGACCGGGAGGGGCTGGCGTATGCGGGAGGAACATGGAACGCGGACATTGGGCAGATTTTCCCGCCGGAAAAGGAGCCTTTTTTGCTGCTGGGGAAGGATGGCGAAAAGATTGCCGGGCGGCTGGAGACGTTTTTGGAAACTGTTTACGGCTCCCGGACACTGGAGGCGAATCTCACTTTTCTCGCCGAGTACCTTCCAGGAAATGGCACGCCGCGTGAGGTGATTCGGAGCTACTTTCGGAACCACTTTTACACCGACCACTGCCAGATGTACCGCAAACGCCCGATTTACTGGCTTCTCTCCTCTGGGAAGAAAAAGGGATTTCAGGCACTTTTCTCCATCCACCGCTACCATCCCGACCTGCTCGCCACCCTCGTCCCCCACGTCCAGAAACAGCACCAGGCAATCCTGGCACAACAGGCCGAGTTGACGAAAATTCTCCCCACCGTTTCCTATCGGGAAAAGGCCAAAATCCGCCGACTTCAGCAAAAATTACGCGAACAATCGGAGGAAATTCGTGTCTGGATGGAAAAACTTTACCCCCTCACCCAGCAGAAAAAAACGCTCTGCCTGGACGACGGGGTGAAGCAAAATTACGCACTTTTTCAGGATATTTTAGCCAAAATCGGTTGATTTTTCTCAAGGGGACGTGAAAAAAGAGCGGATTTTTTCCTCTATTTTTCGGCGAGCTTTTTCCAGAACCTCGGCATCCCGACAAAATTCGGTGGGAGACGTGAAAACCGGCTGGCAATACGCTTTGGCCGCGTCCCGATCTCCCAGAAGTTCCTTCAACTGGTGGAGATATTCGTAATCTTCCAGCCCATCCCGCAAATTTGCCAACCGCACGCTTCCCACCGGCGTCCCGTCCTGATGGGGGTACAGGAGACACCCGTCGCCGTAGATGAGTTTTCCCGAAAATCGCCAGGAAGTCTCCCACCGATGAAAAAGTCCCTGTTCCGGCTGGATGGCGTACTTGGGGTCATCTTTCCAGATATTCACACCCCAGTACAGAAGCCCATCGTACTTTTGCTCAAAGGACTGCCAGCCCAAAATTCGAGCTTCGATCAACGGAAACCGGAACATGATGTTGGCGTAAGGGTACTCCGGTCCGCAGCAGATATAAGACCAGACCTCTTTCCCCGCCTCTCGGCATTTTTCCGCCTCCTGAGGATAGTAGCGGGAAGTCAGCGGACACGTCCAGTCCACATTCAGCCGTTTCAGCAGTTCCAAATCCGTGCCGATATAAGCGGTCGTAAACGTGGCAATTTCCGGGAAATGCTCTTTGACCATGCCGAAAAACTCGGTCATGATGGGGTGAAAATCTTTCCCACGCTCATCGAATGCGTAAATGTATGCCTGCGAAATCAAGCCCCGCCGCCGCAGTTCCTCAACATACGGACGCAACTGCTCCACAAATCGGGCTTTCTGCTCTGGAGTGTAAAAATTTTCCGGCGAAAAACAACGCCACGGTTGGTTGCCACGCGGTTCCATCAGATTCAAAACGTTGAATTTTCCCAAACCTCGCCCACGGTAATGCTCCAAATCGTCCAAAGGTGCCAAATCGGTGCGGGAAATGTCTCCCATCGGCGTCAGGCGGTGTTGGAGCATAAATTCGCCGTAACCCCGCCGTAATTCTGGGGTTAGCTTCCCGTAAACCCGCTCCAGAAAACCGTCCATCAGCGCAAATCCATTCGCCAGATTTCCCTCTTTCGGCAGCGTCATGGAAGAGACCGTCACCTCCAACGCCACTTCCGCCGCGGGAGCGTTTTCCGGTCGCAGCGTCACCGTTCCACGATACGTTCCAGGCCGGGTTCCTTCCGGTGCGTAAACCGTTATCCAAAATGAAACGGTCTGATTCTGGAGAAAACGCCCCGCTTTCATCGGGAGGAGCAACTCCGGCCAAAACCCCGGTCGTCCTTCGTTGTCGGCGGGGTGGAGGGAAAGTTCGTTTGCCTCAAGATACCCGACTTGCTTCCAGTCCAGATGTTCTTTCGGCAGCACCACCGACGTGTCCGAATCCAACACCAAATCGGACAACTCCACTTGCACATTCTCCGAATCACGCGGTGAAAGCACGGCGATCTGGAAACTTTCGTACTCGTGACGTGCCAAAAACAACTTCCGGGACGGCATTTGCAGCGACTCTTTCCACGCCGCGTCCTTTTGCGGTAACGTGGCTGGATTCCCCGCTTTCCATCCTTCCGCCAACCACGAAACGGTCTGTCGCAAAGCGGGATTTTTGGGCAGTGAGTGCAGAAAAACACGATTCATCGAACTTTCCGTCCAGACCGCGTAATCCCGGCCAGGCAGGTGCGAACGACAATCCACCGAAATTTTCCGTTCGGCATTCTCCTTCCCCTCTTCCACCAAAACCAACGTCTGCGAATCGACCGGTTTTTCCGGCCTGTAAATCACCTCCGCGTTCGTTCCCTCCGCGGGCGGAATGGAGAGGAGAAGTTTCCGATGTTCCCCCTCTTCCAGCCAGACCGTCGTGCGGTGTTTCATTTCCTTCCAATATTTTGCTGGCCAGTTTATCGTTCCTTGCAGTGCCAGACTTCCCGTCCCCACCAGACCGCCGATGGCGTGGATGTCCATCTCCAGAGGAAGCTCCTCCACAAAAATATCGTCGAAAAGGACCGTCCCCCGCATTTGCCGAAAGAGGGCGAAAACCTCGATTCGCTTGATCGGTTTTTCGGGGTAGAAAACCCTCTCTGCCTTTTGCCAGGACGTTTTTTCCGTCGAAAAGACCGCTTTTTGTCCCCATACAGGTGTGCCATCGTCGTAGAAAATGTCGAGATAAATGTCGAAATCCTGCCGTGGATTCCCGTTTTCCTGAATTTCGCTCTCACACTTGGCAGACCCTCCAAAGCGGATTGGTTTCCAGAGCGGCTTCTCAAATTCGATGATTTGCCGAGCGCCCGACGTGCCATATTCGGACGTCGAAACGCGCAATTGGTTGTCCACAATCGTCGTCCCCTTTCCGCCCAACAGCGTCCAATCGGCAGCACCGTTTTCCGTAAGGACTTCCAAACGACCGTTTTTCAGATAGTTTTCCTGAGCCAGAATCGGGGCGTTTTGCCAAATTCCCAAAACCAGACTCGTCGCCAAAAGAAACAAAAGGGAGGGTTTTTTCATCGTTTTTTCCTTTCTCATGAATGAATGCTATTTCATGAGTATACGGTATGAAAAACGGTTTGTCAAGTTACCTCCCCACAAAAAAAGAGCCTCCGTTTTCACCAAGGCTCTTCGGTACAATTGTGGAAATTGGCCGTCTTTAGAATTTCTTCAACTCGGCGGTAAAGGGTGTCCCTTCCAATTCAAATTTCGCGGAAACCCCTTTTATTTCAGCACTTTGCAACAACGTTTTCAAAGCGGCATCGGCAAGTTCGTACTTCAAGACTTCCCCTTCCGCCGTTGCCACTTTCGTCAGCGTAAAAACTTTCGGCGTTCCGTCCACCATGGCCTGCAAGTCGACCGTTTCCACCGCCACGGCAATCGGCTCGAAGTGGGCGTTTCCCAAAAGTCCCGTCACGTTATCCGAATTTTCATCCAGAATCACCTCCAACGCATACTTATGCCCTGGAAATTCCGCGAAAAACTGCTTGTGCGGCGGAACATGTGCGGCGGCATGAGCGTCTGCTTCCGAGGTGGCCGGATTCGTTGCCGCAATCGCGTCGGGAGCGACCGAAGTCACACTTTCGCCATGGTCATGCCCGCAACCTTCATGCCCACATTCTGCGGACGGCTGTTTTTCACAACCTGCCACCACCAAACTCAACACCACCAAGCCCACACATCCCCAAAACCGTTTCCCTCTATTCTCCATACTATTCTCCTTTATTTTCCAGAAAAACCCATCTACCAACCATTAATCATTAATCATTATCTCATTAATTTTCAATCATTTCTTCGTCCGTGCCGTGGTTTTCCATCCGTTTTTTGACGGTATTTTGGCTGCAAGTCCAGAAGAGGGCAGGGCGGACGAAAAATTCCATCAGTGTTGAGGTGAAAAGCCCACCAACGACGACGGTAGCAATCGGATACAAAATTTCCCGTCCCGGCGTGTCGGGGGAAAGTGTCAGCGGAATCAGCCCCAGTGAAGAGGTCAGAGCGGTCATCAAAACGGGTGCCACACGGTCTCGCCCGGCTCGAATCAGCAATTCGCGGGAGAACGTTTCCCCTTCCATACGCATGAGGTGGAAATAGTGGTCGATGAGCAAAATCCCGTTCCGCGACGCAATTCCGCAGAGCGAAATCATCCCGACGAGGTTGGGAATCGAACGCTGCTGCCCGGTCAACATCATCGCAATGACCGCTCCGACGAGTGCCAACGGAAGCGACGACATGATCTGCAACGCCAGATTTCCCGACCGGAACATCCGATACAGCGTCAGGAAAATAGCCGCCAGCGAAAAGAGCGAAAGCAACAACAATCGCTGCGTCGATTCCTGCTCACTCTGGAACAAACCGGTCAGTTCCACCGTCACATGATCCGAAGTCAGCTCCTGCCAGTGCGGATTCAGTGCCGCGTCAATATCTTTCTTCACATCGACCGCCCCACGATTTCGCGGATTGGCCTGGATGGTCAACTGCATTCGTCCCCCTTCGTGGTCGAGCCGAGCCGGGCCGGACGAACGTGGGTCCATCTCCGCCACCGCCGAGAGTGGCACCAGACTCCCATTCGGCAGCGAAATCGGCAATTGCGACAGCGAATCGAGATTCTCCCGATACTCATCCGAAAGTCGCAACAGTACGTCAAACGTCTTTTCCCCTTCCAGCACTTGCGTCGCCACACTCCCCTGCATCGCCACCTCAATCGTCTGGTTGACATCTTCCGGTGTGAGACCGTAACGTGCTAATTCTCCACGCTTTAAGTAAAATCGGACTTGCGGAATATCGATCTGAATCGGCTCGATACGCAGCGTTCCAATATCGGGAATGTTTTTCAAGAGTGACTGAATCCGATTCGCTCGCTGGCTCAGCAGTTGGGCATCGTTGCCACGCACTTTGATGGCAATCTGCGACCGCGTCCCTGTCCGCAGGTGCGAAATGACATGCTGCAACGGCTGGTCGTAAAAACAGACCGCTCCCGGTGTGTTTTCCGGGGCAATCACTGCGTCAATCTGGTCGAAAATCTCCGAAATGTCCTGTTTTTTCGTCAAATCCAGCGTACAGAGCATTTCCGACTCGTTCACCGGAACCGCGTGTTCGTCCAGTTCCGCCCGACCCGTTTTTCGCACGACCGACGTCACCTCAGGAATTTTGAGCAGTTCCAGCGAAATCTCCTCGCCATACCGTTCGCTCGTTTCCAGCGACTTGGAGGGGGAGAGCGAAATGTTGACCTGCGGTGCCCCTTCATTGAACGGCGGCACGAAATCCCGCTCCATGTTCAAAAAAACGAGGCCAAAAAACACCACCAGCAAAAAAGCGACCGTCAGGATGGTTTTGGGGAAGGCGAGACTCAACCGAATCGCTTTTTCCGCACACCACTGCGAAGATCGGAGGACGAATCCCTCATGTTCCCGAAATCGACGGGCTTTTTCCGGCAAAAGGTAAAATGCCAAAACAGGCGTAACGGTGAGCGAAACGACCAGCGACGACAAAATCGACACCACATACGCCACCCCCAACGGTGCGAACAGTTTTCCCTCCATCCCCGGCAAAAAGAAAATCGGGAAGAAAACCAGCACCACAATCACCGTACCATAAACAATCGAGTTGCGAATCTCCGCGCTCGCCTCGTAAATCACACGCAGAGAGCTTTTCTGTTCCTCCTTTTTTCGTCGGAAGTTTTCCCGCAGACGTCGGAAAATGTTCTCCACATCGACAATCGCGTCGTCCACCAGTTCCCCCATTGCCACGGCCAGCCCCCCCAACGTCATCGTGTTGATCGAAAGCCCGAAAAACGCGAAGGTCAGGCAGGAGATGAAAACCGACAACGGAATGGCCAGAATCGTGATGAACGTCACGCGGAAATTCATCAGGAACAAAGCCAGGATAATCAGCACCAGAACCGCTCCAACCCAGAGCGCTTCCAGAACGTTGTGTACCGCCAGGTTGATGAACGTCTGCTGTTGGTAGAGCGGCTCGATTTTCAGGTGGGGATATTCCGCTTGCAGAGCGGCTCGGATACTCTCCGTTTTTTCCAGGATTTTTTTCGACAATTCCCGCGTATCGGCGTTGAGTTGCTTCTCAATCGTCAGCACCACTGCCGAACCACTGTAAATGCTTCCGTCCTCTCTTTTGATGTACGCGCCACTCGAACCCACCTTGACTGCCGGGGCAAAAAGAACGTCCGCCACCTGCTCCAAAACCACGGGTGGCTGCGAATCCCCTTTCACCACCAGACATTTCAAATCGTCCAGCGTCTCAATCCGTCCGATCGACCGCACCAGAATCCGATCCGGCCCCTGCGACAGAAGAAAACCGCCCGTCACGTTTCGATTGCTCTTTTCCAACGCCTCACGAATATCTTCCAACGTGATTCCATAACGCTGCATATCGTTCAGACGTGCCTGAACCTGATACTGTTTCAGGTCGCCACCGATGACGAGAATCTCCGAAATGCCTCCAATTTCCAGCAACTGTTTCCGAATCGTCCAGTCCGCAATCGTCCGCAGTTCCATCGGCGAAATTTCCCCCGACTCGTCCCACAGCGTCAGGAACATCAGCTGCGCCAACATCGACACCGCCGGCGTCATTCGGGGAACAATCCCTTCCGGCAGGTTTTCCATCGCCAACTGAATCCGCTCGTCAGCAATTTGCCGACACTTGAGTTGCTCAATGCTCCAGTCAAACTCCAGCGTCGTGATTGCCAGACCTGCCGTCGATTTGCTCCGCAGCGAAGTGATGCCCGTCGCGCCGTTGAGGTACGACTCCAGAGGAATCGTCACCATTTTTCGCACTTCTTCCGGTGCCATGCCGGGACATTCGGTGATGATGGTCACTCGCGGACGACCCAAATCGGGAATCACCTCCACAGGAAGATGGACCGCCTTGTAACAACCGAAAATCATCAGGAATAATGCCACTGCCAGCATTAATACCCGGTTATTTAACGAAAAACGGATGATTTGATTGAACATTATATGATAAAAACTCCTTCCACGTAGGTTGGAATGTGAAAACGCTTTTTGAAAAAGTCTATTGACCAGGCGTCACGCGGCTTGCGCCAAGGCGATAGCCGCTTTCCCGTAAAGAGAGCCGCCGTGGGAGGGGAAACCTTTCTATAGAAAGCGTTTCCCCCCCAGACCCCTCCTTCCCAAGATTTTTATCCACCGCTTGCGCGGCTAATTTATGTGTGTTATTTTGCTAGTGCGAGCATCCCGCGTGCGGATCCACCTCCGCCGTCCCGCCGGAATTTTTCGCATTCAACGCCGCGAGTAAAAAATCCGCCCCGGTCGCGGCAATTTTCGCTCTGGGAAAAATGGAACCATCGTTGGCAATCACGGTCTGGTCTTTCCATTGGTAGACGACGTGAACCGGTTTTTTCCGCCAGATTTTCAAATCGACGTCGGTACCCACCCACTCGAAAACGTAGGTGTCGTTCACCTCTTTCGCGACCGCTTCGGTGGGGAGGACGAAAACGTTCTCCATACGTGCGTATTCGACTTCCAACTCACACCGTTGCCCCGGCTTGTATTTCCACTGGATGTAACGTCGCGGAGCGGGAAATTCGCCCTGTTCTTCCATCCGATCGACCGCCACTTCGTTGGGAAAATCGATGTAGCAGAAAATGGTGCGATTTTGTTCGTCGATGTGGTTGTCCATCGAACGGAGCGTCAAATTTCGCAAAACGTTCCCATCCGTTCCTTCAAAAATGGCGTGGACAGGAGCTTTTTCCTGGAGAGCTTTCAAAAGCAGCGGCTCGTCATACGCGAACGCTTCGCCACGAATCGGCAGTTCACACAAGTCGCACAGTGTGCAGAGCGGGTCGCCCAACGCCACCATTTGCCCGATTTCGACGAAGAGTTCGCGGACGATCATCCAGTTTTTCACTTCCCCCGGATTCTCCTCCGAAACGAGTCCATGGTGGCTGATCGGCGGGACGCAGACGGTCACATTCCGCGTAATTTCCTGCTTTTCCAGCAGTTTTTGCAGAGCCTCTTCCGAAATTCCCTGAACTTTCAGGAGACTTTTCTGATTTTCGACCTGTAAATCGATTTCCGACTTCTGAAACTCCAGTTCCCGCTTCGTTTTCGGAGCCAGTCCTTCCGGCAATTCGCCGACACGTTGGATTTCCGCTTCCAGAATTTCTCGTTTTTTCAGCATTTCCAACAACTGCGTCTGTCCCTCGATCACCGATTGCAGCGTCAGCGTAATGTCAAAAAGTGGCTCTCCCGGCGACGCGGAAACGCCCGGCTCGTGGTAGATTTTCGTGATGATTCCCGACGCGGGGGAGGGGACTTTCGACTCCGACCGCCCTGGATATTCCGTCACCATGGCAGGAAACGAGAGCGTTTTGCCAAACGTCGTCGGCGTCAAGGTTAGAATGGCATGCTCATCCGTCAGGCCGATATTTTTCAGAGCCTGCACGGAAAGTGTGATGTCGAGACTCTCTGCCGGAGCCGCCATTTCCGCGTGAGCCTCTTCCTCCAGCCCGGCATTTCCCCCCAGAAAGGGGATTTTTGCCCGCAGTGGACTATTCCAGAGACATGCCAGCCCGCCGCACAATACGGCAAGCACCACAAGTATCGAAACGCACCGTTTCATTGTGAAACTCCTGGTTTTTATCAATCCCTCGGATGAGGAACGTTTGCAGACTATAAATTTTGGGAACGCCCGCCGTAGGAATTATTAGTATGCGCTATTTTCCACTTTCGTTCAAGGAGGACTGTTGTTTTTCTTTTAAAATTTTCTCCCCAAGGGAGGGGCTTTGTGGAGTGAATCCGAAAAACTCAAGTGAGTGGAGAATATACTCCTTCTACTTTGAATTTCCAGAAAACGAAAGGA
>JAUNBF010000104.1:7376-13640 GCA_030527185.1 Planctomycetia bacterium | reverse complement strand
ATTGGGGAGGATTGATGAGGTTGGGGAAAACTTCGTCGGAAGTTGTCTTGAAAACGTGGGTGAACGAGGTTTCATCCGCGTTTTTTTGTAGGTATTGTAGAAAGAGACAACCCCGTTTTTTCTTTTTGCGTAATATTACCATGGAAGCGTGCCGTTACGAATTGGCAGGAAGATTGAAAGAGGTGAAAAAATGCGTAGGATATTCGTTTTTCCCATTTTGGCGACGATTTTTTTGACGAGTATGGTGACGATTCTGCTGATGGATTGGATTCGTCATGGCGAGACTTTTTTTGAGGCACCGACGCTTGCTCGCACGGCACAGAGTGACCAGGCGTACTGGGACGGGCTGACACCGGAAGAGAAGGTCAATATCCGCATTTATGAACAGACGAGCCGTAGCGTTGTGAACATCAACACGCAGACGCGGCAGGACTTTTTCTTCCGGGAAGCGATTGCGCAGGGGGCGGGGAGTGGCTCTGTTTTGGACAAGCAGGGGCACATTTTGACGAACTTTCACGTCGTGGCGGGAGCGAACGCGGTGGAAGTGATTTTGTTCAACGGAAATTCCTACCAGGCGGAAATTGTGGGAGGCGACCCGGCCAATGACACGGCGGTATTGAAAATCAGTGCCCCGCAGGACGAGTTATTTCCCATCACGTTTGGGAATTCGGGACGTTTGAAAGTGGGCCAGAAAGTTTACGCGATTGGAAACCCGTTTGGGCTGGATTTCACGCTTTCGACAGGGGTCGTTTCGAGCTTGAACCGCCAGTTGCCGAGCCAGAATCGGTACCGGATGATCAAGCAGGTGATTCAGATCGACGCGGCCATCAACCCTGGCAATTCGGGCGGGCCACTTTTGGACAGCCATGGGGAGATGATTGGGATGAACACGGCGATTGCCAGTCGTGGCGGGGGGAGTGATGGTGTCGGTTTTGCGATTCCGGCCAATACGCTGGCGCGGATTATTCCGCAGTTGATTCAACATGGTCGTGTATTGCGTCCCAATTTGGGTATTGAGCAGGTGATGCAGACGAAGGATGGTCTGCTGATAACCCGTGTCCAGCCGGACGGTCCCGCGGCCATGGCAGGTCTGGCAGCCCCGAAAGTCATCACACAGCGTCGGCAGCAAGGGCCGTATGTCTATCAGTATCAGACGATGGATCGGAATTCGGCTCAGATTATTGTCGGAATCAACGATGAAAAAGTGACGACAGCCGATGATTTGCTGAGTGTGGTGGAATCGTATCGGCCTGGGCAGACGGTGAAATTGACGATTTTGCAAGGCGGAAAAGAACGGACGGTATCGATTGTACTGGGTGCGGATGAATGATTGTTTTCCTGAAATTGAAAGGAAAATCAGTATAGAAAATGGCACACAGTTTGAAACCAGTCTTTTTGTCAGGGCGCAGCGCCGCTATTGTTTTTTGTTTTATAATACTAAACCATGCAAACATTTCATATTGAGACGGTGGGTTGCCAGATGAACGTTCTGGACTCGGAACTGGTGATGGCGACGTTGCTTCAGGAAGGTTTCCAGTATGTCGATTCGCCGAAAAAAGCGGATATTTTACTCTTTAATACGTGCAGTATCCGCCAGCACGCGGAGGACAAGATTTACAGTGCGTTGGGTCGTCTGAAACATGCCAGGGAATCGCATCCGGGAAAAATCATCGGGGTGATGGGTTGCATGGCTCAAAAAGACGCGGGACAGATTTTCCGCCGGGCACCGCATGTGGAATTGGTTGTCGGTCCCGGGCAGATTGCGCGGATTCCAGAATTGATTCGGAAAATTCAAGCAGGGGAAGGACCACAGTTGGAATTGAGTCTGGAACGGAAGGGAAAAAGTCGTCGGGAAGTGGAGTCGAGCTTCGACTTTTTCGATCCGCATCGAGAACGGGCGGCACGGGCAAATCCGTATCAGGCTTTTGTCCGGGTGATGTTTGGCTGCGACCAGTTTTGCACGTACTGCATTGTTCCGCGTGTGCGTGGCCCGGAACAGAGCCGTGCGGAAGGGGAAATTCTGGCGGAAATCGACCAGTTGGTGGAACAGGGTTGCCGGGAAGTGACGCTGATTGGTCAGACGGTAAGCAAATATCGGGAACCCACAACGCGGATGCCTTTGTCGGGTCTGTTGGCGAAAGTCCACGACCGGACATCTCCCGGCGGCTTGGAGCGAATTCGATTCGTGACGAGCCATCCCAACAGCATGACGCGGGATTTACTCGACGCGGTGCGGGATTTGCCCCGGGTGATGCCGTTTTTCCACATTCCCGCCCAGAGTGGCTCCAACGCGGTTCTGAAACGGATGAATCGCGGCTACACGGTGGAAAAGTATCGCGAAGTCCTCGCTGCCATTCGCGAAACGGTGCCGGAAGCGTCAATTACGAGCGACTTTATCGTCGGTTTTTGCGGGGAAACGGAGGCGGATTTCGAGGACACGATGCGGCTGGTGGAGGAATCGCGTTTCAAAAACAGTTTCATCTTCAAATTTTCGCCACGGGAAGGGACGAAGGCCTGGGAACTTTTCGAGGACGACATCCCGGAAGAGGTCAAACGGCGACGGAATAACGAGTTGCTGGCGTTGCAAAATCGAATCAGTGAGGAAGACAGTGCCGGATTTTTGGGTCGGAAAGTGGAAATTCTGGTCGAAGGGGCGAGTAAAAAGGAGGAATCTCTGCCGATTTACGGCGAATCGACAAAATTGCAATTGACGGGACACACGCCTTGCGATAGAATCGTGGTATTCGATGGTAGCCCGGAGATGTTGGGCACGATTCAGACCGTCACGATTGAAAAAACGAGTCCCTTTACGCTTTTTGGCAAAGTGGCATGAAAAAAGGAGGTTTTATGCGTTGGATGTGGTTGGTGCTGTTGGGTGGAATGGTCGGAATGACGGGATGTGAGCAAATTCAGGAATACTTGCAGCCCACCGCAAAAGAAGAGACGGCAGAGACCGCTGCCGTGAAACGTCCTGTGACAAAACGGCTCTGTGCCATGGTGATGATTGGCAACCTGGGGGAGAGAGAATTGTCTCTGGAGGAGATGGAAACCACCCCGCCCACGTCTGAAAAAGAGCGGGTGGGAAATGAACTCAACGCCATACTCAACGATGCCTCTCTTTCGGAAGAGGAGAAAACCGAGCGAATCGATGCGCTGATTCAGGCTCAGAAAGCGAAGTTGACACCCGAAGAATTGCGGGAACTGGAGGCCGAGAAAAAATCCTCCCCAGCCAGTGGAGATGACGTGGAAACCGAAGTGGGTTCCTCCTCCACATCGGGAACGGAAAATGCAGCCGAAAGGAAAAGAGCGGAAACCAGCATTTTGAACCGTGAAATCAGAGCCACCTCCACCGCCACCAGCGAATCGGAAGAAGTCTTGGAAGAAACTCCTGCCGACGAGGAAGCTCCGGCAGAAATCGAGTCGCTTATCGAAGATACCCTTACTCGCGTTTTGGAGGAGTCGGCAGCCAAACCTTCCCCGAAGAAGCCTGACGGAGAGGAGGTGGATCTGACGGAAAAAGTCCAGCGTCCCCGCCCGGTTGTGGAACAAATCACCCGTTCTCCCGGTTTGGAGGAGGTCGAGCAACTCTATGCGCAGCAGGCCGAAGCATTTTTGCAGCTGAACAAAAATCTTCCTGACAAAGTGAAAGAAGAAATCCAGGCCACCAACTTCCAAAACTACTCCGTCTGGATGGCTCAGGCCAGCGATGGGAATTATTATGCCGTGCGTTATATAGAGTATGTGGGAAATCAGTTCGATCTGGACTATCTGACGCTGATTCGTTCCCCGGAATACAAGAAATGGATGCGTTCCCAGGAACCGTACCTGCGGCAGATGTCGAGCCTGATGAGTCTGGATGTCTGGCTGGAAATGGGGGAGGTGTGGCACTGTGATTGAGTGAAATATCGAAATATATTTCAGAAGGATGTTCCATGGATCATGCTCTCGCGGGTGGAATGTTCATCATATTCCCGACGAAGACACTTGAAAAGAGCCGAGAATGTAACCTGGAGTTCCAGAGAAGGGACACGCGGCGTTCACTCCGGCTCTTCTCGGTAACGATCCATGGAGTACCACATCGAAAATCGGCAAAATCCGAGGTCGAGAAAATTGGGATTTTGCGCAAGTCTGCCAATCGCTATATTTTAACAGTCATTCTGTAAAAACTTTCTAAAAACTTGACTCTTTTTTTGACTTTTCCAACAAAATATTGTAAATTAGAGGTAGAGTATTCCAAAGAGGATGTTTGGAGAAATTTTTCATGAAGAATGAGCAGGGTGGTTCATGGTATCTTGGTTAACAGCAATTCTTTTGAGCATCACGCCGGGTTGGCAATCGTTGGAAACGCCGGGGGAACTACCTTTATCTCCTGAGGCGGTTCCGATTCCAGTTCTTTCCGAACCCGCCCAAAAGTGGAACGAAGTCGAGTCGATTCTCAAGGAAGGAGCAAACTACGAACAGGAACATCGTTGGGGAAAAGCCCAGGATTGTTACGAAAAAGCGATCCGACGTTTTCCTGAGAATGTGGAGTTGCAAAAACGGTTCAATCGCTCCAAAATGCTCAATGATATTCATCGACGTTTTCTGGACGAGGACTATGTTGCGCGAGTGGGCGGCATGTCGCGTGAAAATCAGGAGATATTTTTACGTCGGACACTGGAAAAGTACGAGATGTACTACGTTCTCCCCATTTCCCCAAACGATATTTACCGACGCGCCATTTTTGGCTTGAATCTGGCATTGTCCGATGTCACATTTCGGGAAAAAGTCGTGCCGAACATCCCTTTTCGACAGATTCAGGGATTTCAGCGTTCCCTCCAGAATCGAGAACGTTCCTTGCCGCTTTCCAGTCGCGAAGAGTTGATGGAGGCAATCCTGGCCGTGACCAAGGAATGTGAAACGACGTTTCAGACCAAGTCGTCCTTTTTTCTGATGGAGTGCGTTTCGGGATTCGTTCTGAGTCTCGATCCGTACTCCACCCTCCTGACACCCACACAATATCGGGAAATTCTGGCGACACTGGCGGGGAATTTCGTTGGTTTGGGGGTGGAACTCCAGTATCAGGATGGCCGGATTATCATTGCGCGTTCCATCACGGGCAGCCCGGCAGAAGAAGCGGGGATTCTGGATGGAGACGCGATTCTGGAAATAGCTGGAAAATCAACGCGGGGTTGTTCCATGGATCAGGTTTCTCATTGGTTGCAGGGAAAAGGGGGAACCTGTGTGGAAATGGTGGTTCAAACGGCAGAAAACCCACCTCGAAAAGTGGAGGTAGAGCGTCGTCGTGTTGTCGTGCCGTGCGTGGAAAAGGGAAAAATTCTTCCCCATACCGACGGAACGGCCTATGTCCAGATTCTGGGTTTTCAGAACAATACGGCCAAGGAGCTGGATCGCGTTTTGTGGGAATTGTACCGGGAAGGGATGAAAAAACTGATTCTGGACTTGCGTGGCAATCCGGGAGGCTTGATGCAGTCCGCGGTGGAAACAGCCGACCTCTTTGTGGCAGAAGGCGTGATTGTGTCCACCAAAGGAAATCAGTATCGTGAGAAAAGCCATACGTTTTACGCCAAAAAGAATGGTACCTGGCGAGTTCCGCTTGTCGTGCTGATCGACGAAAAAACGGCCAGCGCGTCGGAAATCTTCGCGGGAGCCATCCGAGATCATGGCCGCGGCAAAATTATCGGTTCCCGCAGCTACGGTAAAGGAACCGTCCAGGGAATTTTTGAATTGGGCTGTGAAGATTTTGGAATCAAACTGACCACCTCCCTTTTCTATTCCCCCAAAGGGCGGAAATACCATCATGCCGGTGTCCAACCCGATCTGGAGGTTCGTGAAATGGCCAAACCGCCACTTTCGGAACTTCCGCAAGAAGCGACCGTTCAACCTGCCGTGGGGCATTCCGCACTGTCGCGGGAAAAGGATGCTGTCCTGACCACCGCCATCGAAGTGTTTGCCAAATAACCGTACGGTGTTCCCCGGACATTTATCAAAAAACAAAAGAAAAGGTCTCTCTCTTTTCCGCGACATTGGAAATTTGTCACGGAAAGGAGGAAGACCTTTTTCTGTTCCTGATAGCTTCCCCAGCCACCGTTATGATCCTTTCCAATAACGGATTGAGAGAAGCGCCTGCTTCCGCCAGAGGTATCGAAAGTCGAAAATACCGCTCCGAACCCAAGTCGAAACAACCATTGACGAAATTATTTTCGATACACTGGTTCCTGGAAGGGTTGCGTCAACCTTTTTCTTTTTGGCCGTTTATTTCAA
>JAUNBF010000104.1:0-7366 GCA_030527185.1 Planctomycetia bacterium | reverse complement strand
CTCCAAACGCACCCTTCCAAACGTACCCCTAGACCAACTCTTTTCGGACACTCACCAGGGTCTTCAAACGTTCCGCAAGAAGAGAAGCATCGAACGGTTTTCGGAACGTCTCGTTAATACTCGATCGGTCGAAATTGTTCGCACTACCATCATCCGGGAGAAGAGCAATGAGAATGATGTCAGAAAATTCATTGTTCCGACGCAGATTCTGACAAATCTGCAGGGATTCCGTCCTGCCAATCGAAAAATCGACAATAATGCAATCGGGATGAAAACTTTCCGCCTGGATTCCGGCATCGAAACCACTGGCCGCCACTTCCACCTTGAACTGTCGTTCGGGTGGCAACTCACGGCGCAAATTCTCGATGAGAACTTGATCCTGTGCGACGACCAGCACTTTGGCAACCGTTTCATTCTCCAGGTCACCCAAAGGCATTCCGTGTTCTTTAAGGAATTTAATAAGATACTCCCGTGGAATACGTCTGTCTTGCGAACCTGGTATCCGATAACCCTTCAGTCGGCCTGAATCAAACCACTTACTGACGGTGCGTGGGGCCACCTTACAAATTCTGGCGACCTGACCAGTTGTGAAGACCTTCATGGTAGGCTCTCCGATTTTACAACTGCCTCGACTCAATTACCCGAATCGCCCCCCTTGGGCTATCCAGGATTCAGAACCTCCTAAAAATCCTTTTCGTTGTGGAGAGGCATAAACTCCAGCGAAACTTGGAATAATAGTTTGAATTGAGGGTCTGATCTCTAACTGCTTCCATTTTTTTATAAACCAAACAGGATGGAATATCCGTGGATGAAATATTACATCGGCACAGAATCCACCAGGGTTAAGGAAAAATCCGAAAAATTGTCATTTGTTCCCAAATTGTTTTTTTCGTTCTTTTCCCACCATCCTGCAGCGAAAGGAAGATAAGTGCGCTACACATCCTTCCGATTTTTATGGATGTTCCAAAAAAACCATTTTTTTCGCTTGCGACAATCAGGAAAACTTTCCTGTTTGCCGCTTATTTTCTATTTCGTATTTTGGGAGGCTGAACTTTAGGTTTTCGCCAGCTTTATTACGGAACTTTTTTTAAATTTCTTTTTGAGGAACCTTTCCCCCCGCCTCGGATGGAGGTGAAAAACCACCTTCGCCCCACCTCCTTTACGTCTTATCGTTGCGGGATATAATAAAGGACTTGCACAGGTTGTCCTTTCCTGGACAATAGTTTTACGAAATGGATAATTAGGGATGTTCGTGTCGTATTTTCCGAGAGAGGCATGTATGATTCCCGGATATTGATAAGTAGAACAGAGTACGATGGGTATTCCATCGGAGCTTTTCAGTCTTGTTTCCCATTCATCATAAACCCAATATGAATCCCGATGACAGAGAAAAATGATGCCGTTGCGGTAAAAGCAGCTTTACGCGACTCCGCGTATGAACGGAAGTATGGCGAGGGTCTGGAGGAGTTTTTGCGAGAAGACTTTCCGCTGGAGGAACTGCTGGAAATGGCACGGCAAAAGACACGGGAACATTTTCCACCCGCTACGGAAAAAAAGAGTGCCGAAAAGCACCGAATCAAACTTTTCGCACCGCTTTATCTGGCCAATATTTGCGTCAACCATTGCCGATACTGCGGTTTCCAGCACAACCAGAAAATCCTCCGACGGCATTTGACTTTCCCGGAAACCTGTCTGGAGCTGGACGTTTTACAACAGCGAAAGTTTCGACAGATTTTACTCGTGGCAGGCGAAAATCCCAAACTTTGCACCACGGACTACTTCTGCGAAATCATCCGGGAAATCCGACGTCGGGAGATGGTTCCGGCAGTGGAAATTGCCCCCCAGACGACCGAATCCTACGCCGCCATGGCGGAAGCAGGAAATCGCTCCATCACTCTGTTTCAGGAAACGTATGACGAAGAAAAATATCGACTCTACCATCCTCAGGGACCAAAATCCTCTTTTGACTGGCGGATTGCGACCTACGACCGAGCAGGAGAGGGTGGTTTTCGATTTTTCGGGTTCGGAATTTTGCTGGGGTTGGCGGAACCCAGGGCGGAACTTCGGCGGATGATGCGGCAGGCATGGTATCTTTCGGAAAAATTTCCGTTGGACGGTATTTCGTTCAGCCTTCCCCGAATTCGTGTGGCACCGAATGGTTTTCAGCCCCCCTATCCGGTGGACGACACGTTATTCATCCGTTTTTACGCCATTTTACGGCGGATGTTTCCCAGGGCGGAGTTGGTTCTTTCCACACGGGAGACGGTAGAAATGCGAAATCGGCTCTACGAGTCATGTATCACCTACACCAGTGCCGGTTCCCACACCGATCCGGGGGGATATTACGCCGAATCGACCGGGCAATTTTCCGGCGAGCAGTTTCCCATTACCGACCATCGTTCCGTGGAGGATTTGACGCAGTGGCTGACAACGCGGGGTTTTGACGTGCGGTTTTGAGTTTTCAGGAGAAAAAGATGACCACCGAAGAAAAGAATCTTTCCAAGGCGGAACAAGCCCGTGCCCTTTTTCGTGAGGGAGCCAATTGTGCCCAGGCGGTGGCGGTGGCGTTTGCCGAGGAATGCCACGTGGATGCGGAAACCATGTGCCGTCTCGCTTCCGGTTTCGGCGCGGGAATGGGACGCTTGCGGGAAGTTTGCGGGGCTGTTTCCGGGATGGTGCTTGTCGCCAATCTGCTCTGGGGACCATCCCAATTCTCCGATACGGCGGGAAGAGATGCTCAGTACGCTCGAATCCAGACGCTCGCCGAACGTTTTCGGAAGGAAACAGGTTCGATCCTTTGTCACGAGTTGTTGGGAATCGAGAAGAAAAAAGGAGAAACTCCCACCTCCCACATCCAGAAAAACCATTCCCCCAAACGGCCTTGTGTCGAAATGGTGGCTTTGGCTGCGGATATTCTGGAAAAGGTACGGGAGGAAGGATGGTGAGATAAAAAATACGTCACGATATTCATTCCACTTGCAGAGGAATGAGACGAAAACCGGTCATTTCGACTTTTCCCTGAAGATTCACGTAGAGATTCAAGACCGCGTACGATCCCCAATTCCCTTTCTTTTTTGGCTCTGCGGTACAGAGGAAGCAGTAATTCAAACCGGCAACGACCTGCGTGGCATAGGAAATCGGCTTCAACCGATACTCTTTTACCGAAACCGCTCCTTTCTGGAAAATGTCGAGTGAATCGGCGTTGAGTTGAGGCTGAATCTGCCATCCGCCGCAAAGGACACCTTCCGCTTCTTCCGCGTGGAGAGAGGGCATCATCGTCACGCAGAGTCCGAAAACAACCATGGAAAAAAACATCTTCATAAAACTCTCCTGAAACATGGAATCACGATTCCTCAACAACACTCTTTTATTGTAATCGACTCATCCCAAAGAACAAGGGAGGCCTTTTATCCATTGGCCCGAATTTTTGTGTAAAAATTTTTTGAGAACATGCCTGGAGAACATGCCCAGAGAAGAGAAAAAGGATAAGTCCCTCTTTCAGTTCTGTTTTTTTCTGGTATAATTGTTCTTGTATTTATATTGTTGAAAAGAATGGGTGGGAAATTTCCAGGTGGGAGTGCGGGTTCATGCGGGAAAGAGTCGTTATTACAGGAATCGGCCTGACGTCGCCGAACGGAGATCATGGGAAAGATTTTCGGCAGGCTTTGCTGGAAGGTCGTGGCGGAATCCAGGACTACGAAATCCGTTATTTCGGAAAGACGTTTGCCGGAATTTGCCATTACGATCCGTTGAAATACCAGACTCGCAAAGAACTTCGGCGAGGAACGCGGGCAGGAAGTATCGGTATTTACTGCGCTCACGAAGCGGTGGCCGACGCGGGGATTGACTGGGCAAGCGTCGATACGAGCCGAGTCGGCGTTTACATCGGCACGACGGAGCATGGGAATGTGGAGACGGAAAATGAGATTTACCTCATCAGCCAGCACAACTACGATACCAGCGTCTGGACGCACCACCACAATCCTCGGACGGTGGCAAACAATCCGGCGGGAGAAATTACGCTGAACATGAAAATCTCCGGTCCGCATTACTGCCTGGGGGCGGCTTGCGCAGCGGGGAACGCCGGGCTGATTCAAGGTTTGCAGATGTTGCAGTTGGGCGAATGCGACCTGGCACTGGCGGGTGGCGTTTCAGAAAGTATCCACACATTTGGCATTTTTGCGGCATTCCATAATCAGGGAGCTTTGGCGAAGTCCGACGACCCTCTGAAAGCCTCCCGGCCTTTGGACAAACACCGCAACGGGATTGTCGTTTCGGAAGGGGGCTGCATTTACACCCTGGAACGGCTCTCCGACGCAAAGGCTCGTGGTGCCAGGATTTACGGCGAAATAGTCGGCTATGCCATCAACAGCGACGCGACCGATTTCGTCCTCCCGAATCCCCAGCGGCAGGCTCAATGTATCGAACTGGCCTTGCAAAAAGCGGGGATTGGACCGGAAGAAATCGACATTGTGAACCTGCACGCGACCGGAACGCACAGTGGCGACATTCAGGAATGTGTCGGGTTGCGGAAAGTCTTTGCCGATTGCCCGAAAACGCATTTCAACGCGACGAAAGGATACATCGGCCATGCCATGGGGGCTGCCGGAGCATTGGAACTGGCTGGCAATCTTCCCGCGTTCGACGACGGTTTTTGCCATCCCGCCATCAATATCGACGAATTGGACGAAGCGTGTGCCTTGCCGAATCTGGTGATCGGAGAGCCGAAAAAACTGGAGCGGGTGCGGTACATTTTGAACAACTCCTTCGGTATGCTGGGAATCAATTCCGTCGTGATTGTGAAGGCGGTTGAGAATTGATAATTGATAATTGATAGTTGGTAGTTAAAAAGAGGTAACAATGACCAAACAGGAAATCCGAGAAGCGGTTTTGGAAATTTTGAAAGATATTGCCCCGGATGAAGATTTGAGCAATCTCAACGACGACGTTTCGTTCCGGGAACAGATGGAACTGGACAGCATGGACTTCCTCGATATTGTGATGGAACTGCGGCGTCGGTATCACGTCGATATTCCTGAGGAAGAATATACCGCGTTGGCCAGCATGACCAGCACGGTGGAATATTTGGCTCCGAAGATGGAAAATATCGAAAAATAGCGAGGCAGGAATTTTCGAGGTCTCCATGTACGATACGCTTATCATCGGTGCGGGGATGTCCGGTTTGTCTGCCGGATGCCGATTGGCTCACTATGATCAGAGAGTCTGTATTTTGGAACGCCATGCCCTGATTGGGGGTTTGAATTCGTTCTATCGGCAGAACGGTCGGAATCACGATGTTGGCCTTCATGCTGTGACGAATTACGCGCCGAAAGGGGTGAAACGTGGTCCGCTCGGACGGCTTTTACGCCAGTTGCGGTTGTCGTGGGACGAGTTGGGACTGGTGCCGCAGGTCGGTTCCCGTATCGATTTTCCTGGAATTTCGCTCCATTTCAACAATCAGTTTGCGTTTTTTGAGTCGGAAGTGCGGAAGCATTTTCCCAAAGAAATCGACGGATTGCGGAAACTGGTCGAGGCGTTGGTCGATTACAACGATATGGGCAATTTTCCTGCCGACGTTTCCGCTCGCAAGGTTGTGGGGGAATATCTTTCCGACCCCTTGCTTATCGAGATGATTTTCTGTCCGCTGATGTATTACGGCAGTGCCCGTCCCGGCGACATGGATTTCAACCAGTTCAGCATCATGTTCCGCTCCATTTTTCTGGAAGGATTTGCCCGTCCGTGGGAGGGAGTGCGGCCGCTGCTGAAAATTCTGGAAAAACGGTTTCGGGCAGCTGGCGGGGAATTGCGTCTTCGCACCGGGGTGAAAAAACTCCTGACCGACCGCAAGGAACGTGTCCGTGGTGTGGTTCTGGACGACGGAACGGAACTGGAAGCGAAAAATGTCCTCTCATCCGCAGGACAACGGGAGACGCTGAAACTGTGCGACGTTTATCAGGAAGGGGAACGCACGCTCGAAAATTGCCAGCCGGGAGAATTAGGCTTTGTCGAGACGATTTCCGTCCTGGATCGCCAGCCCAAACAGTTGGGTCATGGTGCCACGATAGTCTTTTTTAATCATTCTCAAACGTTCGATTATCGAAAATCGGAACATCCGTGTGATTTGCGCAGTGGTGTCATCTGTTCGCCGAATAATTTTGACTATGCCAAGCCGTTGGACGAGGGGATGATTCGGATTACCGCGCTGGCCAATTACGATTACTGGAGTTCGCTCTCCCCCAGCGAATACCAGTTGGCCAAACTTCGCTGGTACGACGAAATCACCGCCACGGCTGCCAGCCACATCCCCGACTTTCGTTCTGCGGTCATCGACTCCGACATGTTCACACCCAAAACGGTCTACCGCTACACCGGCCATGAAAATGGCGCGATTTACGGCTCCCCCTCCAAAAACTACGCAGGAACCACCCCTTTCGCGAACCTCTACGTTTGTGGCACCGACCAGGGGATGGTTGGAATTATTGGTGCGATTATCAGTGGTATTACCGTTGCCAATCGATACCTTCTCTCCGGCACAGCAAATTAAGAATCTCCAGGTTTTTGGGAATAAGGAGAAAAAGGGGACAGAAATCTCCTTTCCGCCCCCCTGTCGGGGTTAGAACCATATCAAACCTCTATAAACACGGCATATCAGGAAATGACGCGGAGGCTGACAAGGCTGCAAACGCGGATTCTGGTTTTATCGTGTAGAGAGGAAGAGCGACACTGGATGACCTGGCGGACTATTATCAAGTATCTCGTATCAACAAAAAACTCCGGGACATGGATGTTGTTTGCGGTGTAAGCATACGGCATACCCTCTCCCTCTTGTTTGTGAATGGAAGGGTCATTCTCCTGAAATTAGGCACTGTGCTTTCAATTTAAGATGGTCAAAATATTCAAAAAGAATCCATTAAATTTAAGAAATTGCCGACAACTTTAGTGAAGGAGTTGTCAGAGGAAACGACATGGATTGACGAACGGACAGTGGGAAAAAATCAGGCCATTTTTGCCGGAGCAGAATCGTGGACGTGGCAGAAGGTGGCTAGATTTAAGGATTTATGTCAATGGCATTTTGTGGATTCTCGGAACCGGGGCACCGTGGCGGGACTTGCCGGAACGGTACGGGAAGTGGAAATCGGTCTATAATCGTTACGTAAGGTGGTCGCGAGAAGGGGTTGCGGAACCAAAATTCACCTCGTCTGCGACGCGAATGGCAACTATATAAATGCCGTTTTGTCAGCTGGTCAGGAACACGAAACGTAACATTTTGAAGCTGTCGTCGCGAGCATTTCCGTCCCCTCACGTCGTGGTCCTTCCAAACGCCGTCCACGCCGAATTTGCGGTGACAAAGGCTACTCCTCAGAAA
>JAUNBF010000103.1 GCA_030527185.1 Planctomycetia bacterium | reverse complement strand
ATGATCAATTAGCAATTATCAATTTTCAATTATTTTCTCACGAAAGCGTCCACGTCGTTGGCGACAATGACACCGTAATTGACGGCGCCGAGCCAGCCGCTCATGATGATTCCGACGCTGCCGGTGTGGAAGAGGCCGCCGATTTGTTCCGGCAAACTCCGACTGATTGCCAGGCCTTCAAATTTCGTGCCGAAACTGGCTCCCTGCTGGTGAAGGGTGTAACGCTCAAACGTACAGGGGGTTGCCGCTTCCGCCCAGTCGATTTTCGTGCGGATTCCGGGGACGTACTTTTCCAGTGCGTCCAGCGTCTCTTCGATCAGGCTCTTTTTCGAGGATTCGTACGCTTCGGGTGTCAGGTTGGCCCAGTCGCTGTAGTTGGCATTGGTGCTGGCGACGACGGCGTAACGCTCCACGCCGGGACGGGTTTTGGGGTAATAAAACGAGTACGTCCGGCTCGTGATGTCGCGGGAAAGGAGTTTCTGGGTATCGAATTTTTCTGCCGTGGAAGTGAACAGAAGGTCGCCGCAACGCGATTCATCAATCGTCTCCCCCGGCTTGAGCGAAAGATAGACCTGCGTACTGGAGTTGTTCAGACGGACTTTTTTCGCTTCGGCCAGAAAATCTTCCGAAAAATGCTCCTCCCCCACCATATTGAAAATTGTACTTTTCAAGTTGGAGTTGGAAACGACTGCCTTCGTGCGAATTTCGCGTCCCTCGACGACCACTCCTGCCACGCGGCCGTTTTCGGTGAGAATTCGGTCGATACGGGTTCGTGTGGCAATTTCCACCCCATTTCGCAGCATCTCCGCCTCCATCAACGCCACCAGCCGATCCGTTCCGCCACGAAACGTGAAAACGCCTTTCGACATGAAGTTGGAAAAGACAATGCCGTAGGTGATGGCAGGGTCTTCCAGCGTGGAACCGTTCGCGTACGTGATTGGCTCCATCAGCAACCGCACAATATCGTCTCGACCGGGGAAAAACTCCTCGAAAAGTTCCTGCGTCGTCAGCGACTGGTCATCGACAAACGTCATGCTCCTTGCCTTGTTGAAAAAGGCCTCCACCCGCTCTTGCTCCACCCCAAAGCGTTCGACCAGAAGCCGTGTGAAGTCTTCCCGATTGAACGTTGTATCGAGTGTGAACATCGGATTGTCGAACCGAATGGACGGCAACTGGACAATCGAATCGGCAATTTCCTTCGTCCAATACCGACGACAGCTTTTGATCATGCCGACCGGAAAACCGTGCAGGGAAACGTCGAAAATCACGCCCTCTTTCCGCCGGAACCACGTCGCCAGCCCGCCCAACTGGTGGTGGAACTCACACAGCAGCACACGAAAACCGTTGCGTGCCAATACATTCGCCGCCGTCATTCCCCCCAGTCCAGCCCCAATCACGACAATATCGTAAGTATCTTTTTTCATTCTGGTCACCTTCTCTTAACGCTTCGTCCAACCGTTTCCACACCCCTCTCTATCCTATCAAAAAACCGGTCAAAAACAAGGGGTGATAAAAATTTAAGAAGAAACCAGGAAAAAGACGAAAAATAGAAAAAAGGGAAAAAGAACTGTTTCCTGCTTAAGGAGTGCTGAAAATAACACTCCCTCCAGGCCGCAGGATGTTTTTTATTTTACCCCAAATGCACTTCCCTGGCAAACCACGCCAACGGTCCACGTTTGGCTTCAGGAAAACCAAGCCCAATCACCGCCGCCATGTCGATCTGTCCCTGATCGCTCACCACGTCATCCATGATAATCCGCCCACCCTCCATCGCCATGGCGGTAGCCAGCCGTGCGGAAATTTCTTTGCCGGTGTAGCGTATGAGCGTCTCGTTTCTCCACTGCTCGACGATTTTCCGCGTCGTTTCACAAAAACCACAAGGCTGAAACGTATGATCGCTCTGGTGGGCTTCCCAATCCGCTCCCCAGTCGTAAAACCCTTTCCCCACCTTGCGTCCGAGCAGCTTTTTCTTGACCATCGAAATCAGAATGGGGGAAGGCCGCACCCGATCGGGATACGCTTCGTACAGAACGCGGCCACTGTGCAGAACAACGTCCAGACCAATTTCGTCCATCACCCGCAACGGTCCCCAGGCCATGCCGAATGTGGTGGCGGACTTTTCGAGCAACTCCATCGAGACACCTTCCTGAAGCATCAACATTCCCTCATTCAGGTACGGTTGCAAAAGCCGATTCACCACAAATCCGGGACAATCCCCCACACAAAGCGGCGTCTTTTCCAGGGCCAGCACGTAGTCGCACAGACGCTGAATCACCTGTTCGCACGTCCGCGTTGAGGGAATCACCTCTACCAGTTCCCGGAACCGAACGGGATGGAGAAAATGCAGACCGGCAAAATAACGTGGTTCCGCCACCCACTGCGAAAGACGTTCGATCGGAATCGTGGACGTGTTACTCACCACCAACGACGGTTCCGCCAGTACCGCGTTCAGAGCAGTGTACAAATCCCGTTTCGCCTCCCAGACTTCGGGAATCACCTCCATGACCAAATCGCACGACGCCAACTGTTCCAGCGAACAGGGGTGCAAAAATTGCAGCAGAAACTCGACAGTCGATTCGTCCTCATCGTCCAGTTCTTTCCGAACCCGGTCACGAAGGCTCTCCAACATCCGTGGATTGGCATCATGAACCCAGACGTGATAATGGTTCCGAATATTCGCGGCCGCAATGCCCGCTCCCATCAGTCCCGCTCCGACAATCCCGACGGCACGGATATGCGGAATGGCGGGTTGTTTCGATTTTACCTGTTTTTTCATCGATGTCCACCTCATGAAAGGCAAAAAATGGCGGCTCGTGGCAGCGACGAGTGATTGAACGTCTCCACCGCCTCTTCCAACGGAAGAATCTGCACTTCGATCCGACGCAACTGCAAATATTCCACCGCTTTTTTGGAAAGCGAAATCACACCCAAATCCCGTGCCGTCAGAATCAACTGTTGCACCGCTCCACCGCAAAGATACATCAGTTCTTTTCGGCGAATCGTCTTTTTTTCGTCGGTTTCCCCAGCATTCGCCCGCAATTCCACACGGCCGTCGGAAAGAATCATGAAGTCGCTCTCGATCGTCACTTCGTTCACCATACAGCTTCCCGTTTCCAACGACAAAACGGGATAATCGAACGTTCCCTGCACCGACGCGACGACGTTCTTTTCGTGCAACACCTCCGCACGTGCCAAAGCTGCCGCCCCCAAAACCACCGCGTCGTCCCCCAACGCCGACAAAACCACCCGTCGAGGTTTTTTCGCGGCGGGAAGTTGGTCCTGCGACACAATCCAGTCAATCGTCGGCATCATGTACCGATGGCACGCTTCCATCACCCCGCCACCGAGCAAAATCACCTCCGGGTCGAGCAAGTGCCGCACCGTCAGGCAGGTGTACGCCAGCACTTCCGCAACATACACCATCACGGCCGTCGTCAGTTTGTCCTCCATCTTCAACGCCTTCGCCAGCGTCCCCGCACGAATCAGGCTCAAATCCCCCTCGGTGAGTTCCGTCAATTTCGTCTTGATTCCTGCCGCCACCGCTTCCTGAATCGCGTTTTCAATCGCCGTACGGCTGGCGAACGATTCCAGACAACCCAGATTCCCACAACCACAGACCGGAAGTTTCTTTTTCTTCAACTCCTCCAGACCCATCATCTCACGCCACGAATGGGACGGAACCTGCATGACGATGTGCCCGATTTCGCCTGCCGCGTAGGCTGCCCCTGTCCAGAGCTTCCCGTCCACGACAATCCCGCTCCCAATCCCCGTCCCGACGAAAATTCCCACGCAACTCTTCGCATACCGAGCCGCTCCCTGCCACGCTTCCCCCAGCGTTCCGAGATTGCAGTCATTTCCCAACGCGACCGGAATTCCGAAATGCTCCCGCAGAATGGCTCCCAACGGAATGTCGGTCAGGTTCATGTTTGGCGTCACGACGATATGCCCTGTTTCCGGTTCCACCACCCCAGGAATGGCAATCCCGATTCCCGATAACCGTTCCAGCAACATCCCCCGTTTTTCCAACAGCCGAACAACCGAATCCCGAATCTCCTGAATCGTCACCTCCGGTGGACACCCACGCGGCGTTTTCCCTTTCAGCGAATCGTAAATCTTTCCCGACTCACCCACCAGCGACGTCTGAATCTTCGTCCCCCCAACATCCATCCCAATATACAACGGCTCCAGAATCTCTTCCGCAACCGTCTCTTCAACCTCTGCCTGCACACTCATAGAAAACCTTGATGATAATGGTTAATGGTCAATGGTTAATGGTTAATAAGGAATCGTTGTTGAGGCGAGTTTTTGAATCTGCTCGACCAACGGTTCCCGCGGCTCAAAACCGAGTTGACGACGTGCTTTTTCCGCACTGCACAGCCAGCTTCCCGCCAGCCCTTCCCGCACTTTGTCCGGGGTGGGCAGCATCGGACGACCCCGCCAACGGCTCCACCAGTAACAAAGATACGCCCCCAGATACGAAATCGGCGGCGAAATCGGCAACGTCAGCACATGCCGACGCCCCATCGCCGAACCGAAAAGTTTCCCCATCTCCAAATACGACGGATATTCCCAGTGCGACGCGTAATAAATCCCCTGCCCCGGATTCTGAACATACATCTCCTCATGGGCTGGCAACCGTTCCCCCTTTTCCGACGCGAGAATCATGAGACGTGCCAAGTCCTGAACCTCAATCATCGAAAATCGGTACGGACGATACGCGGGAATGAAAAAAATCCCCAATTTCCGAATCGTTTTCAGCCATTTTTGCATCTCTTTGTCGTAATGTCCAAAAATCATGGGGGGACGCACCACCGTAATCGGAAGTCGATCCGCATACCTCCGTAAAACCTCTTCCGCCGCCAGTTTGGAACGACCGTAATCGGAAATCGGGCCGGGAACGTCGCTCTCCACACGAAGTCGACGGGAGGATTTGGCCGGGCCTGCCGCCGCCAGCGACGAAACATAGAGAAAAATAGGCGGTTTCTCCTGTTCCACACAAACTCTCGCAAGACACTCCGTCAAGTGACAATTCACCCGCAACATCTCCGCATACGAAAAAGCCGCCACACTCCCTGCCACGTGAAAAACCCGGGAAACGCCCGAAAGACAATCCGCCAACACGCTTTCGTCCGACAGTTCCCCTACCACCAGACGAACCCCTTCCCGTCGCAGGAAATCGTGACGCGAACCCGGACGTACCAGGCAAGTCACTTCCATTCCCTCACCCAGCAAATAATCCACCAAATTCCGCCCGACAAAGCCCGTGCCACCTGTGACAAAAACTCTTTCTCCTCGCACCATCGCAATCCCCTCCTTTCGTTCGTTCCGTTTCCAACAGACCTTATGTCGGATGCTGTTTTCTCCAATCCCGGAAACGATGTCCATGAATCCGCTCCCGAAACGCTTCGTACAACGACTCACTTGCCGCCGCCAGAAAAGAACCACGATTGACATCCATCGCATGACCGTTCAACTGCCGAACCACACCGCCAGCCTCCTGAACCAGCAACACCCCCGCGGCAATGTCCCATGGATGGGTGCGGAAATTCCACGTCGCGTCGTATCGTCCCGCCGCCACATACGCCAGATTCATTGCCGTCGAGCCGGAACGCCGAATCGCGTGACACTGATCCAGCACGTTCATAAACGCTTCCAAATCGGGACTGTCATACCCGGCACCCGGCGGAAAACCGACCGCAATGAGGCTTTTCTGGGGTTCTTCAATCCCGCTGACATGAATCGGTTTCCCGTTGAGCTTCGCGCCACGACCTCGCGCAGCCGTGTAGCACTCTTCCAAAAGCGGTGCGTAAATCGTTCCCACCTCCAGTATACCATCCACTTCCAGTGCCAGTGAAACGCAAAATCGGGGGTCGCCGTGAACGTAATTCGTCGTGCCGTCCAACGGATCCACAATCCACCGACAAATCCCCGTTCCTCCCACCGCACTCGTCCCCGGCGTATTTTCCTCCCCCAGAAAAACATGTCCGGGAAACGCTCTTCCGATTGCCTCTTTCACTTGGGTCTGCGACGCGAAATCCGCCTCCGTCACCAGATCGGCTCGCCCTTTTTCGTGGACGTGAAACCGACCGATGTAATCGACCAGAATCGCTCCGGCACGACGGGCGGTCGATTCGCAAACCTCCAAATATTTTTCCCAATCCCTTCTCACCGCACTTCCATCTCCTCTTTCCCCTTTTCCCCAAACGCCGAACTTCTGGAAAGCCATTGCGTCACACTCCAACCGCCCCATGCGTAAAGGACACCTAAACCGTTGTTCAGCGTATCGCACCAATCCGGGCAGCGGCCTGTAAATCCCTGCAAAAATTCCGTCAGACCACCGTAAATCACCAGTGCCAGAACCATCTTCCACGCCTGCCCATACCGTGACGCCAGCCCCAGCACCCCCAGGACGATGAACGCCGCCACATGAGCGTCCAGATGGATACCGAAACCCTGTTCCACCAATTCTTCGTCCACCGGCACAATCGCAAATGGATTATACACCAACAACAAAATCGTCAGAAAAATCCCGTAGCACCAAAACAGCCCCCGGACACTCCATAAAACGCACAAACCCAAACCAACCCCTCTCATCTCTCTCACCAAGTTTTTTAATTGATAATTATCAATTATCAATTCCTTCCAGCACTTGTGCCACGATGTCTACACGTCCGAAGGGGGCGCTCACCTGGATGCCAGCGACGTGGTCGCGAATGGCGGAGACCGATTCGCGGGCAATCTGGATTCCTTCGGCAATCTGCGCTTCTTTCGAGACCGCTTTTTCCATCCGCGTCATGATCGAATCGGGAATGTTCACGCCCGGCACCTCTTTCTGCAAAAAAGCGGCATTTCGATAGCTTGCCAACGGCCAAATCCCCGCCAGAATCGGAATCCCGGCAGGCTTGACCTGTTCCAGAATTTCCAGCAGAACCTCCCCGTCAAAGACCGGCTGCGTGATGGCAAAATCCGCCCCCGCTTCGACTTTTTTGAAAAAACGGTCGATTTCCCGATTCCGATCCAGCGCAGTGGGGTCCAGGCCAACTCCCACAACACTTTGTGTCCGCGACTGGCCGGGAAGTTGCTTGCCACTCAAATCGACACCCTGATTGAGCCGTTTCTGCATCTTCGTCAGGCCGATCGAGTCGGTATCGAAAACGCCCGTCGCGTCGGGATAATCCCCCAATTTTGGCGGGTCGCCCGTGATGAAAAGGAGGTTGTACAGCCTACACGCCGCGCATCCCAGCAAATCGGCCTGCATTCCAATCAGATTCCGGTCGCGGCAACAGACGTGCAACACCGTTTCGAGACCGACTTCGCGTTGAATGCGGTCTGCCGTCACCATCGCCGAAATCCGACAACTGGCTCGCGGTCCATCCGGTACGTTCACGCACAAGACGCCTAACTCCTTCAACTGTCGGCACTTTTCCACCGTTCCCGACAAATCGAAACCTGCCGGCGGAACCAGTTCCACACTCGTCACCCAACGCCCCGCCGCCAGTCGTTTTCCCAGTTCCGACCGCTCTGCCAACGGAATCTCGTCACGCAGCACCACGTCGGTCGCCAGCTCCTTCAGATTCACCTCACTCAAACGCGCACTCGCCAACGGCTTGACCGATTTTGCCATTTCACGAATATGTTCCGGCGTAATACCGCAACAGCCCCCCACCCCTTTGGCACCCAGATTCACGTACCGCATGACATACGTTGTGAAAAATTCCGGCGACGTCATCGAAATCGACCGGTTTTCCACCTTCCTCGGCACCCCTTCGTTCGGCTGAATCACCCACGGCACGTCGAACGCTCCGAGAACCTCCTCCACCGGCTCCAGAATCTCGTCCGGCCCCAGCCCGCAGTTCAATCCCCACGCAAATGGCCGCGGTCCGTTCTCTTTTTTCAGTTTTTTCACAAATCGTGACAATATTTTCAATGTGGCCGATTTTTTCTCCCCTTTCGCCCCGCCGAATGGCCGAAACGAAAGCATGAACGGAATCGAACTTCCCGGCACGTTCCCTGCCCCTTCCGCAGGAGCCTGAAAACGACTCGGTTTGGTTGCCTGTCCCGACAGTTTTTCCCCCCACTTTTCCTCCACACGCCGAATCGCCTCGACGCTATCCTCCAGTTCCTGCAAGCTCGTCAGCGTCTCGAAAAGAATAAAATCGACCCCGCTATCCAGCAGCACTTCCACCTGCTCCTGCCAGGCCGCCACCCGTTTTTCCGAAGAAACCTCGTCCGCCAGCCCTCCGACGCTCCCCGCCATGTAAAATGCCTCCGGTGACAACGATGGATTCTTCTGAACGTACTGCGCAATCGCTCCCCGCGCATTCCTCACACCAGCCCGATTGATCGCTTCCATCCGATCCGCCAGGCCGTACTTGTTCAGCATGAGTGTATTCGCCCCCGTTGTGTTCGTCGTCAGGACTTCCGCCCCCGCTTCGAGATAACTCTGGTGAATCTGCTCTATTTTTTTCGCTTCCGAAAGGTTCAACTCATCGTAACACCGATTCGTGAAAAAGTTGTAAACCCGATACAACTCTGTCCCCATCGCGCCATCGAAAATCACCACCGATTTCTGGAACGTTGCCAGCAAAGACGCAATCCGCTCCGCATGATAAGAAACTGAATACATAACACCTGTCCTTTCCGACGATCATTTACCTGTCATTTGTCCATTGTACCGGATTGGTGGTGAATGTCAAGATGAAAGCCAACACGGGCTACGACAGATCCTTGAAAAAAACGATGCCGCCACGCGGTATCAGGGAACCATGGCTCCATTTTGCTCTTCCGCCAGCGTCTGCTGTACCTCATCGCGGGAAAGAAAGTAAAAAAGCACTCCCAACGACGCAATCAACAGACAGATGATTCGATACGCCAATGCCACCATCAGTCCCAACCCCGCTTTTCCCGTCACATCCTTGTAAAAGAGATCCAAAACCGCTTCGTAAGGTCCAAACGGAAGGGGAATGGCGGAAGTCGACATACTTGTCGGTGAAATGTACCCGTGCTGCCAGAACGTCGGATGTTCTTTCCACAAGCCGGTCGCAATGAAATAAATCGAAATGGCAAAAAGAGCGTGAATTCCCAGGCTACTGAGCAATACCCCTGCCACCGACCAGGGTTTGTGGCGATACATCCAGACTGCCCGCACGATTTTCCCTGGAATTTCCCGCCACGTCCCTTTCGCTTTTTCCGGTACTTGAAGCAGCCGACTCCGATACCATGGATACGCAAACATCCCCAGCCACAAAACCGTTCCGATTCCCCACGCTGCCAAAACCGCCACGGAAAGGGTGTACAACAACGACGACGTTCCCGGATCGTTCAAAACGCCCATTCCTAAAATAGCCAGCGAGGCAAGAAAAAAGAGTGCGTACAGTCCCATCAGCCGATCCACCAGCACCGATGCCAGCACCATCGGCGTCTCCCCCCGACGCTTTCCCAGAATCAGCCATGCCTTGAGCAAATCCCCTCCAACAATTCCCATCGGAGCCAGATTGAACAGATAGCCGATATAACCGACTCGCAGCGTCTCCCAAAATCCCACTCGCACCCCCTGAATCCGCATCAGGTACCACCATCGGCCAATCGTGAAAAAGACTGCCAGAAACGAAAATAGAAAGCCCAACCCCAGTGCCCCCCAATCTTTCGGATTTTGCCAGAGCTGGAAGAGCAGACGTTCGCCATGTTCATCCCGCGACTGGCTGGCTTGATAGAGGAGGAAACCTAAAATACCCAGCGACAGACCCATTTTCAACAAAAAAAGAACCGTTTTTTTCATAAGATTTTATCAAAGTGGCTACAGGTGGAATGACTTCCGCCAAAAGAGCTTCCAGACCATTCCACCTTCTTGAAGGATACCATCGGACTCATACAACACATTTTCTCACGGAATCGTTCGGACTTTCTGAGGCCCCACTCCCGGTGGAAGATACGGATTGTACGGGTTGATATGCAAACTTCCCCGCTCCTCTTTTTTCTCCTCCTCTTCCTTTTCTTGCTCTTCTTCTTTAGGTGTCTTTTCTGTTGCCACTGCCGGAGTACTCGGAAGACCGGAGCGACCTGGAAAACCATACGACGCACCCGCCCCACTGTTCAACCGTCCATACACCGCTCCCGGCTGGGTGGCCGAAGGCGTTGCGGTCTGCTGCTGTTGCTGTTGACGCTGCAAATCGTGGATTTCACGCTGCATCTCCGCTTTCTGTTGCTCCGCTTCCAACGCGGGCTTCACGTAAAAATTGTAATTGTCCACACCCGAAAAATTATCCCGACGGTACAAATTCATATACGGACTGAAATTGGAAGGTTTCTGATAGTTCGCAAACGGTTTTTGCGTCGAGGCTGACGGATTGTGCTGGCCGTACTGCACTCGCCCCGTCGGAGCCTGCAACGTCGGCTGCGGATACGGATTCAATGGTGGAAGTGGCTTCGACACATTCTGCGTCGGACGCATCGGCTGCGTGACCGTGTTCGGCGTAACCGAAGTCGACACCCCACCACCTGGCTGCGGAAGACCACCCAGCCCCGGCACCTGCGTCAAATCCTTTCCCGGCGTCGGAACCGTTCCTGACACGGGAGAATTACCATAGGGCATCGGAACCGTTTGGCTCCAACCGGCTGCCACCATTCCCAACAATATCACTCCGCCCAGGATTCTTCTTTTCATCAACATGGAAACACCCTTCTTTATATTGGACATTTTTTTCTCACTTCCACTGTCTCTCCTTATATTATACGCAAAATTCATTTTAGAAAAGAGGGATTTTTTCTTTTTTTCCCTGTTTTTTTATAATTTTTATCTCCAGGGGGTGGAAATGGATGATGGATAATGGATGATTACGGGAATTCAAGCCGCTTTTTTATACTTCATCCAGGGAAGTTTTTCGTATCTACTCCTCAAAACCCATCCCTTGGGGAGAGGGGGGATGGTCAAGAAACGTTCTATCGCAATTCTCCATGAAACGTCGTTCAACCATTTCACCCCATCCAACGTAAATATTTTATCCGTGGATGGCGCAGAAAACACCGCTATTTCCGTTTTCACGATTCTCTCGGCGAATACTTGAACTCAGAATACCGCCGCGCAAACTTTTTTTGAGGACATTCAATCGGGGATGAAATCAAGCCCCTCATTGACAAACACGATCGTTTTTGTATCAATATTGACCAATAGAAGAGATCATGAGGACAAGAAATAAAAAATGCTGGAATCCCTTTAAAAACAGGTAATCAGAGATCAATGGGCCACTTTTTCAGATGACCAAGCGTTTCCGGCGGGGGTCGAACCCACAACCTTCGCCTTCGGAGGGCGACGCGCTATCCAATTGTGCTACGGAAACGAATAAGACTCTATTGTAACTCATTTCCAATTTTTGTCAAGTATCCGAAAAAATTTCCTTTTATGAGCAGAGATTGATGAATTTTCGTAAAAACTTTTTTTGGCAGACCTGCCGACGTTCCATTTCCCTGGATAAACCGCTTTGGATGGCGATTGTCAATGCTACGCCGGACTCTTTTTCCGATGGAGGACGAGAAAATAATGTGGAACACGCGATTCAACTTTGGCGGGAAGGGGCAGATATTCTCGATATTGGTGGGGAAAGTACGCGACCAGGAGCCAGTCCCATTTCCGCGAAGGAGGAAATCGAGCGAGTAATCCCTGTTTTGGAGGGAATTTTGGAATATTTTGCTCTCCAGGGGCAGAGTGCGCCACCCCTTTCCATCGACACTTACCATCCTGAAACAGCACGTCGGGCAGCTTCTCTTGGGGTGGAGATTCTCAACGATATTACCGCGTTGCAAGACCCTGAGATGTTGGAATGCGCGTTGGAAAATCGGATGGCGGTCTGTTTCACGCACATGCCGGGTTCCCCTCCGGCAATGCGGCAAAATCCATCTTATGAAAACGTTTTAGAGGAGGTTTACGCCTTTCTTCAACAACGTTGTGAGGTTTTGCGGGAAGCGGGACTGGAGTCTTCGCGGTTGGTGGCAGATGTCGGAATCGGATTCGGTAAAACGGTGGAACAGAATTGGGAACTCCTCTTTCATATCGACCGATTCCATGCTCTCGGGCTTCCGCTTTTGGTGGGGCATTCCCGCAAAAGGTTTCTCCAGGCTATTGCGACCTATTTTCCCGAAGATTTTTCCCGGCAACCTCATTCCCTGGAGGAGCGGGAAAGAGCTACCGAAAGAGTTTCCAGAATGTTGCTGGAAAAGGGCGTACACATCCTCAGAACGCATCGAAAACCACGGTGTATTCCATCCTTTTCAGGAAAAAGGTCCGGCTGAAAAATTTGGCGAACGGGCGGATTGGTTCAGTTCTCCACTTTTTCCGTGGGGGCATTTCGGAAATAGGCTTTTTCCCGGACACTTCCTTCGGAACGGAGGACGGGAGCAAGGTGGTTGGAGGAGCCATTTCGAGGCAACCGTCGGGAAGTGGAGCCGGAAGAGGGAATGGGATGTTGGGAAGAAGAGGAGGGTTCGACCAGGTAGTCGATTTCAAAAGTGATGGGACCGATTTTGAATCGTTCGCCAGGACGGATGGCAATTTCCGCGTTGGAGATGGTCCGTTCACCTACCGAGGTTCCGTTGAGAGATTGGAGGTCTTGGATGTGGACGAAGTTTTTGTGAACGAAAAGTCGGCAATGTTGTCGGCTGATTTCACGGTGAACGATAACCAGATCACAAGTATTTCCCCGTCCCAGAGTTGCTGGAAGTTCGAGCGTCACCTCGTCCCGATCGACTTTGCAATCCACCACTTTCAGGTTTACTTTCATCGGACTCTCCTGATTTTCGCAGGTGAAAAATGGCCCCCAAAAAAATTTCGACGTTTACCCCTTTTCTCTATTGTACCCGGAATTAGAAAGAAAATCAAGAAACGGGTAATGAAAAAAGGAGTATTTTTTGAAAAAAAGGGAAGTTTTTGCCAAAAAGGGGAGTGAAAAAAGTCGCGTGGGAAAAAAGAGACGAAAAAAGGAGCAAGTTCCCCCCCCTCCCCCTTGTCAGGTTGAAAGGAATTGCTATAATCCGACTTAACTGTTGTGTAACGGTTTGGATTTTTCAAGAACACACAGACCGCTAGCATAGCTCAATTGGCAGAGCAGTTGATTTGTAATCAACAGGTTGTGGGTTCGAGTCCCACCGCTAGCTCTTGCTTTCTCAGCGTAAATGGAGATGCGGGACGTGGCGGTGACGCAAGTTGCAAGGGACGACAGAAAAGTTTTCTGTTCCTGGAACGGTTGATGGCAAAGATAAAATAAAGATATTGGTGGAATTCCCGAGTGGCCAAAGGGGGCAGACTGTAAATCTGCTAGCAGTGCTTTCCGTGGTTCGAATCCACGTTCCACCAATCGCTTTTTTGCGGGATTGCGGGTGTAGCTCAATGGTAGAGCCATAGCCTTCCAAGCTAAAGACGAGGGTTCGATTCCCTTCACCCGCTATTGACCTTTTGGGAGTCGTTAGCGGATAGAGATTTGGAACAGTAATTGGTTTGAGTCTTATCCCTGATTGCTTTTCGGAAGGTCACCTGATACACCCGTGACGAAAGTCGGGATCGGTCATCCGAGAATGCCGCCGAAAACCGGTTTTTGTGACGGGTTGTCAAGTAAATGGGGGCCACCAGGGGAGGGTGGTTTCCCGGTATGCTGCTGTAGCTCAGTCGGTAGAGCACATCCTTGGTAAGGATGAGGTCATGGGTT
>JAUNBF010000102.1 GCA_030527185.1 Planctomycetia bacterium | reverse complement strand
CCCTGCCCACCCCGGTAGCCTAACGGCTACCACCCCTCCCCAAGGGAGGGGCTTTGTGGAGCGAATCCGAAAAACTCAAGTGGATGGAGTATAGAAGTGTTCTAGCACAAAATAATTATCAATTATCAATTTAACAAACCACTAGCATAGAGCGTTTACCATGAACAAAATTACTCCACGAACATTGAAAGGTTTTCGGGATTATTTGCCCGAAACGATGATTCCGCGTCGCAAACTGATCGAGACGGCCGCGCGGGTGTATCAGTCGTACGGTTTCAGTCCGATCGATACGCCGGCGTTGGAATATCTGGAGATTCTCACCGGAAAAGGGAGCGATGAGACAGACAAACAGCTTTACCGTTTCACCGATCATGGCGGTCGGGAAGTGGGGCTGCGGTTCGATTTGACCGTCCCACTGGCGCGGTTCGTTTCGCAGCACATCAACGAATTGGGGACGCCGTTCAAGCGTTTTCACATTGCCACGGTCTGGCGAGGAGAGAATACGCAGGCCGGACGTTATCGGGAATTCATGCAATGCGACTTCGACACGATCGGAACGTGGAATGTTTCGGCGGACATCGAATCGACGCTGGTGATTTATGACCTCATGCGGGCAATCGGGTTTGAACGATTCACGATTCACCTGAACAATCGGAAAGTTTTAAGCGGCTTGTTGGAAAAACTCGATTTGGCGGACAAAACCGTCCCTGTTTTGCGGGCATTGGACAAAATTGCCAAAATCGGGTACGACAAGGTGCTGGCCGAGATGTGCGAAACGGCTCAGGCCACGGAAACGCAGGCGAAAGAGGTGCTGCAACTGGCGACTCTGCAAGGGAACAACGACGACATTCTGCGGCAGTTGGAAACGTTGCTCGCGGGAAGCGAAAAAGGTACGAGCGGTGTGGCGGATTTGCGTGCCATTCTCAACGCGGCAACGGCGGTGGGAATCGACGAAGCCCACTTGAAATTGAACGTGTCGATTGCCCGTGGTTTGGACTATTATACCGGCACCATCTGGGAAACGTTCCTCGGCGACTTGCCAGGTCTGGGAAGTGTCTGTTCCGGTGGGCGTTACGACAATCTGACCGGGATGTTTACCAACCAGCCACTCCCCGGCATTGGAGCGTCGCTGGGTCTCGACCGCCTCCTGGCAGGCATGGAGCAGTTGGGCATGATTTCCGGTATCCGTACCCCGGCTCCGGTTTTCATCCCCTATTTTGACAAAGAACGTCTGCACGACTACCTGAAAATAGCTGCTCAACTCCGAGCCGCCGGGATTGGTGTGGAAGTTTATCCCGAAGCGAAAAAGTTAGGCCAACAACTGAAATATGCCGACCGCAAAGGTTTCGCGTATGCCGTCATTGCCGGTTCCGAAGAACTCGACCGGGGAATCTGCCAACTGAAAAACCTCTCGGAACAATCCCAACAGGAAGTTTTGCTGGAAGATTTGCCTGCTCTTCTGATAACTTTATAGAAAGGCATTTATAAAAACGGAGTAGCGCGGGGTATGGACCAAAGTTATGAACTTGAAATGATGAGAGCGTGGAAGATGCCTTCTCGTGATGAGGTTGAACAGGCGATATTAACCACTTTGTTTCATCACAATGGAGTTGTCAAGGAATTTCATTCCAAGGAATCGGTCGTTGATGAAATTGCTGAAATTTTTCATTTGACCAAAGAACAAAGAACTGCCCAACTGCAAACATTTTATCACAAAGAAAACCGTGTCAAATATTCTGGTCTTTGGCACCGATTGTTATTTCGCGCTGCCGATCAATTGGCTAAAAAGGAACTTATCTCACGACCTTCAGAAACATTGAAACTAACGGAAAAAAGGGAATGGATGCTAAAGGAACGTGGATTTGAGGAAGCTGCCCGATTATTATCGTTATCGACTGGTATTGCCTCAACTTTGCCTGTAAAAACTTTTGAAGTTCAAGAAGAGATGGCTCAATTGAAATCGTTATCGTTACCATTGGAATATAATCCACAAAAAATACAAAAGGAGGTATCCCTGACCCCACCCAGGAAAATACAATTGCGGCGTCGCGGGTTCCGATTGGCAATCATCGAAGCGTATGATTATCGTTGTGCGGTATGCGGCTTAAAATTACCTTCTCCCAACGGGCTGACTTGGGAAGTTGAGGCCGCACATATTGTGCCTTTCCGTGAAAAAGGTAAAGATGATTTATGGAATGGCTTGGCTCTATGCCGTTTCCATCATTGGGCTTTTGATGCCGGATGGTTTACCATGGATGAAAAGTATCAGATTTTTGTAGCCCCTTCCGTTTCACCCATAAAGGAAATAGGATTTTGCCATGGGATGGACATGCTTCAAAATTTACGTGCCACGACGATATTGTATTTACCGAATAATAAAAACTGGTTCCCCCATCCCAATGCTCTAAAATGGCATCAAAAACACGTATTTGCGAGACATAATCCTTCTGTTTAATTTATGCCGCATTAAATAAGCTCTGGTAAAATTCAATTTAGTAGACAGGAATGACGGGCATCTTTTTATTTCATCTCAGCCCACGATTCCATTATCCGTTCGCTCGCCCAGCCCGGCGGCGTTCTCCTTCGGTGAGGAGAATTTTTCGCAATCGGATGGATTTCGGCGTGACTTCGACCAGCTCATCCTCTTCGATAAATTCGAGAGCTTCTTCCAACGTCAATTTTCGCGCGGGCTTGAGGAGGATATTCCGATCGTTGCCGGCAGCACGCATGTTGGTTAGTTTTTTCTCTTTGGTGGGATTGACGGTCATGTCTCCTGAACGGGAATTTTCGCCGACGATCATCCCTTCATAAACGATTTCGCCGGGGGAAACGTGTAGCTCAGAACGTGCCTGCAAACCATCCAGTGCAAAAGCGACCGCACGTCCAGCCGCATTGGAGACGAGCGTTCCTGTTTGTCGGGTGGGGATTTCGCCAGCTTTGGGGAGGTAGCGATCGAAACGGTGGTTGATTACGGCCGTTCCCTTGGTCGCGTTGAGCATACGCGTTCGCAGGCCAATCAGCCCACGGGCGGGAATGCTGAAGGAGAGCAGTGTAAAATCGCCACGACTGGCAACTTCCCGCAATTCTCCGAACCGCATTCCTACCAATTCCATCACCGGGCCGGTCATCGTGGCGGGGACTTCGACAAGCAGGATTTCGTAAGGTTCCTCAACAACGCCGTTTCGCGTGCGATAAATCACCTCCGGTTTTCCGACCGCAAATTCGTACTGCTCCCGCCGCATGGTTTCAATCAGGACGGAGAGGTGGAGAATCCCTCGCCCGGAGACGACGAACTGATCCGACTGGGGAATTGCCTCCACCCGCAGCGCTACGTTGCGTTCCAGTTCCCGAAAGAGGCGGTCGCGTAAGTGCCGGGTGGTGACGTATTTTCCTTCCGTGCCAGCCAGGGGGGAAGTGTTGATTCCAAACGTCATTCGCAGCGTCGGCTCATCGACCTGAATTCGCGGCATTGCTTCAGGGTGCAGCGGTGAAGAAAGTGTATCCCCGATTTCCACGAACGGAATCCCCACCACGGCCACAATATCCCCGGCATCCGCCTCATGCACTTCGGTTTTGCCGAGATTGTTGAACGTGTAGAGAATGGCAATCTTTCCCTGTGCGATCTGGTCGTCTTTTTGCATAATCGCCACGTTTTGCCCTTTTCGGATCGTTCCGGCATGGACCCGACCGATCGCAATCCGCCCCACAAACTCCGACCAGTCGAGCGTCGTCACCAGCATTTGCAGGGGATGGTCGAGTTCAACCGTCGGAGCGGGAATCTTTTCCAGAATCATGTCCAAAAGTGGAACCACGGAGTCGGTTCGCACATCGGGGTCGTGCGTGGCATAACCTTCCTTGGTACTGGAAAAAAGGTAGGGAAAATCGGCCATTTCCTCGTCGGCACCCAGATTGATGAAGAGGTCGAACATCTCATTGACAACCTCCTGCGGGCGGGCATCCTTGCGGTCGATTTTGTTGACCAGCACAATCGGTTTCAGCCCCAGTTCCAGGGCTTTGCTCAACACGAATCGCGTTTGCGGCATAGGGCCTTCGGCAGCGTCAACCAACACGAGACACCCATCCGCCATCCGCAAAACCCGCTCCACTTCGCCACCAAAATCGGCGTGGCCGGGAGTATCCATGATGTTGATTTTCACCCCCTTATACGTCAGGGCGATATTTTTGGCCAGAATTGTGATTCCGCGTTCCCGTTCGAGGTCGTTGGAGTCGAGTACCTGTTCGCACGGCAACTGTCCATCCCGCATAGAGCCGCACTGCCGCAGCAGACAATCGACGAGCGTCGTTTTTCCATGATCGACGTGTGCAATAATAGCAATATTCCTTAAATCGTTTCGCGGTTCCTGCATCTTTTTATTTCGGGGAAAGAAGGTCTCATTTTCTGGAAAAGCTATTTCCAGAGGAAGAATAGAACGTTGCCTCCACAGTCCATTCCATGGCAGGTACAACGATTGGACAGTTTACCACAGAAAGGAGAGTGTGTAAACCCACCCTGGCTGAGGGAAGGGCTTTCCCTTCGTTTCTCAGAAATTTTTCAGAATCGAATCCCCCCCTTGACAAGGACGGGAAAAAGAACGATTCTGAAAGAAGAATGTTTTCTGAACGATGTCCCCAAATTTTGTTCTCCCACAAGTGAGGTTCCCATGAAACGACGTGATTTTTGCAAAATTTTGGCCGCTGCCTCGGCATTTCCCTTTCAGGAGTCTTGGGTGATGGCTCAGAATGCCCCCGAAGTGGGGACGGTCTATCCCGGCTGGCGGGAAGGGGAGATGGATATTCATTTTATCTTTACAGGTATCGGGGAGAATTGTTTTCTCATTTTCCCGGACGGCACCTCCATGATGATGGACGCGGGGGATATGCCTTCCAGTCCGGTACCACGTTTGCCGGACACTTCCCGAAGAGCGGGGGAATGGATTGCCCGATATGTCGAGCGGGTGAATCCTGCGGGAAAGCATGTCGATTACATGATGTTGTCGCATTATCACAGCGATCATGCTGGCAGATTCATGCCCGATGCGAAAATGACCACAGGACGCGGGGAGGATTATTGCCTCAGCGGACTGGCACAAGTGGGGGAGTTTCTCCATTTTGATACCGGATTTGATCGTTGCTGGCCTCATTATGAATCCCCCATTCCTGCGTGGCCCAGCGAATCGCCGACTTTTGAGAATTTTTCCAAATTCGTGCAGTGGAAACAAAAAAACGATGGTTTGAAAATGGAAGAACTCCAGGTGGGAAAGCTTGACCAGATTCGTTTACGCAAAAATCCTGAAAAATATCCGAATTTTCACACCCGTACCATCTGTCGGAATGGAACGTGCTGGACTGGAAAAGGTGAGGAGGCAATCCATTTTCTCGAAGAAACTCCAGGACGAAAAGGGAAATCGGTCCCCGAAAATTCGCTGAGTATTGCCTCCGTTTTCTCCTACGGACCGTTTCGTTTTTATACGGGTGGCGACGTTTCGGACGGACTTTACGACGAAGAGGGAAATCGATTCGCTTACGAAGGAATGGTCGGAAAAGTGGCAGGGCCTGTCGATGTCTGCAAAGCCAATCACCACGCCTACAAGGATGCCATGAAAGAAGAATTTGTTCGTGAAATCCAGGCTCGCGTCTATGTTATTTGCGTTTGGGATATCCACCATATCCAGGACAACACCATGACGAACATGGCCTCACGGACACTCTATCCGGGGGATCGCGTCATCTGCCCGACGCTCATTCCCGATGGTCGAAAGGAACTCTATCAGGGTAAATCGTGGTGGGAAAATGTGGAAATATGCGGTGGGCACGTCGTTGTCAAAGTCCTCAACGGCGGAACGGACTACAAAGTCTATTATCTCACCGCCAACGATGAAAGCATGACGATCAAGGCTGTTTTAGGGCCTTGGAAAAGTCGTGGTACCTAATCCGCGTTCCATTGATAATCATGGATGTTCATGCTTCATTTTCCGAAACAGGCGTGTAAGATTCTCTGATATTATAAGTTTCACAGAACACTTCCAGAATTTGTTTGCTACGTTTGGATTTTGAAGACACTGGCTGGGAAATTGGTTTTATACTCCGTCAAACTTATAAATATCATGAATCATAACACGACCGCGCATGAAAATACGGCATAAACATCCATAATTATCAATGGAACAAAGCTCTGGAACATTTCCAGAAAATCACTGTGGATGATAAATTGATTCTAACCTTCCGATCTGATTTATTCCCTCTTTCAGAAGTGTCTTTTTTATAATATTCTAACAACCTGGGGCAACTCTGGAAGAAAACTCAGGAAAATTCCGGGATTTATCAGATTTTGCGTAAAACTATATCAACTTGCGCAAAATTGTGGATAATGAGAGGAAAATCTGTTTGCAAAAAGGGTTCCTGGGAGTTATCATAATCTTCATTAGGGTTATTCACAAAATCTGGAGGAAACGGGATATTTCCCCGTTAGGAAAAATGTTGCTTGAAAAGAAGAATGTTTTGGTAACTGGTGCCAGCCGTGGGATTGGAAAGGCGATTGCCAGGAAATTTGCTCAGGAGGGAGCGGTTGTGTATGCCCAGGGGCGGATGCCAGGCACGATTGAGGAATGGGCCAGAGAAATCTCCGGCGATATTCGTCCATTGTATTTCGATGTGACGGATAACAGGGAAGTGGAGAGAGCTTTCCAGAAAATCGGTCAGGAAGCGAGTTCTCTCGACGTTCTGGTCAACAATGCGGGCACAATGCCTTACGAAACGATGCAGACGGTGACGCGGGAGACGATGGAAGCTATTTTCCAGACGAATTTTTTTGCTGTGGTGAACATCATCCAACGAAGTGTGGAGTTAATGACGAATCCTTCGGGAGGGAGCATCATCAACATGACCTCCACCGCGGCGATTTACGGTGCTGCCGGACGTCCGATTTACGCGTCCAGCAAAGGAGCCATCATCACCCTTACCCAATCGTGTGCCCAGGCCTACAATCCTCAGCAGATTCGTGTCAACGCGATCGCACCGGGATACATCGATACCGACATGTTTCGTTCGGTGGGGTCGGAGTTGATTCAATGGATTATCGACGATCAGTTAAAACGCCACGGAGTCGATCGTATCGGCACACCGGAAGACGTAGCGAATGCCGCCTTATTTCTCGCTTCCGACTTGTCTTCGTACATCACCGGGCAGGTGCTTGCGGTCGATGGTGGAATGACGCCCTGATTGATTGTCAATTTTAACGGAAAAATGAAATTCGGAGGTATTCCATGAAACTATTTGTTTACCAACTTCTGTTCGCAGGGATGTTGCCAGGAATGTTGCCAGAGATGGGACTTGCGCAGAGTAACGTTCCGATTCCTGAGGGGGTCACGGTTCTTTCCAACCAAAGTTACCTCCCCGGTGGAAACGACCACCAGGTGATGGATATTTATCTGCCAGCCGATTACGATTCGTCCCGTTCGTACCCAGTGGTTCTGGCGGTTCACGGAGGGGGATGGTACAGTGGAGACAAGGCCTTCGATTCGCATTATATGCTCAGCAACACCCTGGCCGCTCTGCTGAATACGAAAGAATACATCGTCGCGTCGGCCAACTACTCGCTGACTACCGCCACGACGAACCCCTATCCGACTGCCGTGAACGAACTCAAGCAGGCGGTGAAGTATCTCCAGACGGTCACGCAGGCGGAGGGACATACGCTCTCTATCAACAGTGACAAAATCGGTGCTTTCGGTGGTTCTTCGGGTGGAAATCTGGTGGAAATGCTGGGGGCTCAGAATGTGGTCTGTGCCGTGACTGCTTTTTGCGGCCAATCGGACTTACGGTTGTTCCTCAACGCGGATGGTTCGTTGAAAACAGGGGTTCCTTTCTACAACGAATGGTATTTTGGAGGCACGACAGGGGCAGAAACTCTTGCCAACGCGAAAGCGGCCAGTCCGATCACGTATATCGACGGCAACGACAGTGCTTTTTTACTGGTTCATGGAACGGCGGACACGACGGTACCCTACGAGAATTCTGTCCTGCTGAACAACGCGGTGAAAGAGGTGAACGGGCAATCGACGCTCATTTCCCTGGGAGGAAGCGGACATGACGCAGCGGCCTTTGTCACCCAAAGTACACTCAGTGCGGTGGTCGCTTTTTTTCATGAAAATCTGCTGGGAAGAAATCCAGACGTTTTCCGATTCCAGCCAAATACGTCCACGGCAGATTATTCTTTGCCGGAGAATTGGGAGGAGGGTTTTGCTCCTGGTTACGGGGATGTTGCGGAAATCTATGGTGGGACGAATAAAATCGAACTCCTGCGGGTGGCCAATGCGCAACAACTGAAAATCTACGGCGGCAGCAACACCACGGTCGTGAAGGACAGATGGCAGGGAACGAATATCGACGGTGGCGCAACGGTGACGCTGGAGAATGCGACGTTGACTTCGGAATTGGCCTGTCTGGTTTCGGAAACGGATGGCGACGCGGAAATCATCGTTCGTGACGGTGGTATTTTGAACGTCCACGCTTACGGACTTCACCTTGGAACCGCTCCCAACGGAACAGGCAAAGTGACCATCCACGAGGGTGGCAAAGTCCATACAACGACGTATGTACGAATCGGGAGCAGCCATGAGGGAAGAACCGGGAAAGGGGAATTGACGCTTGATGGTGGGGAACTGACCATCGACAATAACAATGTTCTTTCGGTGGGGTATGCCCAGGGTGCTTACGGCCGGATGACCGTTCCTAAGGGGACGGTTTTAACAGGCGAAATGCGCATTGGGGACTCAGGAGAAGGAATTTTGAACCTCTTCGGCGGGTCGGTTACGGTAACGGGTTTGATCACCTACGTCGCGGCGGAACTTGGCTCTACAGGAACGTTGAATGTGGATGGTGGAACGCTTACCGGAGAGTATCTTTTAGTTGGCAGCCGAGGGGAGGGTTTCGTCCATTTGAGTTCCGGGCAGATTACCGCCAAAAGCAATTTCAATATCGGCGTTTATCGCGGCGGCAAGGGAGATGTACTCGTAACGGGCGGGACACTGGCAGCGGTGGACATGAACATTGGTCTGGGGGAGACGACCGGGGCGGAGAGTCTGCCACCTGGAACGGGAATCCTGACGCTGATGGGAAATTCCACGCTGAAACTCTCCGGGAAGTTGAACGTGGGGAATGTTCATAACTCGGAAGAAGGGGTGGGAACGCTGAATCTGGTCGGTTCAACGGCACGGGGAGAGGGGAAATGGGAGTCGCGAACATTCACGGTCGGGACGAAGGGCACCGTCCAATTCCTTGCCGACGCAACAGGATTACCGACATTGACCGTTGCCGAAGAAGCCAACATTGCCAACGGCACCTGGAATCTGGGACTCTACGGAGCAGTCGCGGCCTTTTCACAAACCGCCCCTGTAACGATTCTCGATACGGGAAACCTGACAGGTTGGGAGGAGGGTGCCTGGCGGAACAATGGACTCTGGAAGATTGCTCAATCGGGGAACGATTTGGTGGCGACGCTGGACGAATCGTTGAAACTGGGAACGGTTTCGTCCAATTTCCAGATTGCTTTTGAAATGCCGGCAGAAAAAGGTTGGCTGGAAATCTCTCCAACCGACGATGCCACACTCCTTCTTGAACTGATTCTGGCCGGAGATGGTAACCTGGTTGATTTGGCGGAGTGGATGAACGCGGAGTTTCAGAAAAATCCCCTGACCCGTTCCATGAAGGTGGTTTCCAGCGACCGTTCCCTCATGATTCAGTCGTTCTCCCTGGGAAATTCCCATGTGCTGGGATGGGATTTTACGTCCTACAACGCGCAAAACGATACCTCGTTTGCCGTTTCGTCGGTAGCGAACGTACCGGAACCAGAGACGGGGACGTTCCTGCTGATGACGTTGGTTGGGTTTTTAATCGCAAAATCGCACCTTTTTTCGCAAAATCGTCGATTTTCACGTGGAAAAATTAGTTGTAATTAGAATTTCAGGAAGGTATAATGATTTCTGGAGAGTTTCAAAAACAAAGTACAGGAAAGGAAACAAAGATGAGTCACGCTATTCTACCCCCCCCCCGCAAATTAACATGTGGGCGAATCTTTTTGATTTTGGGGAGTTGTTTTATACTCCTGGGGACTGGCAGCATGTTTTGTGTGAATGCCGCAGAATTCGTCTATACGGGCGCGGCCACGGAAAACCCCTACTGGTACTACAATCCCGCGAACTGGCAGGGTGGCGTACGTCCCCAAACCGGAGATACGGCCAAAATTGCCGATGGGACATTCCGAATTGTCTATTCCAATGGCGACAATGCCACGAATGGGTGGTTTGATGTAACCGATGGTATCGACCTGCTCATTCAGAATGCGACCGTCAACGTCAAACCCTCTTCAGACGGATACGCCCGTTTTTACGTGACAGGCGATACGACAGCCACCATCGACCACTCGACGCTCATCAGTGGGTGTGAAATTGTAGTGGGAGCGAGAACGACCAAAACAGGGTGGGAGAATGCCGGACCAGGCACACTCCTCATTTACAACGGGAGCCAGGTGACTGCCGAGAGTTATAATCTGATACTGGGCTGGCAAGGAGGGGCCTCGGGAACGCTCGAAATCGGAAAAAGTGGGGAAACGGAGGCTTCTACGCTAACTTCCAACTGGGCGGTTGTGGTTGGCGACACTGGAACAGGGAAGATGACTATTGATGGCCGTTCCGTGGTGCGGTCTCTCTCCAATTCTGATAATACGCCCAAAAATGACACGAATTTCAACACACACGCAGGTGTTTTGATCGGTAATGGGGCGGGAAGCACCGGTACGGTCACGGTGAATGGCGGATTGTTGGAATCGGCCAATGCGTACAGTATCTTTGTTGGAAATTGGGGAACAGGAAATCTGAATCTCGACGGTGGGGAAGCTCGTTCCACCCACCAGATTCTTGTGGGAGTCCAATCCGGTTCACGAGGAACCATCAACATGACCGGTGGAACGCTGAATTCCAGTTCCGGCATCTATTTCGGCATTTTCGGAACCTCCCAGGGTTACGGAAATTTCAGTGGAGGGACTTTGGCAAGCAACGGTAATTTTGTTCTTGCCGACTCCAGCAATGAGAGTTACGGGGAAGTCCACTTTTCAGGAGATGCGAAGCTGACCAATACGGCGGCTCTGACTATCGGAGCTGTGGGAAAAGGGGTGATGACCGTTTCCGACACGGCTTCCATTCAAACTTCGGGGAACCTCCTGGTGGGACAAGACACCGGTGCTGTTGGAGAATTGACCATCCGTGGCGGAACGGTAGCAGAAAGAGGTAATATTGTGATCGGCGGAACCTCGTTTTTTGGCGATGCGGGAATAAGAAAGGGATCCGGTACGGTTCACATATATGGTGGAGAATTTACCAGTGGTGGCTGGCTTTGTGTCGGAGGGACAGGAACCGGCACTCTCAACGCCTATGGTGGAACGATTCAGAGTGACTCGGCAAGCATTGCCACTCGTGCCGGAAGTACAGGAATGTTGTTGCTGGATGGCGGAAACTTGCAAATCAATCAATTATTTTTAGGAGAAGAAGGCGACGGTACTCTTACCTTAAAATCCGGCACCTATACCAACCGCAGTGGTAACCTTCCCATCTTGAATTTTTATTCAGGAACTTCCGCGACGCTGAATGTTGTCAGTGGCAATCAGGGGAATGGCTGGACGCTGGCGGAGATGAAAGTCTATGCCGCTTCTACACCAACCATGAATTTTCTGGCAGGTTGGGAGGATGGTGATATTGCGAAATTAACCGTCGGGAACACGACTTCGTTGACATTCCACGGAACCGTCCACGTCGGGATGGAATATCCGTTGGGTTTTCTGGCCGCAACAGAGTATGAAGTTTTCGCAACCCCTTCCACAACCTTGACTTTGACCGGAACGAAAGAGGAATCTCTTTTCGCAATCACAACGCCGGAGAACAACAAAATCGTCGCGACACTCCAAAACATCCACACGGGCGAATATGCCATCGGAGATTTCCTAACGCTCTCGAATCGGGGAAAATCGGGTGCGGTACGATTGAGTAACGCGAATATCCCGAACAATTTTGAAATTGCCCTGGGAATCGAAGGTTTGGAAAGTCTGGACACACTGGCGGCCTGGCTGGAAACGTTGATGTTGGAGGCTGGCGTGGGTGTCCGCGCGGAAGATTCGTCGCTGGTACTGTCGAACATTGCGGCGGATTTGGTCAACGGTTGGCTGGCATGGGATTTCTCCGATTTTGCGGGGGATTTCAGCGTCGTCAGTCTGAATTCCTACGAAGTCCCGGAACCGGCGACATGGGGTATGCTGCTGGTTGGGTTGGGTTTCTTTATCCTGAGAAAGAAAATGAGGACATGAAAAGATTTGCTTTTTTGTTTTTTCTTCTCCCCTTTACCGGGTGTGGTGATGGACTCATCACGGTATCCGGCGAAGTGACGTGGGAGAATCAGCCAGTGGAAAAAGGGATTATCCGTTTTGAACCTTTCGACGGCCTGGGGCCTTCCGCCGAAGCGAATGTGGAAAAGGGTCGTTACTCGCTGCGAATGGCAAAAGGAAAAAAACGGATTCGCGTTTACAGTTACGTGGAAAAAGGTCGTCGTTATCCCTTTGGGAAGGAGGCGGGACCAGCCATCGACTACAAACAGGTGATTCCGCCGGAGTATAACGATCAAAGTACACTCACAACAGACGTTCAGGAAAAAATGAAGTACGATTTCATCCAATAAATAGAAAGCGGGGAGAAAATCCATGAAAAAGAATGGCGTTGGAAGATGGGGTTTCACGCTGGTGGAACTCCTTGTGGTGATTGCGATTATCGGAATGCTGGTGAGCCTCCTTCTCCCGGCAGTACAGCAGGCACGGGAAGCGGCACGCCGAATGCAGTGTTCCAACAATCTGAAAAACTGGGGACTGGCCATGCTCAATCACGAAGCGCTCATGCGGCAATTTCCCTACGGTTGTATCCATGGAAAAGACGCGGACAGCTGGACAGTGCGACATCCCGAAGGGTATCCTGTCGAGTCCCAATTCCCGAATGCCCGGATGACGTTTGTACCGTATTTATGGCCGTATATCGAGATGAACGCCCTGGCGGAACAGTACGATTACACGTGCAAATTCTATAGTTCCGGCAACAATGGAAAATGTATGGAAGAACAAAGTCCCCTCTATTTCTGCCCTTCCGACCGATGGTGTCGTCTGAAAAGCGACGGGAATAATCGTTCCAAAGGAGCGTATCTGGTCTGCTGGGGAAGTGGTGATTTTGAACACCGAAGTCTGATCCGTGGAGAACCATATTATCGTGGCGCGTTTGGAACGAACCGTGCGACCACCGTCTCCGAAGTCCGCGACGGGATGAGTAACACCCTTTTCCAGTCGGAAGTCCTGATGGTACAAAACGACCTTTATTCCGATGGACGTGGGGACTGGTTCTGCGACGACAATGCCGGTCCCGCTTTCATGACGGTCAATACGCCGAATTCCGGGGTCGATCACACCTGGTGTCGCGAAAAAGATGGCGACTATCCCGGACCGTGCAATCACACCACCGATCCGGTCTACGTCTCCGCCCGCAGCCACCATCCCGGCGGCGTCAACGGCTCTCGTGGAGATGGTTCCGTCGACTTTTTCAGCAACAGTATCAGTCTGCAAGTCTGGCAAGCCCTGGGTTCCATCGCGGGAAGCGAAGTCGTGTCGGAATAGTAAGCGGATTAATTGATAATTGA
>JAUNBF010000101.1 GCA_030527185.1 Planctomycetia bacterium | reverse complement strand
TTTGTACCGCATATATTGCCATTTGTCAAGACGCTCTCTCAATAGAATCCGGCTTTTTTTCGATCGTTCCCATCATTTTTGTCCACACTTTCTCACCATTTGCATACGACACTTTTGTTTACCTACTCAAAACATATCATCACCATCTTCAAAGAAGGTAACTTCATAATAATCAACAGGTTATGCTCATTTACAAAAACCAATCGCAACTTTGCAATAGATTCCCTTCCAATATTTTCCAAAAAAATTTTAAAAAAATTTAAAAAAAACTCTGGATAGCCCCTCTGGAGAGAGAAAATGAGACCCCAAAAAGAGCCAAGAAACCGAATTTCAACGTTCGTGAGGTGGAAAAAGTTCTTCTTTTTTTTCCGATTTCCACTCCTCCATCGAAATTTTGTCGAGTTTTTCCAGATGATTTCCCAATATCCGCGTCTCTTCCCGCATGGTTCCCAGCGTGTTCCCAGCCTCTTCCATCTTTTTTTGAACTTTTTCAAAATGGTTGGCAAAGTGCTGGAATTTCTTCCGTACCTGGTTCAAAAGTTGCCAGATTTCGTGCGTCTGTTTACGAATCGTCAGCGTTTGAAAGCCGACTTGCAAGCTATTTAACAGAGCCATGAGCGTCGTTGGTCCGGCAGCCAAAACACGGCATTCTCGCTGAAGGTAGTCGGCCAGGCCAGGTTGACGCAGAATTTCCGCGTAAAGCCCTTCCGTAGGGAGAAACAGGATGGCAAATGGGGTCGTCACGGGGGGATTGACGTATTTGTCGCGAATTTTGCGTCCCTCTTCCTTGATACGCTGCGTGAGACTTTTTACAGCCTCCTCAAGTACCGCCGCGTTTCCCTCTTCGGAAGCCTGCACAATTCGCTCATAGTCCTCTTTGGGAAATTTTGCGTCAATAGGAAGGAGGACTTTTTTCTGCTCTTCGTCCTGTCCCGGCAGTAAAAGGGCATACTCGACACGTTCCTGCGAATTAGGTTTTGTGGCAGCATTGCGGATATACTGGTCTGGCGAAAACATCTGCTCCAGAATATTTCCCAGTTGGACTTCCCCCCACGTTCCACGGGATTTGATGTTGCTCAGAATCTTTTTCAAGTCGCCCACGCCATGTGCCAACGTCTGCATCTCTCCCAGACCATGGTGCAATTGCTCCAGCCGTTCGCTCACCATGCGAAACGACTCTCCCAACCGCTTTTCCAGCGTATCGTTCAATTTCTCATCCACCGTCAGCCGGATTTCTTCCAATTTCCGCGTACTGTCCGACCGAACGTTTTCCAACTGCTTTTCCAACGTCTGGGTCAGGCCTTGTAATCGCGTTTCCTGCATGGTGCTGAGAGAGATGATGTGTTGCTGGAGAGTGTCACTCAATTGCTGGATCAACCCCTGGGTTTCCAGGCGTTGCTGAGCCGATTTTTCCAGTTCTTCCTGCCGCTTGAGCGAGAATTCTTCATGAAGATGGTGATGGAGGGCTTCCTGCTCCTTCTTCAACGTAAAACTGAACCAGAAAACGAATCCGGTTCCTGTCAGGAGGAGTAGAACGAGAAGCCCTAAAACAAGCGTTTCAAACATATTCAGGCGTGATTTCCTGGAATTTTTGGGAAAATCGCGTTAGCCTTCGATGGCATCCACTTTTTTCACCGCGTCGTGTAAAAAGTCGGACAAACCTTCCAGACCTTCCGTGAATTTCGTGTTGAGAAAAACGTTGACCGCTTCTTTAGCCATCCATTCGCCCCAAATCATGGCTCCGAGACAGAGGACGTTCGCGTTGTTGATGGCTCGGCACATCTTGGCCGCGAAGACCGATTCCACCACAGAAGCGGAAATTCCCTTGAATTTATTGGCCACAATCGACATTCCCATACCGCTGCCGCACAGGAGGATTCCGCGAGCGTCTTTGTCTGCCTGCAACAATTGACAAGCCACGACAGCACTTTCATAATACGGAATTTCTTTTTCCGCCGTCGCTCCCACATCGGTAACATCGTACCCTTGCGCTTTCAAATCGGCCACGATCGCATCTTTCAAACCAACCGCAAAGGGGTCGGCAGCCACAATAATTTTTTTCATGGAATCTTTCTCCGTACTGGGTTTTTCCTGGGTTTTTGCCATGCCGGTTTCCAGCGTCAACGTTCCGAGTGCCGTGGCGGCAGTGACCGACTGTAAAAATGTTCGACGATCCATGGTTTCCATCCTTTCTCTAAAGGGACAACAAAAACCGTTATCCTTCTATTTTATCCCTTTCCCTCAGGAAAAAAAGGGGGGGAATAATCGGTACCGTCAGGAATGGATACCCTCCCCAAAAGTTCGCGTGAAGCTTTTTTCCAGTAGAATTTTCATGGAGACTACCTCCACTGGAATTTTTCGGATTCTCTCCCCCAAGTCCCTCCCTTTGGGAGGGGTGGTACCGTTAGGCTACCGGGGTGGGCGGTGTAGAATGGCAAAGGGACGTTCTATCGTAATTTGCCCAATAGAACGTCGTTCTGCCATTTCACCAACCCACCCCCCGCCCTATCGGGCGTACCCCTCCCAAAGGTAGGGGCTTTCTTTTCGTTTTCCTGAAATTCAAAATGGAAGGAGTATAGATACATAGGAAAATAAAAAAGGGGGAATGCTTTTTTGGTTGAAATATTTTACGTAATCGTTACAACATGTCTTCGGAAAAGGAAAATTTTATTATAAAATCCAAATAATTACAAAACTGTAAAAAATATGTGGCGTAAAGAGATTAAGGAATGCGACAATAAGATAGAGACAACGATTTCCGTGGAAACATTTTTAGAGAAACAAATACCCAAGTATTGTGAGAAAAATTCCCCCGATGGAAAGGAGTGGACTTGCAAAGAAGGGGAGTATGGATTATACTGTAAAAATGTGAATCATTCCTATCCTTTGAACAACAAGGAGTCGAACCATGAAAAGACCCATTATTTTTGCGATGGTAACGGCAAGTATCGTGCTGTTTTTCCAGATGGTCGTCGTGAATCAGGCATACGCGCAGCGAGGATACCATGCTCCGCCACCGCCACGCCGTTCCACAGTTCAGGTGTATGTACACCCGGCACCGCCACCGCCCGCACCGCCGCGGCATTATCACCATCCGGCACCACCGCCGCCGCGACATTATCATCACCCGGCACCACCGCCACATCACCATCATCATTACCATCATCCCGCTCCGCCGCCACCGTCCGCCGGGGCACTGTTGGGAGGTGGGATTGGCCTCCTGATTGAGCAGGCGATTCGTGGCGATTTGTAATCGTGTTGATGAAATAGCTGGGGGAAGTTGTGGGAAAATTCAAATTTCCACCTTCCCTTTTGTTTTGGAAATTTGGTAGGAGTTGGGCAGGTGCGAAACAGGTTGTGTTGCTGTGAAAAGGGGATTTTGGGGTTGTTGGGATTCTGCTGCGCGGTGGTGTGCGGTTGGGCGGAAGAGCCGGTTTACACGCCACAACCGTGTGTCGATTTCCAGGTTCGCGGCGGGATCGGCAACACGTTGGAGCGTCTGGAGGCGGGGGAGACGGTGCGAGTGGCGTATCTGGGCGGGTCGATTACCATGGCGAATGGCTGGCGGGTCAAGACGACGCAGTGGTTGCGGGAAACGTGGCCGCAAGCGACGATTGTGGAAATTGCCGCCGGGGTCAGTGGCACGGGAAGTCTGCTGGGAAACTACCGTCTGGAACGGGATGTTTTGCAACATGAGCCGGATTTGCTGTTGGTGGAGTTTGCGGTCAACGACGGTGGAACTCCGCCTCAACGAATTTGGCAGCAGATGGAGGGAATTGTCCGAAAAACGTGGGCGGCAAATCCCCGGACGGACATTGTGTTTGTCTATACGTTCTGCGTCCCCTTTGCCAAAACGGTACGGGAAGGAATTTTGCCCACGTCCGCCGGGGCGATGGAGATGCTGGCGGAGTTTTACGGAATCCCGTCGATTCACTGGCTGAAACGGGTGGTGGCGTTGGAATCGGCCGGGAAGCTCGTTTTTCAGACTTCCGAAGAGCCGAAAAAGGGGGAATTGTGGTTCTCCCAGGATGGCACGCACCCGCTCGATGCCGGGCACGAATTGTATCGGGAAGGGATTGCCCAGGCATTTCAGGCCATGAAGTCGATTCCTCCGGTTTTGCACGATGTTTCGCAAAAACCAACCTTTGTCTCCAACCCCATGATTTTTACGGAAATGCGGTCGGTCGATTCGTTGAAAATGGAGGGGGATTGGCGAAAATTGGCGACCGGGGAAAAATGTTACGGATTTACCAGCCGATTGGACGACATTTGGACGACGGACGAGCCGGGAGCCAGCGTGACGTTTTCTTTCCGGGGGACGCAGGCGATGTTGTACGATGTGGTGGGGCCGGACGGTGGGCAGATTGCGGTGACTGTGGATGGCGTTTTGCGGAAAGAACCGTTGCCGCGAACGGACGCGTATTGTTTGCAGTACAACAGTTGGCGAGTGACGGCGGTTGTGCTGGCGGATGGGCTGGACGCGGAAAAAGTGCATACGGTGACGGTGGAACTGCTGCCGGAAGAGCCGAATCGGGCGAAAATTGGAAACGATCCGAAATGGGTGGAAAAGTATCCGGGTCGGCATTTGCGATTCAGTAAAATTTTGGTTCGGGGCGAATTTTGCCGATAATGAATAAAAACCGCGCAAGCGACGCCTGGTGCAAAAGACTGATTTCCAAGAGCGTTTTTATTTTCCAACCTACCGGGTTGGAAGTGTTCCTTCCCTCATTCAGAGGGGAATCAATATTCCCAAATTCATTCCACAAAAGTCCCTCCCCAAAGGCGGGGCTTTCCTTTCGTTTAAGGAGGGAATTTCCCATGCGTGTTTTCCTGCTGATTTTGATGTTTTGGGCTTGTTGGAAGCCGTTGTGCGCCCAGGATTCGGCGTTGCCGTCGCGATCTTATTTTGTTGCCAAGACGATTTATTACGACGGGGAGTATGCGGACGCGCTGAAGGAATTTCAGTCGGAATGGCGGGGGAGTTTCAAAATTTCGACGAATCGTTGGATTGACGCGATCTGCTTTGCCACGATGATGGGAGAGTGCCACTATCAAATGGGGCAGTACCCGGAGGCGTTGGATCAGTACACCAGTGCGGTTCAGTTGTTTTTGCAGTATTACGACTGGATGACGCGAATCAACAACGTTCCGAATCCGGGAAATGCCCGATTTGACCCCTGTCCGTGGGGAGACGCGAAACCGAATCGGCAAATCATGAAAGTTCCCGACAAATTTTCGCTGATTTTCGGCGATCCGAATTACAATACGCGAAATTACAAATCGGGCGACACGATCGCTCCACCGTCGTTGCGGTCGGTCTGCGCGGAGGAGATTGTCCGGTGTACCTGCCTGTCGATTCGGCGTCGGGGGGAATTACTGGGACCGTTGGCTGCCGGGGATGATCTGAACACGAAATTGCTTGCCAAACTCCCGGTTCTGGGACGTTCCATGGGCGGAAGCTGGCTTCAGGCATGGGTCGATATTCAGATGGGGGTGACGCAAATTGCCTGTGGAAAAGAGACGGAAGGGATTCAGTCGCTCATGCGCGGGGCGTTGGTAGGGGGGGCGGATCATCCGTTTACCTGCCTGGTGCATTTGACGCTGGGTGAAATTTCGCTTCGCTCGGCGAATTATGACAAGGCACTGACGCATTTTCTGGAAGCGGCCACGCTGGCGTTTTATTATGACGACGCTCACACGATAGACGACGCGTTTCGAGGGTTGGCGAACGCGTATTACCAGAAGAATCCGGCTCAGGTCTGTCCTGTTTTTCCAGCGGCAGATGTTTGGGCGAAAAAAGAGAAAATCGCGTTTCTGCGAGTGCCGATTCTGACGTATTTGGCGGACGAATATCTGCGGAAAAACCAACTTCCGCAGGCACGGGATTGTGTTGCGGAAGCCGACCGGGTGATGGGACGCCGGACGATGGTGGGCGGCCTGGCCGGGGCACGTGTTCATTTCATGCGGGCACGGGTTGCTTTTCGTGACATTACGCCAGCTTCCCAGAAAGTGGGAATTCAGGCAATTCAAACGGCCATGCACTTCATGCAGCGAGGTTCGATCTGGAATTTTCGGATTGCGCTGGTCGATACGCAGCTTCTGGCAGGGCGTCTGACGCCACGAAAAGCGAGTGAGGCTTATGAAATCCTGGTACACGATCCGACCGCGGCGCAGTGGGCACTGAACCCGATGGAGTCGCTGGCATTCCTGATGACGCCCAGGCCGGTGACGTGGGAAAACTGGTTCCTGGTGGCAATGGAGATGGAAAAAACGGAGCGGGCACTGGAAATTGCGGAAATGGCACGTCGGGCAAGGTTTTTGCAGACGTTGGACTTTGGCGGACGGATGCACGCGCTGCGACTTTTGATGGAACTGCAGGAAGAGCATTTGACCGTCACCCAACGCCAGCGTCGGCGGGACATTCAGACGGAATATCCGGGGTACGATGTGCGTTCGGAAAAGGTACGCGAATTGCAGGGACAGATTCGTGCCATGAGTCTTCCGGTAACGCAAAAGGAAGAGGAGCAGAAATTGTCGCAATGGCTGAAGGAACTGGCGGTTGTCAGCCAGCAGCAGGAGAGTTTTCTGGCCTCGATCGTTTTGGACAAACGGCTGATTGACCTTGTTTTTCCACCGTTGAAAACGTTCCAGGAAATTCAGGAAGGGCTGGCAGAGGGAGAGGCCATGCTGGTCTTTTTTGCGGCACGGAACCAGATGTTCTGTTTTTTGCTGAATCAGGAACGATTTGCCTCGTGGGTGATTCGAGACCGAGGGGCGGGACGGGGAAGTTCGCGAACGGCGAAAAACAATGATTTAACGTCGCTGCAAAACAATCTGGCGCTGATGCTTCGGGAAATCGGCATGACGGGAGCGGGAACGCCTGTCAAAGGTGCGAAACTGAAGGAAACTGCCTGGAAAGAACACTCTTTGCGAGTCATGGCGGATTTGACGAAGAGTTCGCAGGCGGATTTTTCCCGCTCCGATTTTTCCTCGCTGGTGATTGTGCCGGATCGATTTACGTGGTATTTGCCTTTTGAAATGCTGCAAGTGCAGACTCCCAAGGGGCTGCGGCCAACGATCAACCAGTTCGCCATTCGTTACGCTCCGATGGCATCGTTGGGAGTTCCGTGGAAACCGCCCGTTTTGCCCACTTCGCCTTATGGGATTGTGGCTTACGGCAAGGAGGCACCGTCGGAGGAAATGCTGGAAAAACTGGAGGAGGCCATTTCGCGTTCGGTAATTTTCGAGCCGAGAAGTTTCGGTGGAATGGCGGCAGGGACTCCTTATACGGTCTCCTCCAATTACATTTCCGCGTTCGATAAAATGGTGGTTTTGGAGGATTTGAAAAACGATTTTGCCGCGCCGTATTTGCTGGCACCGTTGGGGGTGGACGCAACGCAACAGGGTTCTCGTCTGGCACAATGGTTTGCGTTCCCGCACGGTGTACCACGGTTGATTTTCCTGACGGGATTCCATACCATGACGGAAAGTCTCGGCTCCACAGGAAAAAGGGGCACCAAAAAAGCTCCGGTTATGGTTCCGGGACAGGAATTGTTCTTCACCAGCATGGCGATGTTGGCCAACGGCTGCGACGTTCTGGTACTTTCCCGTTGGCGGATGGGGGGAAATTCGTCCTGTATTCTGGCAAGCGAATTTCTGGAACAACTGAAAAAGAACGAAAATGTCTCACAAGCCTGGCGACGGGCGGTGTTGAAACTGGCAGGAACGAAACTGGACCTGGCGGCGGAACCACGAATCGTCCCGGAAGACGAGGCGCAAACGAGTGTCCGGGGGACGAATCCGGTCTTTTGGGGAGGATACATGTTGGTGGGAAGCGGCCAGAAATGGTCGGACGATCCGACGGAAGAGAGTGTGGACGAGGATGACGTTCCTGAAATTGCCGTGCCGCAGGAGGAATGAGCTTTGATACGTGCGACGATATTTCTTCTGGGGTTGTGGCTGGCGGTACCGTTGTGGGGACTGGATACGGTGGTCTGGAAAGAGACGGAGGATGCGGCGGAACGGCGAACGGTGGGGCGGACGTTGGTGGTGGCTCAGGATGGAGGGCTTTTGCTCCAGGAGCGGACGGGGGAAATCCACGCCATTGAACCACAGATGATCGTTCGCGCCACTCGCAATTCCAAACCGTTCGTTCCCATGACGCGGGAAGAGGTGGCGGAGGTTTTTCGGGAGCGTCTGCCGGAGGATTTTGCCGTGCATACGACCGCCCATTACACGATTTTCTACAACACCTCCCAGGACTATGCCCGATGGTGTGGGCAACTGATGGAACGGCTTTACAGCACATTTCAGAATTTCTGGGCAAAACGGGATTACGAATTGCCGGAACCGGAATTTCCACTTATCGTGATCGTTTTTTCGCATCCACGGGAATATCGGGAGTATGCTCGTGAGGAAGTGGGAGAGGTGGGGGACACCATCATCGGCTATTACAGTTACAAAACGAACCGAATTGTCTGTTCCGATTTGAGCGGCCAGGAAACTTACGGTACCCAGCGGCCTGCCACCATGACGATGGGAGCCATCACGCGGGAAATTCTGAGCCGTCCTCAGGCGGTGAAACAGGTGGCGACGATCATCCACGAAGCGACGCACCAAATTGCGTACAATCGTGGTTTGTGTGCCCGTTACGGCGACGTTCCGCTCTGGTTCAACGAAGGGATTGCGATGTATTTCGAGGCACCGGACATCCGCAGCGACAAAGGTTGGCGAGCCATTGGCAAAATCAATCCGTTGCGATACTCGACGTTCATGGATTCGTTGTCGAACTATTCCCCCGGTTTTTTGCGAAAGATGTTGACGGATGATGACGTTTTCCGACGCTCCGAAACGTCCGGGGAAGCGTACGCACAAGCCTGGGCTTTGACCTGGTTTTTGCTGAAGACGCGGCAGAAAGATTACATCCGGTATGCGCAACAGTTTTCGGAGAAAAAAATGCTGGTTTGGGATTCACCGGAAAAGCGGCTGATGGACGTGGAACGGATTTTCGGTTCAGTGGAGAAGCTGGAATCGGATTTCGTGCGATATATGCGAAAAATGCGACGATAGGGTTGTCCATGGTGATTGGTTCTGCCGGAACTCCACAAATTACAAAACCCTGTAAAAATAGGTGTGTTTTATACTCCTTCTATTTTGAATTTCAGGAAACGAAAAGAAAGCCCCTACCTTTGGGAGGGGTACGCCCGATAGGGCGGGGGGTGGGTTGGTGAAATGGCGGAACGACGTTCTATTGGGCAAATTACGATAGAACGCCCCATTCCCGTCCCACCCCGTCGTCAAGGAAAAACGGTGCCTTCCTCCCACCTACGGCTGCCACCCCTCCCCAAGAGAGGGGTTTTCGTGCGGAAAATCGGAAATTTCAAGGAACACTGGTATAGAAGTACTCTAGAGCCGTATCGTCATAAAGCCCCTGTTGGGGAGCAGAGGCTTTATGACGATGGTAAAGGAAGGAGGAAGATGGAATTCGTTAACGGTACTGTACCGGAATGGATGCTTCCACACCACGCCCCGGGTCGAAAGAGGGATAGATTTCTTCGGCGGGGTGGGCTTCGTTTACCGGAAAATTCTTCCCCTGGGCAGGAGGCGGAGCCAATTTTCGAGGAGAGGAAAACGTGGCTTGACTTCCCACGGCAGGTGTTGTCGGAGCATACGTGGGATATTGAGCCACATTGTTCATCCCTGCGGGTGCCTGATACGCCGGGATTTCATCCATGGTGGAGCCAGCCTGATAGGAAACGCTGGCCTGATTCTGCCACACATCCACGCCCGTAGAGGCGGTATAGGTCGGAGCGGGAACCGGAGCCGAAACCGTTTGTGGCTGGAAGACAGGATACGTTTCCTGGGACACCGCGACATTCGCATGGGCAACATTCCCTCCCACCGCCGGATGGACTTCCGCAGATGTGGGCGGGGGAACGTCACTCGCATACGCCAACGTGGGATCAAACTGAGGAATCACCTCTTCTTCCGAATCGACAATCGAAGCGGAGTCGTGCGGAAAATCTTCCATCGGTGCCGTCACCGCAACGTGCGATTCGGTGGAAAAAGTGTTTTCTGGAAGGACGGGAGAAATTTCCTCACCATTTTCAAATGTGGTGACTTCTTCGGTTGTGACGACTTCCTCTTCCGAAGGTGTTTCCGACTGGAAAATCTGGAAAAGAAAGACCGCGATACACAATGTCAGCGCGGTAAATCCAAGCGAATACGCCATGGGAACGGGACGGCGGAAAAAGGAGCCACTTTTCGCTGCCACGGGAGCCACGGGAATTTCCGGCCTTGGAGGAGGCGAACTCATCAATCCCGTTACGGGAACAGGTGTCTGAGAAGGAGGAGCCGCGACGGGGACTTCCGTGGAATCTGCCGCCTGGTTCCAGTTTCGCATCGGTTCAGGGGCAATTTTGGAACCGAGGTTGATCATTGTATCCTCCGCAGGCGTGACGGTCTGGGAAATATCCGCGATATTCCCAAAAAGCATTTCACCAACCATCTCCAACTCCGAAGAGGGAACATTCTGCTTCTTTTTGCGTGAAGTAGAACTTTTTTTGCGTGCCTGGCTGTTTTTCGGACGATCCATGAGCTTCGCTCTCCATGAAATATGCTGAAAAAGTGTTTTGTAAAATTTCCTCTCCACTCTCCTTTACTTATCGGCCAGTTTCCATGGGAAAGTTTAGCGATTATTCCAAATTTTCCGATTTGGTAAAATTTAACACTTAAAAAGAGTTTGCGGACGCATTCAGAACCATCGTAAAAAGGAGACAAGGGAAGCCGATACTTTAGGACAAGCGGAAATAGGGGACTTGCGGGTGGATGTTTCCCTGTTTCCGCAGACCTTTTACGATCAGGACAAAACCATGAACCGGCCTACGCTACCTCCGTACCGCTTTCCGTTTTCAGAAAACGCGGCAAAAATTTTTATTCGTCGTTCTCTCTGGGGAATCCTCCTCGGTTGGGGAATGCTCGGAAATTTCGGTATTTCGGATGGGCTGGCTCAGGATGGCATGAAAAATTTCTGGGATCGCTTAAATCCTTTCCAGTCCCGCAAAACGGAAACGGTCCGAACGACCTCGCCTGTCCCCACGGGAACAGTGCCGAATTCCGTGGCTTCCGATGGTTGGAACGCGGTTGGAACCACCCCTGCCCCACCCTCTCTGCGTCAACCGACGGTTTCCAGTGAATATCCTTCCCCCGCTTTGACAAACACCGCGTTGCCTCAGGAACCGGTTTCCCCCTTTGCCGACACCGCCACAACGGTGGAAAAAAAGGAGCCGGGAAAACTCCCCGATCCGTATCCGGTCGAAAAAAATATGTTCCAGCTCCCCTTCGAGAACCTTCTGGCTACCCGTCCGATAGAGCAGATTCAGGAAGTTCGCCTTTACGCTTCCCGCGATTTGGGAAAAACGTGGAATATCTACCAGACTTTTCCCCGCCAGCGTCTGGCTGGAAAGGAGAGTAAACTCTTCAACGTCCGAACAGCCAAAGATGGGGAATATTGGTTCGTCGTCAGTCTCGTTGACTTGCAAAACAACGAATTTCCCCGTCCCGACATGGGACCGACCTGGCGAATCATCGTCAATACCAGCGGCCAGCCACTCCATTCCGCCATAGCTTCTTCCGAAGCCCAACCTCGAAACAAGGGGAAAGAGTATCCGGTCTGGACGCCCAACCCGGACGATACGCAAACGACACGACGCTCTTCAGGAAGTTCCAACGATCCGAATTCTGTCGCGTTTTCGGTCTCCGATGCCACCGACATTCCTGGAAATGAGTCTTCCATTCCTGTGTACAAAATTAACAAACCGGTTCCCATCGAGACGGAAAAAGAGCAAGATATGCCGCACCAGAGCAGTTATCCTGAAACGTCTGCCGAGAATCTCCTGCCCCAGATCGATTCGGAACTGTCGGAAGCCGCCGGACTGGATACCGTTACCCCTCTTTCCGAAAGTCCCTCCGCAACCCCGGACGATCTTCTCCTTTCTCTCAGCGCCCCGGCCAATGACGGCACGGTCAACACCGCCATCCGCTATATGAACAAACCACGTTTAAGCATCGACTACGACATCTCCACGGTAGGCTCTTCAGGGGTGGGAAAAGTGGAACTCTGGGGGACGCTGGACGGTGGTCAGACATGGAAATTCCTGGCGGAAGACAAAGATTGCGTCAGTCCACTGTTGGTCGATTTGCCGGAAGATGGAGAATATGGGCTAACGATTGTCGTTCTCAATGGTGCCGGTCTGGGTCCGCAGCGTCCGACGACCGGAACGTTGCCGCAAATGGAGGTGGTTCTGGATCGGATTCCGCCACAATTGAGAATCGAATCGGTTCGCCTGATGGCCGACTTTGGCGAATTGGAAATTGGATGGAGTGCAGAAGATGAGCACTTTGGCCCAACGCCGATATTATTATCCTGGTCGTCTGCCATGGAAGGGCCTTGGCGTGCCATGACGACAGCACTGGAAAACAATGGGCTTTACAGTTGGCGAATCCCCGATAACCTCCCCGGAAAGATTTTCGTGCGAATAGATGCAGGGGACTTGTCGAAAAATTCCACCACGCTCGTGACCGGCCCGGTCGTGACCGACATGGTTCGTCCCACCGCTGTCATTCGTGATGCCAAACCCGCTCAATAACCGTTATTTCCATTTTCCGCTCTTCAGAAAAGCTTCCGTCACATCATCCACCCGTGTGAACTGCGGCGGCTGGAACTCGAATTGACGTGGGGTAAATCGGACATTATAATAAATATCGTAGAACCGCAACCGCATGACAGGAATAGCGTCTCCCTGGGCATTCGTCCGCAGATACTCCACCCGCAGGGGAAAATACGTTTTTTGATCGAGATAGAGCCGGATTTCGGTTGGAATTTCATCCGTCAGCAACATGTTCAGTTCTTTCGAGAAAAACTGTCGGCTGGAATCTCTTTCCCGAGATGCCAAAAGTTTCCCCAACACCTCTTTTTTCCACTTTCCCGCCAGGTAGAAAACGGGAATATCCTCCGTCTGGGAAGCCTGCATCGGAGGGAGCGACGTTCTTCCCGCCATATAAAAATCGAAATGTTTCTGAACTCCCCAGAGGATATTTTCCAGACTTCGCTGTCCATACCACGGCGGCACCAGCCTTTCTGTCGCCGTCGTGGCAGTTTCTTTTTGAAAACGCTGGACTTTTTCCAAATCGATCTGGTAGTAACGGCTGTCATCCGCTTTTTGTGGCTCCACCTCCTCCAACAAAAGCAGATTCTGATTCATCCACAATTTCTGATTCTCCCCATCCAGCAAAAGAATGGTTTTGGCTGTCTGCAAATCAGAAAGTTGGTATGTAATCTCAAATCGCAGGGAACATTGGGGATAATTCTGTTTTTCCTCCTGATACGTCCCATGGCCGAGTATCTTTTTTCCGAGGAGGAAGGTTTCAAAATGGAATTTCGCATCGAGATTCCTTCGATACCCTTGCGACTGGATGGCACGATTCAGCAACTCCCCGGCGGTCTGGGAAGGGGAAGAGGTCTCTTGAGCCAAACAGTGTTCCAGAAAAACGGAATTTTGCCAAACCGTTCCCACGAGGGTGAAAACGACGCACAAAAACTTTGTGCATTTTACCCATTGTAAAAAAATAAAAAATATTTTATGCCACATTTACCAATTGGAACGATTTTATCAAAGAAATTGCTTGTAACAACCGAAAAGAAACAGTAGAAGAATGTCGGTGAATACATTCTTCGGACAATTTTATTCTCCTGGGATTATACCGCAAGAGAAAAAAAGTGTCCAGTCGAAACGAGGCGTAAAATTCGATTTTTTCGGAAAAACGAAAAAATATC
>JAUNBF010000165.1 GCA_030527185.1 Planctomycetia bacterium | reverse complement strand
CAATTCCCACCCCCCGTCCTGTTCGATTCTTGGGACAGGTGTAAAATGGTGGAGAAGTCATTCTGGCTGGAATAGGGAAGGGGAACCGAAGGAGGAGAGCATGTCCGTTCCGAAGATTGAAATATGTTTGGGGAGTTCCTGTTTTTCGCGTGGAAATGCGAAGAATGTGGAGGTGGTGGAGAAGTATCTGGAAGAGCGTGGTTTGAAGGATGACGTCGATGTCGTTCTTTGCGGGTCTCTCTGTACGGGTAGGTGTCCCGATGGACCGATTGTGCTGGTGGATGGGACGGCTCATAAAAATGTCGATCCCGGCGTGATGCTGGAAATCTTGAAAGACTTGTTTGAGAAATGAGGGAGATATGAACAGTTTCTTCCCGGTTTATACCACGGAAAATGAGTGCCAGGACTGTTACAAATGCGTCCGTCACTGCCATTGCAAGGCGATTCAGATTGTGAATGCCCGTGCGGCGGTGATTCCCGATTTGTGCGTCTGCTGCGGGGAGTGTTTCAAGGTCTGTCCTGCGCACGCGAAGAAAATTCGCTCCGATTTGCGGCGGGCAAAGTACTTTCTTCAGCATGGAGACGTGGTATACGCTTCGGTAGCCCCCAGTTTTGTCGGCTATTTCAAAGGAATCCGTATCGAACAATTGGCGGAAGGGCTGCGTCGGCTGGGGTTTGCTGGTGCGAGCGAAACCGCTTTGGGGGCACAGTTGGTCAGTTCGGAAAGTGCCCGGATTTTGCGGGAATCGGCTCCGGGAGTCTATCTTTCCAGTGCCTGTCCGGCGGCGGTGGATTATATTGGAAAATATTTGCCGCGGTGGAAGGAGAGTATCCTTCCCGTCGCCTCTCCAGTGCAGGCGCATGCCCGGTTTTTGCGAAAAACGTTTGGGGAGAAGATCAAAATCGTCTTTTTTGGGCCATGTGCCGCGAAAAAGAATGAGGCCGACCGCCGACCGGAGATACTGAATCTGGCGTTGACGTTTCGGGATTTGGAGGAGTGGTTCCAGGAAACAGGCATTTCGGTGGCGTCGTTGGCAGGAATTCCGGTCGTGCCGCAGGCGGCGGAGGAAGGACGGTTCTATTCGCTGGAAGGGGGGATGAACGATACGATGCGCACGCCCGATTCGGACACGCAGTATGTCGCTGTTTCCGGGTTGGCCAATATTGCTCGCGTGCTGGAAAGTGCGGATCGAGAGAAAATTGCCAGAGCCGGTGGGAAACTTTTTCTGGAAGTCCTGTCGTGCGACGGCGGATGTGTCAACGGACCGCTCATGCCGACGGATGGGGGCGGGGTGGAGACGGTGATGGAAACGGCTCTTTTGGGGGTGCGAAAAACAAGTGTCCACCGTCCTGTCGAGGTCGATTTGCGGTTGCCGGTGGAAGTAAAGGCGATTCAGGAACCGGCGAAAGAAGAGTGGCTGATCAAGGAGGCGATGGAGTCGGTGGGGAAATTCTCCGCCCGAGACGAACTGAATTGCGGCGGCTGCGGTTACAATACCTGCCGACAATTTGCTCAGGCGGTGATTGATGGGAAGGCGGAGACGAACATGTGCCTTTCGTGGCTGCGGAAGATTTCGCAGAAAACGAGCAATGCGTTGATCAAGTTCATTCCCGCGTCGGTCGTGCTGGTGGACAAGAATTTACAGGTGATTGAGTGCAATCGGCATTTTGCGCAAATGGTTGGAGGAGATACACTTCAGGTGTTCGAGACATGCGGCAATCTGACCGGAGCGTATTTGAATCAGATGGTAGAATACACTGATCTGTTCGACACGGTGCTGAAGAAGGGTGGGGAAATCGAGCGTTTCAATCAGGTTTACGGCAATCGGATTTACGACATCAGCGTTTTTTCCATCACCGATGGCCAGACAGCCGGGGCGGTGATTCAGGATGTGACGCAGACGGAACTGCGGCGAGAGCAGGTGGCGGAAAAGGCACGGGAAGTGATTCGGAAAAACGTCTTGACGGTGCAGAATATCGCCCGATGTTTGGGGGAACACATGGCGGAGACGGAGATTTTGCTCAATGAGGTTGCTTCGACGTACACGGAACATACGCCATTGGAAGGCTTGAAGATTCACCTGATGGACGAAGAAAGCCAACAGGAGAGAAAACCATGAATGCCAAGGCTCCGTTTGTCGAGATTGAGTGCAGCCAGTTGATTAAATATGGCCAAAGTGCCTGTGGAGATGACTTTCAGTGGGCAAGGCTGGAGAATGAGGATCGAAATATCGCCGTTTTGTCGGATGGCTTGGGGAGTGGTATCAAGGCCAACCTGCTGGCGAACATGACGACGACGATGGCCTTGCGGTTCATGAAGTCGAACATGGCGATTTTGCAGTCTGCCGAAACGATCATGGATTCGCTGCCAGTTTGCGAAATCCGAAAAATCAGCTACGC
>JAUNBF010000100.1 GCA_030527185.1 Planctomycetia bacterium | reverse complement strand
GGATTCGAACCCCCGGACGAGGAACCCCGTCAACGGTTTTCAAGACCGTCGCTTTCGACCACTCAGCCATTCATCCGATACAATGGGAAACTTATTGTAATCGAAAAAACCATTTTCGTCAAGATGGCAGGCCGATTTTTTCCAAAAAGAAAACGTCGGTGAGCGGAAAAAAGTGGCATCTGGGGATAGACATTCTTTCGGCTTCACGCTATACTATTAAAGAGGTGTTTGTTGTTCCCGGTTTGGAAGAAAGAATGTCATGCCAAGTGGGTTGCCATCAGAATTGGAACGTCTGCTTTCGTCGCTGCGGCGTAGAATCCGTGGATACGTTGTGGGGGAAAGTCTGGCTCTGCTGACGATTCATTGGGGGATTCTTTTCTGGATTTCGCTGATTTTGGATCGATTCTGGGAGCCGGACGTGTGGATTCGCGGGCTTTTTTGGCTCGGCGCAGGAATCGGGCTGGTCTGGGACGTCTGGCGGACGCTGATTCAGCCATTGCGAGTGCCGTTGGATGACCATACACTGGGGTTGTTGCTGGAAAAACAGTTTCCCGAATTGAACGATACGCTTCTGACGGTGCTGGAGCCGCAGAATTTGGAGGAACCGCAATGGCAGGAGGTTTTGCTGGCCAAAACGCGGGAAGATTTGCGGAAAGTCCTGCCGACCATTCGTCCGGGGGGGATGTTTCGCTGGAAGCCGCTGGGGATGGCGTTTTTGGGAGGGGCTTTGATGGTGGCTTCGGTGGGAGGATTTGCCTGGCTTTACCCGGAGAGTATGGCGGTCTGGCAAAATCGGATGTTGGCGCTGTCGCAGGAACGCTGGCCGCGAACGTTTGTCCTGACGGCGGAGGGGTTTCAGGAGGGACGGGTGAAGGTGGCTCGTGGGAGTGACTGGGAACTTCGCCTGAGTGTCCGGTTGGCGGAGGGAGTTCCGGCAGAGAAATGGGAGTCGCTGCGAACGGTTTATCTCTATTATCGCACGGCGGAAGGGGGTCGGAATCAGGTGGCGATGATTCGGGAAGGGGAACGTCACTCCAGTGAGGCGGAAGTGGAGTTCAGCTACACATTTCGGAGCGTTCTTTCCTCAATGACGCTGGATATTTATGCCTTGGATACGAATTTGCGGAATTTGCGGGTGGAGGTGGTGGAGAGTCCGGCGGTGGCAGATATGACGCTGGCACTGGAATTTCCGGCCTACATGGCTCGTGGCGGGCAGACGGTGCCGGTTTCGGGCGTGATGTCGATTCCTGAGGGAACGGCGGTGACGATTCAGGCTCGGACGAACAAACCTTTGGAAGAGGTTCGGATCGTGCGTGAGTCGGGAGCCGAGGTCGTTTTGCCGGGAGAGCAAAAAGAGACTTTTCAGTGGCGTTTGGAAGGTTTTTCGCAAGATGAGACGTTGGCATTTCATCTGAAGGATACGGATGGACTCGATTCCCGCAAACCGGTTCGACTGGCTTTGGCGAACGTGGAGGATCAGCTTCCGACGGTGGATGTGACGCCTGTGGGGATTGGAACGGCGGTGACGCCGCAGGCGAGAATTCCGGTGAAGGGGAAAATCACGGATGATTATGGTCTGGCGAAGACTTTTTTCGACTACCGTGTGGAGCGACTTTCCGAAGACCAGACGGGGGAGAATGCGCAGTATCAGACCATTGCGGAGTATGAGGGAAATCCGACGGAAATCCGTTTTCGAGGGGAAAAACCGGAGGTGTTGGAGTTGGAGTCGCTGGGATTGCGGGAAAAAGATCGATTGCAGTTGACGGTGGTGGCGGAGGATCGGTGTACGCTGGCGGAGGGACGGCATGTGGGAATTTCGCCACCGGTGACGTTGGATGTGGTTTCGCCGCAGCGGTTGCGGTTGTTGGTGGAGGCACGGGAAATCGTTTTGCGGCAACTGTTTGAGGCGATTCGGCAGGAAGTACTCGATTCGCGCGATTCGCTGCGGGAAATTCGGTGGATTCCAGGGGAAACGGCGGAAACGGAGTCGAAATCGGAAGGGGAAACGGAGGAATCTTCACGCGGTTTGCAGAGTTATCGTGTGGAACGGGTGATTCAGAACAACCGTAAAAATGCGCATGAGCTTTACGGCATTGTGGAGGGGATTGAGAATTGTATGGGGCAGATTGTCAACAACCGAATCGATACGCCTGCCTGGCTGGAGCGTTTGGAGGAGGGAATCCACAAGCCCCTGGAAAACGTTTCGCGGGAAGCGTTTCCCGAATTGGAGAAGCGACTTTTTCAGTTTCAAAAGTGGCTTGGCGGGGAGGACGCGACGCAGGCTGAAGTTGCTCACGCGGAGGTTCTGCGGGAAATGGACGCGATCTTGTCGTCGCTGGATGCCGTTTTGGAAAAAATGACGCAAATGCAGGATTTTCATGAGGTTGCAGAAATGCTTCGTCAGGTGATTCGTTCGCAGGAGGAGCTGAACGAGAAGGTGCGACAGGAACAACGGGCGGCGTTGTTGGATTTGGAGTAACGTATGATTCGATGGGGAATCGTCTGTCTGGTGATGGTTGGTTATGCTTGGGGACAGGAGGAAATCCCGTCTTCTGCGGAAGTGGCGTCGTATCAGCAGAAAATCCAGGAAGATTACCGTGTGTTGGAGGAGACGTTGTTGCGGATGGCGGAGATTCTGTCGGTGACGGATCCGCAGCGAAGCACGGTTTTGACGCGGGTGATGGCGCAAAGTCGGGAAAAGATGGTTGCCAGCCGCATGGAAACGGCCGGGGAATTGCTGCGGGAAGAGGCGTGGGGGAAGGCACTGGAGGTTCAGAGAGAGGTCGTGGCGGAGTTGAAGAAACTGTTGACGCTTTTGGAGAGTGAGAATCGTTCTTCCAAAGTTCGCCAGGAAAAAGAGCGTTTGCGGGCTTATTTGCGGGAGATTCATCAGCGTATTCTGGAACAACAGAGCCTGTATGGACGTACCGAAGAGGGACAGCCGATGGAATCTTTGGGAAAGGAGCAGGCGGAAATTGCTCGGAAAACGGGGGAATTGGCACGCAAAATGACGGAAGAATCGGATGCGGAGAAAGGAAGCCAGGCGGAAACTTCTTCGGAAGAATCTTCGGCAAAAAATGCGGAAGAGGGGAAAGAGGAGGAATCTCAAGACGGGGATTCGTCGCAGCATTTGCGTCAGGCACAGCGCAGGATGGAGGATGCGAAAAAACGTTTGCAGGAAGCTCGGCGTGCGGAGTCGGCTCAGGAGCAACAAAAGGCGTTGCGGGAACTGGAGCAGGCGAAGGCGAATTTGGAGGAAGTATTGCGCCAACTGCGTGAGGAGGAGGCCAAACGGTACCTGGCACTTCTGGAAACGCGCTTGAGGAAAATGCAGCAAATGCAGCGAACGGTATATGACGAAACGCTTCGGCTCGATAAAATAGAGGAGGAGAAGCGGACGTATGAGCATACGGTGGAGGCAACGCGGCTGAGCCGTCGGGAGTTGGATATTGCGGCGGAGGGGGAGAAGGCACTTCTGTTGTTGCGTGAGGAAGGGACGGCCAGGATGTTTCCTGAAGTGGTGGAACAGATGACGCAGGATATGCGGCGAGTTTCGGGGATGTTGGCGAAGGGGAGTGTGGGAAAGAATGTGCAGGTGATTGAGGAAGATATTCTGGCGACGTTGGAGGAGATGTTGGCAGCGGTGGAAAAGTCGCAGAAAGAAATTCAGGAACAGTCGAAAAATCCGCCTTCGGGCAGTTCCATGGGGGAAATGGACCCGGCATTGATCGATCGCTTGAGCGAGATCAAGATGATTCGGTCGTCGCAGCTTCGGGTGAATCGACGGACGGAGATGCTGGAAAAATGGATCCAGGAAAAGAATGTGGCGGATGAGGAAACGGAAGCGGCCTTGCGCGATTTGTCGCGGCAACAGGAGCGGATTCGGCAGATTACGCGGGAACTTGGCTTGCAGAGGAATCCATAATGAGGCAGGCGGTAATGAATGTGCGAAGGACTTTTGGGCTGGTTTTGACAGGGCTTCTCGTTTCGTCGCCAGCGTGGGGGACGGTTTGGGAAGAAGTTCGCTCGGCAGTGAAACCGATAGTGGGGGAAGAAGCATGGGTTTTGGAAGATTCGCCGGAAAGATTTTCGCAACAACTGATTTCCCGGCTGGGGGAAAAGTATCCGCAAGTGAAGGAAATTCAGGAGTTTGCGAAAAATCCACATCGGTACAGGAATCCAGAGCTGTGGCAGTGGTGCGTGTCGTCCGAGGTGCCGGAGGGACTTCCGTTGATTCTGTTTCGGCAGGTGCAGCAGGTGTATGCGGAAGCGCTGGCGTGTGCCGGAGCTTACGATGAGGCACGGCAACTCTTTGCGAACGTTTCGGTGAAGGAAAGTTTGACGCCACAACGGTTGCTGTTTTTCCGAGCCGTGGCGGAGCATGAATTGGTGTTGAAGGAGGAATGCCTGAAAACATTGGAGGAACTGGAACCTTTTCAGGAGCGATTGCCTCGGCGGTATGCGGTTCTGGCAACGCTCATGCGGCGGGATTTGGAGGGGATGCCGAAAGAAGGTTTGGAGCCGATTGCCCGTAAAATGAAGGACATTCGCCGGCGGCTCGACTGGCAGCAGACGGGGGAAGAGGTGCAGCGTGTGGAGCGGGAAGTGATCGATTCGCTGGATCAACTGATTCAAAAACTGGAAGAGGAAGAGCGGCAACGCCAGCAACAGGCCATGCGTTCTTCGTCCGGGAAACCGTCGGGAAAACCGGCGGAGGATGCGCGGATTAAAGGGGACGTGGCTCCTGGAAGAGTGCAGCGAAAACGGCTGGAGCAAGGGGGCGATTGGGGAAATCTCCCTCCCCAGGAACGGGAAGAATCACTCCAGCAAATTGGACGGGATTTTCCTCCCTATTACCGTGAGGCGATTGAACAGTACTTTAAAAGAATGGCAGAATAGTGCTTTTTTTAATTGATAATTGATAATTGTGAACTTTTTTGTACGTATTTTTCAAGGGTGGTTGTGTTACGACTCATGATATTTATAAGTTTAATAAAGCGCTAGCAGACGAAACAAACCATCACAGATTTGGAAAATCGCACAGTAACACAGAAAACGGTTTGAACAAAAATAATTATCAATTATCAATTATCAATTTATATGGTTCGTGTGGAAGGTGATTTCCCGATGAATAGATTTTTCAAAAAAATAGGCCTGGCGGTTTGTTTGGGATGGGTGTTTTCGTCCTTTTTGCAGGCGGAATCGGTGTCGGTGCAAACGTTGTCGGGAGAGACGATTTCGGGAGAATGGGAATCGGGATTGCCGAGCGGGATTCGGATTCGCGTGGAGGGGGACGCACGGGAATTTTCCTGGGAAACGTTGGCTCGGGTGCAGTTTTCTGGCGAAAAGGCGGAGAAGAATGTCCCTTTTCTTTTGCTACGCGACGGTTCCTTTTTGGGTAGTCCTTCCTGGACGCTTCGGGAAGGGATTTTTCACGATGGCGAAGGGGAAAAGGAGCGAAAAATTCCGTTAGCGGAAGTGAAGGCCGTTTTGTTCCAGCCGAGTGCGCTGCGGCAGCCGGAGATTCGCAAGGCGTGGGAGGAGATTCTCACAGAGGAGACTTCGCAAGATACACTGGTGGCTTTGCGGGATGGAAAAATTTCGCATTATCGCGGTGAGATTCGGGAAATCCAGGCGGAAACGGTGCCGTTTTGGCTGGATGGCGAGGCGATTCCGATCAAACGGGAGCGGATTTTGGGACTTCGTTTTGCCGATTTGCCGGAAGCGAAAAAATTCCCGGCAGGCGTCGCGATTTTGACCGACCGCCGTGGGAATCGTTATTCGGTGGGGAAATTTCAGGAAGGAAATGCGTCGGAAGTCGTTTTTTCGCTTCGGTGTGGAGAGGTTTTTCAGCTTCCCGTTTCGGAGATGGTGGAAATGGAGTGTACGGGCGGTTCGCAGGTTTTCTTGCGGGTGGCGGACGCGGAGTCGGTAAAATGGTTGCCATTCGTGTCGGTGCCTGGGATGGAGGATGGCCGGGAGGCTTTTTTTGCCCCGAAAGATGGACGGAGTTTGAATGGTTCGGCACTTTCCATCGGAGGAAAAACGTATTCGCACGGCTTCACCGCCAGCAGTCGAACGGAGTTGGTTTTTCGGCTTCCCGACGACGCGCGACGGTTTCAGGCCGTGGTGGGGATGGACGATGAGGTGCGGCCTCAGGGAAATGTCCGGCTGGTGATTCACGCGGATGAAAAAGAACTCTTTTCGGGAGAAATCACGGGAAGTATGCCGCCGCAGGAACTCGATTTGGAGGTGGCGGGAGCAAGCCGGTTGAAAATTCTGGTCGATTATGGGAAAAATATGGATATTTCCGACCACCTCGACTTTGGCAATGCAAGAATTCTTCCCTAGAGTACTTCCTTGCTACGTTTAACATGGTAGAAGATTTTCCACAGAGGATGGAGATGGAAGTAAAATCATCTGCGTCTTCTGCGTAATCTGCGGACAAAAAAAGGATGTGCGGAAAAACGAATTTTTTAGAAAGATTTTTGGATAAATCCAACAATTTCAACTACTTCCAACGTTAAGAATTATCCGCAGATGACGCAGAAGACGCAGATATTTCCGTTCACACTTTTTCCTCGGCGGATAATGGGAGTGGGGATTATGGACAATATGAGTTTAGGGAAAAAGAAGAGAATTTTTTAGAAATGCTCTAGTGGAAGTGGAATATGGGCAGAATAATTAGAAAGTGGATGAGCATTGGGATTTTTCTTCTGGGAGGAATGCTTTCTCTGGCACAGGGGATGGAGGAAAAGGAGCGAATCGAGGTGGTTGCTCGGATTGCGCCGTCGGTGGTGGCGATTTTCCCGCCGGACGGTTCGGGAGGAGGTTCCGGGGTGGTCATTTCGGAAGATGGTTATGTCCTGACGAATTTCCATGTGACGCAGCCTTGTGGCGCGTGGATGAAGTGTGGTCTGCCGGGAGGGGAGATTTTTCACGCGGTTCTGGTGGGGATGGATCCGGTGGGGGATGTGGCGCTTATCAAGATGTATCCTCCTGCCGACTGGCCGGAAGAGAAGCGGAAAAACTGGCGATGGAAACCGGTGGTGTGGGGGGACAGCGACGAGGTGCGGGTGGGAGATTCGGTGCTGGTTTTGGGGAATCCGTTCAATTTTTCCAGCGACTTTTCCCCCACCGTCACGACAGGAATCGTTTCAGGCACCCACCGATACCAGTATCCGGCGGGAACGTTGCTGGAATATGCCGACTGCCTTCAGGTGGACGCTTCGATCAATCCGGGAAATTCGGGCGGCCCGCTTTTTAACGCGGCAGGTGAGTTGATCGGCATCAACGGACGGTGTTCTTTTGAAAAACGGGGCAGAATCCATGTCGGCGTGGGATATGCCATTTCCGCCAACCAGATTCAGCATTTTCTGTCGCATTTACGAGCCGGGCGGGTGGTGGATCATGCCACGCTGGGAGCGACGGTGGTGGGGGACGAGTTGGGACGCCCGATTGTGGAGACGCTGTTGGAAACTTCGGACGCGGCACGGCAGGGGCTGGAAACGGGCGATCGGTTGGTGACGTTCGGCAATCGACGGGTGAACACGCCGAACGAGTTCAAGAATGTGCTGGGAATTTATCCGAAAGGGTGGCACGTTCCGATTCGTGTGGTGCGAAAAACGGGGGTGGCGACGCTGGAAGAGCGGGAATTTTGGGTGCGATTGGAGGGGGTACATACGGAGCAGGAATTGGGAAACCTCCTTTCCGAAAAATTTTCACCGCAGAAAAAGGAGGAGGGGGAAATTCCTCAAAAAATCCTTCCTCCCGAATTATTGGAGCAATTGGAGCAGTTCAAGGACTTGTTGAAAATGCCCCCGGAAGTCGCCTCCTGTTATGAAAAACGGGACGGGTGGGCAAACTACTGGTTCCATCGGCAGGAGCGAGAACGGGTTTGGAGGGAAGGAATGGGGGGAACGTCGCTGGGGTGGGTGACGAAACCCGAAGCGGTGTTGAAGGGGACACTTTCCTCGGGAACTCCCTGGGAAATGCGGTTTGAGGCGAAAAAAACGACGTTGCAACTCCCTGGCAACGCCATTGTCTGGGAAAATACGGGGGATTGGGCACGTCTGCCGCAGCCGGGAGAAAGTGGTCGGATTTTGCCGGGCTGGACGCTTTGGCGTGAATTGCAGCGAAAAGAGCCGAAAGATTTTCCGCAGCTTCATTACTGGGGACTTTCGCCGGAGCGTTTCCCGGAAGGAGAGCCGGACGCGCTTTACGAGACGCTGGACGGAACGATTGGCGGCGTGGGAGTGCGGGTCTATTTTTCGCAGGCGGAAGCGAATTTGCCTTCGCGTCTCGTCTGTCTGGAAATGGAGGATTGGGACGGCCATTTTCCGTGGCGATTCCATTTTCTGGAAGGAAAGGAAAAGTCGCTTCTGCGGGTGGAAATCTGGCGTGGAGCGGAACGAATCGAAACCTTCAACGTGCTGGAGGGGCTGAAATGATACGAAGAACGGCATGGTTGGCTGGATTTTTCGGGGGATGGTTCCTTTCCGCACTGGCATTTGCGGAGATTCATGAAGTCATTGCCGACGTGCAGCCGAAAATGGTGAAAATTTACGGCGCGGGGGGATTTCAGGGGCTGGAAGCGTATCAGTCCGGTTTTTTCATTTCCGGGGAGGGACTTTTGCTGACCCCTTTTACGCCGGCGCTCGATTCGGAGGAAATTCTCTGCGTGACACATGACGGAAACCGTTTTACCGCCACGTTGCAGCAGATGGATCCCGTTTTGGAACTGGCCTTGTTGAAAGTGGATGCGCAGACCCCCGATTTCTGGGATTTGGAGGCGACTGCGGCCAAAACGCGGGAAAAAGATTGCCAGGGGATGGAAATTCTGGCCTTTTCCAATCTGTTCAACATTGCCATGGGGTCGGAAGAGGTTTCCGTGCAACGAGGAATCATCGCTTCGCAATGGACGCTCGACGCCACTCGTGGTGCGTATCCGTACCGTTATCGTGGGCTGGTTTATACGCTGGATGTGACGACGAACAATCCCGGAGCGGCAGGTGGAGCACTCGTTTCGCTGGAAACAGGCGAGCTTCTGGGAATGTTGGGGAAAGAATTGCAACATAACCGGACGCGAACCTGGCTAAATTTTGCCATTCCCGCCCACGTTTTGCAACAGAGCGTGGCCGCCATGCTTCAAGGTGAAACGCCCGATGAGGAAAGCTACACGCTGGCGCGAAAAAAGCCGCAAAAGGGGACGACGTTGGCAGGGCTGGGGATTCGACTGGTGCCGGAGGTGGTGGAAAAAACGCCACCGTATGTCGATGGCGTCGCGGAAGATTCCCGTGCCGCCCGTGCCGATGTGCAGCCGGACGACCTGATTCTCTTCCTGAACGGAAAACCGATCCAATCGTGCGAAGAACTCCGTCAGGAACTCGACTGGATCGACGAAGCCGACCGCGTCAAATGCACCCTCCTGCGAAACGAAAGCCTGCTGGAAAAAGAACTGTAAACTTTATTAAAAATGTAAACAACATTCGTTCCATGTTTATATCTGTAAATTAGGAATGTTACCCTCTTGACTGCTTCTCAGAAGCGCAGTAAAATAAACTATTTAGTGCGAAGAAAAACAATACGTAGAGGACAGTGTAATGAAGTCTGATAAAGTGTATATGGATATTCTACTGTCTCCAATTAAGCAAAGTATTTATTATCTCCCCAAATTTGGTCAAGGTGGAAAAAACGGACTATCTTTAGAGGACTTTCAAAAATTATATCAAGGAGACATCTTTTATACTTGGTTGGGTTTGGATTCTCCGTTAATGTATGCGGCACATCGTGTTGCAGGTGGAATGACAAGTATTTATCGACAAATTGGAAAAGGGAGTGAAAATCTATTCCGCGCAATATTACAGGACGAACTTGAGTTGTCTTCGCAACAAGTTCACTGGTCGTACATAATAGAAATGGATAACAGTAGTCGTCGAAAACTGTCGCTTGATGGTCGTATTGTATTTAAAGATGTACTTGATAAAGTCAAACGATCAAGAATTCAAAACTGGGTTAGGAACATGGGAAGAATGCTTCAAATAGAGGCAAAAATACTCTCATGTTTGCAAGGAGTTGTTTTTGAAGTTCGACAGGGTTATAAAAGTAAAGATTCCAAACGTCAAAATGCGGACATTGCCAATGCTTCCAAGGCATACACACAAGCCTATTTGCCATGTGTTATGGTCATGTCAAACCAAATTGATATTGACATTGTACACCGATACCGATTAAATAATTGGGCAATTTTAACTGGAGACATATATGGTTCCCATGAAACCTCAATTTATACATTTATGAAAGAGATTATTGGATATGATTTAGCTGGATTCTTTCAAAGAAATACAGATGAATTAAAAAATGAAGTAGCCAAAGTATTATTAAGTTTGTTGTCCATCAATCAGGAGTAAGTGGATGTGTATTTCAGAAATTTGCTCTCAACGTTCAGACTTGACATTTAAGTATAACATTTCTGAATCCAGACATGGTTGGTTACGGTTGACACCTGCTTATTCTGTAAAATTGGTGAGAGATATTTTAGCTCAATATGAACCAGGTCTAGGTATTTTTGATCCATTTTCAGGAACTGCAACTACAACATTGGTTGCTTCTGAACTTGGATATACCGCTTGTTCATGCGATATAAATCCTTTTTTAGTGTGGCTTGGAAATGTGAAACTTGCCAATTATTCGGCTGACATTGTAAAAGACCTGCTCACAGCGGGTAATGTGATTGAAGAAAATATTACTGGCATTGACCTTGTTTCACCACCGCCGATTTCCTTTATCGAAAGGTGGTGGTCAGAGAAAAATTTGTGGTACTTGTGTGCCATTAAAGCAGGAATTGAAAAATATACTGATCGAGATCATGTGTACAATTTACTTCTGATTGCCTTCTGCCGTTTAGTTATAGAATTGTCAAACGCTTCGTTCAGTCATCAATCTGTTTCATTTAAGAAAAAAAATGATATTGATATACAATTGACCTTATGGGGAGATGGTGAAGATACCCTAAAAGGAAAATTTATGAACAATGTTTGTTCTGTTGTTGATTCCGTGAAATACAATCCCTTGTCTTTTGGAAAGGTTTTCATTGATGATTCCAGGTATTTAACAACTATCCAGGATCGACAATTTGATTTGGTTATAACATCCCCACCATACCCGAACAGAATGTCGTACATTCGAGAACTTCGCCCTTATATGTTCTGGTTGGGATATTTATCGAATTCCACTCAAGCTGGAAAAATAGATTGGGAAGCCATTGGTGGTACATGGGGAATTGCAACAAGTCGCTTGAATGACTGGTGTCCAACAGAAAAGCTCTATCTTACTCAAACTTTACAGAAAACATTAAAAGCGATAAGAACATCAGGAACAAAATCAGGGGATGTCATGTCAAAATATGTGGATCGGTATTTTCACGACATGTATCTACATTTCAAAGCGATTTATCGAGTGATGAAGTCTTCTGGAAAGATACATTATATTATTGGAAATTCTAAATTTTATGATACGATGGTCTCCGCAGAGTTAATCTACGGAGAATTATTGGAATTGACTGGATTTAGAAATATTTGCACAAATATTATTCGTAAAAGAAATTCTAAAAAAGAATTGTTTGAGTTTGAGGTGACTGCAAGCAAATAAAATGCCGGTATTACTGGAAAAAAGAAACTTTTCTCATAGATTGACGCGTATTGTAATGAGAAAAGCTTTACTATCGAATATAACAAGCCATCTTTTTTGCTAATTCCATCTTGAATTTCGGTTTCCCGATACAGGAAGAAGCAGGCTCCACAGTTCCAACGGCAGGCAAACCGTGAAAATTTAATTTTAAAACAAAAAACAACATTGGTGTCAACGTCCCAACTGTTTTTTCCGTTCGGCCACAACTTCTTCCTGGAGCCAGGAGGGGAGGGGTTTGTAGCGGGAAAACATGAGGAGGAAGGTGCCTTGTCCCTGGGTCATGCTGCGGAGGTCGGTGGAGTAGCCGAACGTTTCGGAGAGCGGCACTTCCCCTTCAATACGCGTCATTCCCTGAATCATATCGGTGCTGATAATCACGCCGCGACGTTGGGAGAGGTCGCCCACCACCGTGCCCTGAAAATTCTGCGGGCATTCGATCGCAATTTTCATCACCGGTTCCAAAAGGCACGGCTTGGTTCTGGGGAAATGCTCCCGCATGGAACCCTGGGCACACAATTGGAACGACATATCCGAACTGTCCACTTCGTGATACGATCCATCGTTGACGATGTAGTGCAGATGAACGACCGGAAAACCTGCCACCGGGCCTTTTTCCAACGAACGCCGTAACCCTTTTTCAATCGCGGGGATGTATTGTTTGGGAATCCGACCGCCGACGACATGTTCCTCGAACAGGAAGACCTCATCCGTCCCATCTTCCGGCAACGGCTTCATCTCGCCGATAATATGGCCGTACTGGCCGGAACCGCCCGACTGCTTGCGGTAACGATAGTCGAACTGGATGGCCTGCGTAGGGGCTTCGCGGTAATTGACACGCGGTTTGCTCACTTCCACTTCCACTTTGTATTCCCGGCGAATCCGCTCGACGTAAACATCCAGATGAAGTTCCCCCATTCCCGACATGATCGTTTCGGAAGTTTCCTGATCGGTTGTGATGACCAGCGTCGGGTCTTCGCGGCGAAACCGTTGCAACGCTTTCCCCAGACGGTTCGCGTCTTCGCGTTGTCGGGTTTTGATGGCAACCTGAATGACCGGCTCGGGAACGTACATGCTCTGGAGCGTGCAGTAGGGATAGTCGCTACAATACGTATCACCACTGGCACATTCGATTCCCATCACCGCAACAATTTCCCCCGCCGAGGCCTCCTCAATTTCGATTCGCTCATCGGCATGCATGCGGACAATTCGCCCGAATCGCTCCCGTTTTCCGGTACGCTGATTGTAGTAACTTTCCCCTTTTTTGAAAGAACCTTGATAAATCCGCATGAAAACCAGCGAACCGTAAGGGTCTTCCACAATTTTGAACGCCATGGCCACCGTTGGCTCTGCGGCGGACGGTTTCAGTTGGATTTCCCGGTGCGGCTCTTCAAACTCCAGCGCAGTCGGCGTTAAATCCAGCGGCGACGGCAAAAATTGCACCACCGCGTCCAACAGGGGCTGAACCCCTTTGTTTTTGTAAGCCGTTCCCATATAAACGGGCGTCATGAGGCCGTGCTGGATGGCATCTTTCATCACGCTGTAAATCAAATCCTGAGAAATTGCGGACGGGTCGTCGCCCAACAGGATTTCCAGAATCTCGTCGCTGAACATGGAAAGCGCTTCCAGCATTTTGCCACGTGCCTCTTCCACTTCCGCCCGCAAATTTTCCGGGACGCTCTCCCGACGCAGTTTTTCGCCATTGTTTCCGTCAAAATAAATCGCTTCCTGCGTCACCAAATCGACAATCCCCTGGAAATCTTGCTCTTTTCCGATGGGGTACTGCATCATGACCGGATTGCAGCCCAGGCGTTCATCCAACTGCCGCACCACCTCCCACGGATTCGCCCCGGTACGGTCCATTTTGTTGATGAAAGCGAGCCGAGGAACCTTGTACCGACGCATTTGGCGGTCGATGGTCAACGACTGCGGCTGGACACCTCCCACTGCACAAAGCACTAAAATAGCACCATCCAGAACGCGGAGACTTCGCTCCACTTCCACCGTAAAATCGACGTGGCCGGGAGTATCGATCAGATTGATATGGGCATCCTGCCAATTAACCGTGGTGGCGGCACTCTGAATCGTGATTCCCCGTTCCCGTTCCAGTTCCATGTGGTCCATCGTGGCTCCCGCCCCCGTGGCAATTTCATGGATTCGGTGAATGCGTCCGGCATAGTACAAAATACGCTCGCTGAGCGTCGTTTTTCCTGAATCGATATGAGCGGCGATACCAATATTACGAATTTGAGCAATGGGATTGACAGTTGACACGAGTTTTCCAGCTTTCCAAAACAGTCTATAGCGACAAAGAACCTACCAAAACAAAATTTCAGTTGCATTATACTCAGAGTTTCTCATCTGTCAAGCTAGGCCAGACGATTCCGAGTAAATTTCATCGAAAAGAACTCTGGAACACTTCTATACTCCTTCCGCTTTGAATTTCCAGAAAACGAAAGGAAAGCCCCTACCTTTGGGAGGGGTACGCCC
>JAUNBF010000164.1 GCA_030527185.1 Planctomycetia bacterium | reverse complement strand
CCACTTTTTCCTCGGCGGATACAGAAAATCGGGATTGTCGCCGAGATAAATAAATCGGTTGAGAATTTGACAATGATGAATGATATGATGGTTCGTGGGGTGGGAGATGGGGACAATTAGCGACGATGCGATTATCTTGCGGACGGTTGATTTCAGCGAAAGCAGTATGGTCGTTACCTTTTTGACACGAGAACACGGCAAAATCAGCGCTCTGGCGAAAGGGGCACGGCGATTGCGCAATCCGTTTGACTCCGCGTTGGATTACATGAATCTCTGCCGGATTCTCTACTATCCGAAAAAAGGCGATGCGCTCGATTTGGTGACGGAAGCCAAACTTCTGACGCGATTCGATGTTTCCACACTCCCCGCAATTTACGCAGGTTTTCACGTCTTGGAATTTTTAGAGGAATTTACGGAAAAATCTTTGCCTCAAACCGCATTATTCGACTTGACGAAAAAAACATTAAACGATATTGTATCTCTGGATTCGCAGTGCAGGGATTCCACACTGGAACATCCGCCAGAGATTTTGAGCCGATGTTTGCTCCACTTTGAGCTTCGGGTTTTGGAGGAAGTGGGGCTGGCACCATCGTTTCGGGAGTGCGTGGAGTGTTCCGCCAATGTCATGGCCGAACCGGGAAAACGGGTAGCGTTGGGGATGCTCGACGGCGGCGTGTTGTGTTCCCGTTGCCGTCCTGGCCATCGGAAAGTGGTCTCTCTCTCCAAACAGGCGTTGGGAGCACTCCAGCAACTGGCACACCCTGGCGAAAGCTGGAAGAATCTTCGGATCGGACCGAAAATTCTGGGCGAGCTTCGCAGTGTCTGGAATCAATATTTGGCGCATCAACTGGAACATCCCGTCGCGATATTTCAATGGTTCAAACGATAGAAAAACCGATGATTTCACACCATCCTTACATATCCGTCCTCCTTTTGATGAAGTTTCTGTGGATGGGTGCGCTGGTGTGGGGGGTGGCGGGATGTGCGTCAATGCGGGGGCAAAGTGCGAATGTGAAGGATTTGGACCAGATTGAATCACAACTGCGAGCCGACCCGGTGCCGCAGGTGAATCAGGCGGAAATTCGTGAGGCGGCAGCCCAATTTGAGGCGGAAGACGACTCTCTTTCAGCCATGACAGCGGAAAAATTCAGCAAAAAAGTGAAGTTGTTTTTCCTCACCCTGGTGAATCTGGAGCCGGATCAGGAGGCGGCCTTGAAAGCGTTTGGCGAAGGGGTGGAACTTTTCGACCAGGGAAATTTCGATAAAGCGGCGGACAAATTGTGGTATGCCTATTTTCGCTGGCCGGATTCGCCACTCCAGGAAGACGCGATTTTTCTGCGAGCCGAAGCGTTTTTCTTCGACCACCAGTATGCCAAAGCTCAACGGGAATACGAACGCCTGCTGAAGAAATACGATTCGACACGTTATCTGGATCGCGTTTCGCCACGACTGTTTGCCATTGGTCGGTATTGGGAGCAATTGGATCAAATCCATCATTACGCCGCCCTGGCACCGAATTTTACCGACAAAACCCGCCCAACGTTCAGCACGTTCGGCGAAGCGGTCAAGGCATATAAGACGATTGCCCTCCACGATCCGAATGGTTTGTGGGCGGAACACGCTCTGATGGCGGCGGGAAACGCGAACTATATCCGTGGGGAATATGTCGACGCGGCTCAATATTACGACGATCTGATTCGCTCCTATCCGCAATCCAAACACCTGTTGCCGGCGTGTGAGTTGAACCTTTCCGCCAAGCTCCTGATGTACCAGGGGCCGGAATACGATGGGAAGGCTCTGGAGGATGCGGACGAACTGGCGCAACGGTTGATTTCCCAGTTCGACCGTCAGTTGGGAGAGCGTAAAGAGGCGATTTTGCAGACCCGTAACAAAATTGTCGAGGCCAAGGCGGAGCGGGATATGGCTTTTGCGGAATTTTACGAAACGAAACGTCTTTACGGTGCCGCACGGTTTTATTATCTGCTGGTAATCAACGAGTATCCTCAAACCGTGGCGAGCGAATTGGCCAAAGAACGCTACGACCGTATCCGCGATTACCGTGCCGAACCGCCCGATTATTTTGCGTGGCTAAAAAAGGTTTTCCCGGAAAATTAACCTTGTTTCCTGCGGCCTCTGCGGACAAAAAAAAGGAAGGGCGGGAAAACAAATTTTTTAGAAAGAATTTAGGAGAGATTTTTGGATAAATCCAACAATTTCAACCACTTCCAACGTTAAGAATTATCCGCAGATGACGCAGAAGACGCAGATATTTCCATTCCCACTTTTTCCTCAGCGGATACTGGAAACGGGGTTGAGTGACGAGATATACTCCTTCTACTTTGAATTTCAGAAAAACGAAAGGAAAGCCCCTACCTTTGGGAGGGGGACGCCCGATAGGGCGGGGGGTGGGTTGGTGAAATGGTAAAACGACGTTCTATTGG
>JAUNBF010000099.1 GCA_030527185.1 Planctomycetia bacterium | reverse complement strand
ATGGAAATATCTGCGTCTTCTGCGTAATCTGCGGATAATTCTTAACGTTGGAAGTTGTTGAAATTGCTGGATTTATCCAAAAATCTCTCTAAAAAATAAGTTTTCCCGCACTTCCTTTTTTTGTCCGCAGATGACGCAGAAGACGCAGATGATTTTACTTCCACCTCTACCTTCTGTGGAAAGTCTCCTACACTGCCAACGGTTCAACTTCAAAATGTTATAAGCAAATTCTGAAAAATGCTCTAGCAGAGGGGGTGGTTCGGAAGTGGAGAGCATTTCCCCCATACCGTAACACCCCTCCTGCTGTTTCTCTTCTGGAAAAGAGAATGATTGTCGTTTAGCGGACGTGGATTTCTTTCGTCTGCGTCTGTCCGTCGGTATCCGTCCAGGTCACACGGTATTTTCCGCGAAAACCACGGAAAGGGATAGCCACTTCGGACGATTCCGCATCCAGCGTAAGGTGCGTTTTCCACTCCTCCTGAATCAACTCATAAAGGGCATGGTAAACCGGCTTTTTTTCCAAATCTTTCGTGAAAAGGCCGGAAATGGACGGTTCGCCCGGTGCCGCTCCGCCATCGACGGCATTCCACCAGGTGATTCGGACGACGCGGGGATACGAAAACCAGAGCCGATAGAGATTTCTCGCCACAATTGCCTGGATGAGACGCCCTTTTTCGTCGTCGCTGGGAGCGGAAATGGTGACTTCACTGATATGGATGGGGAGTTCCGCCTCCGACATGCAGTCCAAAACGGCATAGTTCTGCTCCGGCGTGCGTGCCTTGGCTCCGTCCGCAATCGACTGGCATCCTTGGGGATCGAAAATGTGCGACTGGACACCCATCAGATCGACTTTCGCGCCACGGTCTTTCAAGTCGCGGGCAATCTCGACATATCGGCGTGTCGGACCCCAGGCCATATCGCATTCGTTGGTGGAAAAGAGGACTTTCGCGGGAAAATACTTTTCCGCCCAGCGAAACGTTTTGTAGGTGTAATCGTCCGGCATGATACCTCGGTTGGCCTGGTCGATACACTCATTGACGACATCCCACTGGTGAACGCGGTCGCCGTAACGTTCGGCCAGTTGCTGAACATGCTTCTCGAAAAGTGGCTCCATTGCCTTGCGGTCGTTGGGCATCCATTCGGGGTGTCCCCATCGACGTATTCCGTAAATGATGGCGTGCCCATGAATATTCAGTCCACGACTTTCGCAAAAAGCCACCACCGGATCCGTCGGCGGGCGGCGGTAGGAGTATTCGCTGTCGGCGGCAAAACGGATTTTTCCCGGCTCCGGTTCCAGCGTTTTCCAGTAAAAAGCGACCGTCGCCGCGTTGAACAATTCTCCAAAAGCGGCTTCATACGCTTTGTTTTTCTCCTCCGAGCCAAGTTGCCCAAAGAGAAAGATGTTGCTACCGAACTGGAAGTCGTGCGAAATTTGTTGAACGTCGATTTTCGAGTTTTTCCGCACGTTGGAAAGTGTCAAAACCGCGTCCGCCTTGCGATTTTTCTCAATATCCGCGTCGATTTTCTTCTGAACGTCGTCATTCCAGAACGCCCAATACTTTTCACTCATCACTTCCCGAGGCAGTTCCATGGCAAACGCTGAAAAAGCGAGGCTCCAGAAGGCCAAAAAAAGGTAAAAACGGGTTTTCATCAGGGTTTCTCCTGGGTAAATACCATAAAAAGGAATCATTCGGCAGAAATTTCGATTTCGTACCAAACCGTCTGATATTGGGGGGCGATGGCAATCGTCGCTTTTCCATCCGGCGTAACCGTTACCGGAACGTCCGCTTTTCGTTCGCCACGCGGATTGAGGGCAAAACATTTTACCCGTTGGGCTGGCACGGAAAGGGTCAATTCGGCAGGGATCCCTTCGCAGAGAATCGTTCCCTTCCCCCAGTCGGAAAGCGTGATTTGCGAGTCGTTGACCTGCTCCACCTGCATTCCTTCGTTTTCGCAGTATCCCGTGGCGGTCAGGAGGATATTGGCCTTCCCGTTTTCGCCGAACCCGGTCGCGTTTTGGGAAGTCATGGAAATCGTCGCCCAATCCATCCGCGTTTGGCCGATTTTCAGTTGGACGTTGCCCAAGTCGATCGTTCGTCCTTCGGGGAAACCGCTGAAAAGTTTCGTGTTGGGGGTATCGACCGTCCAGTAACATTTTTCCGGCAACTCCCGATTCCAGGTCACTTCGCCAGTGTCGCTCACCATCACATCCGTTTTTTCCAGTTGGTGATCCTCCGGCAAAGAACCTTTTTCATCCTCCAGCGAAATCCCCACCTTATGAATCATCGCCAGACGGGAATCAAAACCAGCGGTAGAAATCGAATAATCGGTCGCCAGGCTTCCTGCCAGTCGCTGGCGGTATTTTTCCTCGTCAAACGCGGCTGTGACCGTTTCTTTCGCTTCCCGCACGTCGCCACGCAGATAAATCGCCGCGCAGGCAGGAATATGTGCCAACACATCCGTTCGGGCAATCATGCTGAAAAAGTACGTATTCCGCGTCGGCTCAAAATCGGGTTCGTGATTGTAGGTGTACTCAAACACTCCATCCCACCCCTGCAACGCCCCCATCACCCGCAACATCGGCTGCCCTTCGGCTCCGTAAAAATTCGGGAACGGATGGTTGTATTCGCTGCACGTGTAAGGTTTCCCCAACACACGCTGATTGGCCAGTCCCAACATACAACTGAACGAGTTGACCATGGAACGATTCGTAATCCTCCACTCCTTGGAAACTGGCGAGGGATGGCACCAGTAACTGTGGCTGTCCACGTAGTCGAGTTCCGCCATGATTGTGGCAGGAGAATAGTGACCCACCTGGGTGCCTGAAATAAGCTGTTTCGCTTTCAGATCGTTTCGGAGGTAGTCGTAAAACCCTTTCCAATACCGGAGTTCCACATCGGTCAAAAATTGGGCAAAGTCCTCCTTCATACATCCCGACGCAAAGTCTCCCACCGCCAGACATGGCACGGTTCCCTCTTCCAGTCTCCCTTTCAGCAACGTCGTTTCCGGCATACCGCTTTGGAACGAAATTTCTCCCATTTCATACGTGCCGGGAGTGAAGCGGGTCATTTGGACTTCCGCACTGTCGGAGTCGTCGAGTGCCTCGAACGTGTACTGGAAAAGTTTCCAGTCTTTCCCCACGCTGTAGGTAGTGAAAAGGCCGAGCGAACGCCAACCATCCACACCGTCAGCCACCGCCAGTCCCAATTTCCCCGGCGAGCCATCCGTGCATCGGAGGAAGAATTTCAGCGTATAGACGTTCCCCTTTTTCACCTGCACGCGACGCAGAAGTTTTGGGAAAAAGGACTCTCCTGCCTGGGAAACCTGGAGCGTCAGCCGTCCGTCCGCCACACGCACCGTGGTGTTGGTCTTTCCATCCTGATAACGCCAGATTTTGCCATCCATCGGGACATTTTCGTCGAATTTTCCTTCGGGAATCTGCTCATCGTGCAAAGGCTCCGGTTTCCACTCCCACGCCTGATGAAGGGCGGCGGTCGTGGCATATTTCGCTTTCAGCCACTCATTCCACTGTTTTCGCAACTCATCCTGATACTTTTTGCTCATCCGTTGTGCCAGCCCTGCCCGGTAATTGTTAAACAGGGCGTTTTCATTGTTGATTTCAATCACGGCAATGGCAGGTTCCTCCACATACGCCAGTCCGGTGTAAGGATTCACGTGCGTCAGCAATTTTTGGGCATATTCCTTTTGCAAAGCAATCAACGTCGGGTCGAAAATGTCCACCCCCTTGGGATTTCGGGCAACGTGGAGGTTCATGTTGACATAAATCCCCTTTTTCTTCAGAGCAGCGATCAGATAATCCTGCCGATCCCGCCGATCCGGGTCGAATTCCGGCAATTGCGGAGCATCCTGCCAGGCATACACTCCTTTGAAAATCCCGGAAATGGCGGGAAATTGGAACGTGCCGTACCCCGCGTCAAAATAGTGAAGCCGCACACAATTGATTCCCAGGCGGGCCAGTCGCTCGGCCAGTTTGTCCGACTGTTCGTGGGTGGGAAAGTTGGCAGGGCCTGTCAGGTTGGTGGCGTGCAATTTGACCAGCCCCGCATCATCGACAAATCGCCCGTTTTCGATTCGGACGAAGCCATTTTTCCCGGCAGGAGCGGAAAGAAGGTGTGCCATGCTGGTGACATTCTCCGCACCCTCATACGAAATGAGGAACGGGAACAGGGGGGCAGGCTCTTTCCCCGTGGCTCTTCCGCCAACCAGAAAAATAAGACAAAACAGGAAAGAAAATAACCGATAATTTTTCATTCTCAACACTCCTTGGCAAGATTGTTCTGGAGGAAACTTCCCACAGAAGCAAGTTTCCTGAAACGTACCGGGAAAACCTTTCTCCCAGCGATATTTCCATCATACAACTTCCCCACCCCTCTTTCAAGTGGTCAAAATATATAATAAATGTCAAAATTTAGATAAAAAAGGTCAGCTGAAAACAAAATGAATCGGAAAATAGCTTCCCTGTCCCCTGTTCAAAAAATAGGAAAAAACTATAATAGAGGAACTTACGTAATATAAAGAAATGTTGCCATAAGATACCCATAGAAAGGAAATTTATGCCGTTTCAGCCCCAAGATTTACGGAAAGGTTTCACGCTGGTGGAACTGTTGGTTGTCATTGCCATTATCGGGATGCTGGTAGGATTGCTTCTCCCAGCCATCCAGCAGGCAAGAGAAGCCGCTCGTCGAATGCAGTGTGTGAATCATCTGAAACAACTGTCGTTGGCCTGTCACACCTATGCCAATGCGGCCAACAACAATTTCCCGGAAGGGGTCTTAAAACGACAAAGTGATGATAGCCGGGACGATGCTTTTGGACTCTTCGTCGCTCTGCTTCCATACATGGAACAGAAATCTTTGTACGATCAGATGGACCTGGATGCCAAGTGCCGCACGTTTATCAAAACCACAGAGGGAAAAGTGGTCAACATGACGGTCATCAGCACGTATCTCTGCCCCAGTTGGCCGGACGACCCGGCTTATGAAGAACAAGACCACAACCGGACGGGTGCGTTAACCACCTACAACGGCATTGGTGGGGTGATTCGTACCCAGGGCGAAAAAGATGAGCAGGATAAGCAATATCCCATTTCCGAAACCATTTCGGCAAACCATGGAAACCTGGTAAAAAACGGCATGTTTCAGTTTGACAAGGCGGTTGGAATGCGTGCGGCGTCGGATGGTTTGAGCAACACGCTATTGATGGGGGAATTCGTCCAACGGGATAAAATGGCAGGTGATTACAACCAGTTTCCCGGCAATGTGCGTCCCTGGACGCTGGGTTCTTCCGATAATAATTCCCGCGCTTCCTATCCCTTCAAAACCGTCACCAAAGAATATGGGCGTCTGAATCAGCAGGTGGATCGTAGCAGTGGAATTCCTTTCAACCACTTGCCAATGGGAAGCCATCATACTGGCGGAGTGAATTTTGCCCGTGCCGATGGCAGTACCTCCTTTTTGTCCGAGAGAATCACCTACACCGTCTACGCCAACCTCTGCACACGCAACGGAGGCGAATCCAAACTGGAAGACGAGGAAGATTAGTGATTCATGGTTAATGGCGTTCCGAATTATCAATTAAAAAAGCTCTGGTATGGAAATTTGGATTCGAGAATATACACCGAGGGATACGCGGGAAGTGTTGCCAATCTGGAATCGGATTGTGGAGGAGGGACTGGCTTTTCCACAAATGGAAATTTTAACGGAAAGCCGGGGGAAGATGTTTTTTTCGGAACAGTCGTTTACCGGCCTGGCCTGCGAACAGGAGAGCGGGAAAATCGTCGGCTGCTATATCCTGCACCCCAACAACATCGGTCGTTGCGGACATATCTGCAATGCCAGTTACGCCGTCCATCCTGATTGGCGAGGGTACCATATCGGCGAACAGTTGGTAAAACATAGTCTTGCCAAGGGAAAAGAACTTGGATTTCGGATTCTCCAGTTCAACGCCGTGGTTAAAAGCAATCAGGCCGCGCTGCGACTGTATGAAAAATTGGGTTTTGTCCCACTGGGAACGATTCCCGGTGGATTTTTACGGAAAGATGGTCGTTACGAAGACATCATTCCCCACTATCGCATTCTGTAAAAAAGCCACACCATTACTCAAAAACCTGCATTTCGGCCACACCCATCTGGTGTCCCGGTTGGTTGGGGCCGTCGGGTTTATAGGAGAGAACGGCAACTTTTCGGAGCGTCGTGGGGGGAATTTCCACCGTCAGCGGCTCCCCCTTCTGATCCTGAAAACGTCCGGCAGATTGCCACTGGTCGGAATCGACAGGGAGGAAGAGTATCTCACAGTCGGTAGGATAACGATATTTTCCAAAATAGACGACTATTTTTCTCGCACAGGGAGGTTCTTCCAGCGTGATTTCATAACGCCACGGCCACTCATTCGCCCCGATGGCAAGGGTTTCCCAGTCTCCGTCGTTTCCAGAATACGCTCGAAATGCCAGGCCGCCACTGGGGATGAGCGTTCGGGAACCATCGAGACTTTTCAATTCAGCCTTCTGTCGCCAGGCCGCGTTTCGTGGAGGAATCGCCTTCCCCTCCTTCCAGGCATGACGGTTCCGCGTCAGTTCCTCCAGAGCCGGACGCATCTTTTTCAGCGTCAGGACTTGCGAACGTTCCAGGGAACCGTCCCGATACGTCAGCACATCCATCGTCACCACCCCGCCATGTCGCTGTACTTCGTACAGGTACTCGGCCAGTTCCCGCCACTCCATCCGAACCCCCGGGGCTCCCCAATATTGGTCCGGGTAAGGCGCATCCCCCAAAAACGTCGCTAAATGCCACTGTTTTCCATTCAGAAAGCGTTGTTGGGGAATATCTCCAAAAGAAGTCATCTCTCCGGCAGTGTAGTCCTCCTCGCAATAATGCGACTGGACGGTCGGGAAAACACCGGGATTGAACGCCAGAATCGCTTCGGAATTTCCTGCCTGAAGGGCATCGGCCAGGATTTTCATTTTTTGATCATCGTAACCAATGAAAGGATACGCGCCATCGACCCACCAGCCTTTGACTTTCTTTCCGTATCGCAGCGAATATTCACGCACCACCGCTGCCCAGTTTTCGACATGCTGTTGCGTAACAGGAATCTGCAACTGCAATCTTGCGGTAGCTTGAGGGTCGCGAGTGGCACCGTCCCCAGTCCAGTAAAGGAGCAAGTCGATGTTCCTTTTGTGAAGGGCTTCGTAGATTTCCTCCACAAGGTCGCGTTTCGCACATGCCTGGCCGGGAGCATACCCGGTGATTCGGTCGAACGTGGCGTTTGGAGCGGCCAGAAAACGACTTTGCTGCATCATCGTGAAAATCACATACCCTGCCCCGGTTTCCTGAACATCGTTGGCGAATCGTTCCACGTCAAATTCCGCGACACAATCATCCCAGGAAGTCTGCTTTCCCAAACTGTTGACGCAATCGGGGTTATTTTGCAGACGATCAAGGTAATGGATAAAAATGCCGTATCCATGTTTCTGAAACCAGAGTGTACGGTCGGGATTTTGGGAAGTAGCCTCTTCCGACGAAAAAACCAACGCGATATCGAAAAAAAAGAGGAGACAAAGGGCGAGAACGATGAAACAATTTTTCATGGCAAAATACCTTTCAGGCTGTAGTTGTATAAGGACAAAAATTCTATCCAATACTCATTTAACTTCCCTGGAGATAATTTTTCAAGGGGGAGGGGGTACTTGAAAAATAATGAAAATGTGGTCTGATGAATGAAATATTTTTTCGAGTTGTTCCCCACAGTCGGGGAGTTTGTCTTTTGGATACAGAAGAGGAGTCATGCGATGAGTGATCACGGACCAAGTGCCGGTTCAGGAAAATTGGCTGTCTATGGAATTTTTGTCATCATTGTGGCCTACCTGATTGCCGCTGCAATGGGATTGCCACAGAAAGGAACGGAACTGATTGTCGCGGCGGCCAGTCATTCCGCACATCATGAGGAGCATGCGGAAACGGAAGCTCAACCGGTGGCTGCCGAAACCGTGGTTCCTGAAACGGCGGAAGCGGCTCCTGCACCTGAAGAAGCGGTACATTCGGACGCAGCGCATCATCACGACGTCAAAGTGGAACTTCCTCCGATTTACATGGTGGCACCGTTTGCACTGCTGTTGCTGGCCATTGCGGTTTTGCCGTTGATTCCCGCGACGGAACACTGGTGGGAGAGCAATCTGCACCGATTTTACGTGGCGGCGGCGTTGGGAATCCTCACCCTGCTCTACTACGGCTTCATGCACCCCGGCGTTCTGGAAAGTCACTGGCCGGCGCACAGTTATTCTGCCGACAATCCGATGGGACGTATGTGGGTCGTCTTTGCCAACGCGATTCTGAACGAGTTCATTCCGTTCATCGTCCTTCTGTTCGCCCTCTTCACCATTGCCGGCGGCATTCGGATTGAAGGGGATTTGAAAGCGAAACCGTTGACGAATACGGTGATTTTGGCGATCGGCGCTCTGTTGGCCAGTTTTGTCGGAACAACGGGAGCGGCCATGTTGCTGATTCGTCTGTTGCTGGAAACGAACAAGGAGCGTAAATACAAGGTTCACACGATTATTTTCTTCATTTTCGCGGTCTGCAACTGCGGTGGCTGTCTCCTGCCGACGGGCGACCCGCCGTTGTTCCTGGGGTATCTGCGTGGCGTCGATTTCCTCTGGACGATGAGTCTGTGGAAGGAATGGCTCTTTGTGAACGCTCTGATTTTGGCCGTTTACTATGTCTGGGATGCGTTCGTGGCCTATCCGCGAGAATCGCAGAGCGATATTCAACGTGACAATACCGAAACGACCGGTTTGAAATTCATGGGACTTTTCCCGAACGTTTTTCTTCTCGTGGGTGTCATTCTGGCGGTGGCTCTGCTCGATCCCAGCAAAGCGGTGCCTGGCACGAACTGGCACGCGTGGATGTATCTGCGGGAAATCGTCCAGTTGGGACTCGTTTTCCTCTCCTACGTGTTGGGAAAAACCTCGATTCGGACGGCCAACCGGTTCAGCTTCAACGCCATTATCGAAGTGGCGGCTCTCTTCTTTGGAATTTTCATCTGCATGCAGGTTCCGCTTCAGATTCTCAATGCCAAAGGGGATCAACTGGGAATGACGCGACACGATACCAAAGCGTTCTATTGGTGTACGGGTGCCCTTTCCAGCGTTTTGGATAATGCTCCGACGTACGTGGTGTTCCAGGAAACGGCCAAGGCACTGACGAAAGCGGATGAAGAAGCGGGTAAAATCGTCACGTATCATGCCGGGTCGCCCAAACCGGAGACGACCGGAACGGTAGAAGCGGTGGAAGTGGAAGCGGGCGTCGATACGGCACTGCTCGTCGCGGTGAGTTTGGGTGCGGTCTTCATGGGTGCCATGACGTACATCGGCAATGGTCCGAATTTCATGGTCAAAGCGATTGCGGAAGAAGAGGGAATCAAAATGCCCAGTTTCTTCGGCTACATGCTCTACAGTTGCTGCATTTTGCTGCCGATATTGTTTGTAATGACGATATTGTTTATTTAGTATAAGTTTTTTCCAACCTGTCCGGTTTGCATGGAAAAGTAGCATGGTTCATCGAACGCTATCCCAAACTCAGGAACTGGTCTCGTGGTGCCGCGACACACGGGGTGTGGAGTGGATTGCGCTGGATACCGAATTCATTGCGGAGCGGTATTATCAGCCACTTTTGTGCCTGATTCAGGTGGGGACGCCGGAGGGTTCTTTTTTGTTGGACCCTCTGGCACCGATGGACACGACTCCGTTTTGGGAGTTGCTGACGGAAGGGGAGCATGAGACAATTCTCCATTCCGGACGGGTGGAATTGGAATTCTGTTATCGTCATACCCGAAAATTTCCGAAAAAACTCTTCGACACGCAATTGGCCGCCGGACTGGTGACGACCGATTATCCTGCCGGATACAGTAATCTGGTTTTCCGTTTTCTGGGCGAAAATCTTCAAAATACGGAATCCCGGACGGACTGGAAATGTCGTCCGCTGACCGAACGCCAGGTGGTGTATGCGCTTGAGGATATTCTCTATTTGCATTCCATGCGGAAAATTCTGGGAGAGGAACTGCAACGTCTGAAACGAGAGAAGTGGATGGCGGCAGAGACGCAATTGTGGCAGGAAACGGTTCTTGCCCTGGTTTCACCACAGCGTTGGCAGCGTATTTTGGGGAGTTACCGATACACACCGCAGGAATTGGCGATCATTCGTTCGCTGTGGCAGTGGCGGGAGGCGTTGGCGGAAAGCCGAAACTGTTCTCCACGACGGGTTCTTCGCGACGATTTGTTGCTGGAACTGGCCCGCCGCAGAGTCTCAGAAATGCGTCATATTCGGAGTATTCGCGGGATGGAACGGGGGGATTTGAAAGACCTCCTGCCTGACATTGCGAACTGCATTCAGAAGGCACTGGAACTTCCCGAATCGGATTGTCCGCATGTGAGGGTTTCCGGCAATCACACGAAACTAAACGTTTTGGGCACCCTTTTATCGTCGGTATTGGGAACGATTGCCCGAAATTTGCAGGTGGCGCCGTCACTGGTCGGTTCACCGTCGGATGTTCGGGAGTGGATTGCGTGGAAGTTGCGGTGGAAGGACTGCGACGAGATGCCGTTGTTGGCTCAGGGCTGGCGAGCGGAAATGGTCGGAAAAATCTTTGAGGAATTGTTGAGTGGTCAAAAAGCGATTCGCATCGTCCAGCCACAGGAGGAGTGTCCGTTGGAATTCGTCACTCCCGGCGGCCTTTCTTCCGATAGACAGTAAAACGGCAAGCTCAAAATACATCTCCCTCACTCCGCCATCAGACGATATTCCTGTAGAGAGAATTTACCCGGCTCAGCCTTTCGATTCTGCCAGAGGTGGCGGGGAAAGGGCATTGTAAGGGGCGGGAGGGGGGAGTGTCGCCTGTTTCCCGATGGCAGGAGCCGTTTCTCCTTTTTCCAGCGCAGGCACTGGCGGCAACGTTTTATCAGAAGGAGCCTTTTCCGGCTTTTTTTCCGCCACCTGATCCACTTTTTTCTCTTCTTCCGGTTTTTTTTCAGTCACCTGTTCTTCTTTTTTTTCCTCTGGGGAAGATTCTTCGGAAACGGAAAAGAAGACCTGATCCCCCAGGGGTACCGAGTTGTGTTTCTCCTCCAGATTGACGAGAGGAATATCGATTTGGACGCCATCGATCGTGGTTTTGGTGAAGATTTCGCCTGTTTGATAAGGCCCCATCCCGAAGAGCCATCGGTTTCTGGCCCGACTTTCCGCAATCAGATTTCCCGACTGCCAGACAGGACGTCGAGATTCGGCCGTGTAGGCAAAAATGCCGATTTTGACGACAGCCTTCTGAATCGTCCGTTTGGCAATGGCAATTTCCGGGACGGCAGTACTGTCGAAACCTGGAAACGCGGGAATCGTCATTTCAGTCACGCCGATGAGGGTATCGTGCTGGTCGGTTCCGATCGCGCCGGCACGGAGTTCGACGATATATTCCGCGTCTTCCTTTTTTTCCTTGATTCGGCAACCACTGGCAAACGCGTGTTGTCGCACCAAACTGACGAGGTATTTATGATCGGTAAAACTTTCAATAGCGACCGAATCGATGAAGATGTCCTTTCCCGCCACGGCCGAAAAATCAGCCTGACTGACCGCCCGATCCATGGCGTCGGAAAGAAGGAGTTGCTCTGTTGCCGTTCGTGAAGTATTACTCATTTTGGCCGTTCCGCAACCCATCAACAGGCATACCACCAAACATCCCCACCATTTTCCCGATAGAAAAAGGGTAACAACGATTTCCGAAGGTGTAAATCGACCGATGTTCATAACGGACAGGTACTCACAATATACGAAAGTCAAAAGAAGTTGCCTTACTATAACTTTTTTTGGGAAAAAAGCAAAGAGCAATTTTTTGGAGGGGTTGCTCTTTATAGAAAAATTTTTATAATAGAAAAAAGAGGTAGGGTTGTTTGGTGAAAAGATACAAAGAATGATTCCCAGGAAAGGAAAAACATGAAAAAATTTTTAGGAACCCTTTTGTGCCTGGCATTTCTGAGCTATGGAATGGTGTGGAGTGCGGAAAAACCGGTCTACGACCTGGTGATTTACGGTGGCTCCAGCGCCGGCGTCTCAGCTGCCGTCCAGGCCAAACGGATGGGGTATTCTGCCGTGATTGTCTGCCCCGACGTTCATCTGGGAGGGCTTTCCTCCGCCGGATTGGGAGCAACCGATTCGGGAAATCGTGCGGTGATTGGCGGAATTTCGCGTGAATTTTATCACCGGCTCTGGAAACACTACCAGAATCCGCAGTCGTGGAAATGGATGGAAGCTCCGAATCTCGACATTCCGGGACAGGGTGGCCGTGGTTTCAACAATGAAGACCAGACGGCCTGGGTCTTTGAACCTTCCGCGGCGGAAAAAGTTTTTGAGGATTTTGTCCGGGAAGAGGAAATTCCGGTTTTTCGCGGTCGGTATCTCGATCGAAAAGCGGTGGACAAAGGAGTACTCAAAGAAGGGACGCGGATTGTGGGCATTCGGATGAAGAATGGTGAGGTGTATCGTGGGAAGATGTTTGTCGATGCCACCTACGAAGGGGACTTGCTGGCGATGGCAGGCGTTTCGTACACGCTGGGTCGCGAAAGCAATGCGCAGTATGGCGAGACGCTCAACGGAATTCAGGTGGGGCATTCCTATTCTCACCAATTTCTCGGATTTGTCGATCCGTATGTGGTTCCTGGCGACCCCAAGAGTGGTCTGTTGCCCTATGTGAATGAGGATGCCGGAGGTGCGGATGGCGAAGCGGACGACAAATTGCAGGCGTACTGTTATCGGATGTGCCTGACCAACGTCCCGGAAAATCGGGTGCCTTTCGAGAAGCCGGAAAATTATCGGGAATTGGATTACGAATTGTTTCTCCGTTCGATTGAGGCGGGACAGACCGGTTTTCTGATCATGTCCACGATGCCGAATCGGAAAACGGATTGCAACAATTACAGTGCCGTCTCCACCGACTTCATCGGCGCGAATTACAATTATCCCGAAGCCTCCGACGAGGAACGTTTGGAAATTGAAAAAGCCCATCGGCAGTGGCAACATGGTTTGATGTGGACGCTGCAAAATCATCCGCGTGTTCCTGAAAACTTTCGTAAACAATATGCTCTATGGGGACTTTCCAAGGATGAATCGGTCGATACGGGGCATTGGGGGCATAAAATTTACGTCCGCGAAGGTCGTCGCATGGTGAGTGATTTCGTCCATACGGAAAATCATTGCCGACGGATCCTTTCCGTGGAAAAACCGATCGGTTTCGGATCGTACCAGATGGATTCGCACAACTGCCAGCGTCATGTGTTGGAACTGCCGGACGGTCGGAAAACGGTTCGCAACGAAGGGGATGTTCAGGTTTCTCCCGGTGGCGCGTATCCGATTGACCTGGGTACGATTCTGCCGAAAAAATCGGAGTGTACCAATCTGGTCGTGCCGGTTTGTGTGAGCAGTTCGCACATTGCCTACGGTTCGATTCGGATGGAGCCGGTTTTCATGATTCTGGCTCAGAGTGCCGCGACCGTGGCCTGCATGGCGATTGAGGAAAATCTGGCCGTTCAGGAGGTCGATTATGGGAAACTGGCAAAAAAACTCCAGGAGGACAAGCAGGTTATCGATTATCCACTGGCACCTCCCAAATACGCGGCGGTTCGCGTGGAACATGTGAAAGGACTGGTGATGGACGATGAGAATCCGCAGGTGATTCGTACCGGCGAATGGAAATCGGGTAATGTTGTTTCTCCTTATGTGGGGGCGGGCTACATCCATGACGATGCTCAGGAACGTGGGAAAAAATCGGTTCGCTACGAAATTGCTGTTCCTGAAGCGAAGGGATATGAAGTCCAGATTTCGTATTCTCCCCTCGGAAATCGTGCGACGAATGTTCTGGTGGAGATTCATACCGCAGACGGAATCCAGAAGGTCCGCGTCAATCAGCAAAAAACGCCTGCCGTGGATGGTCTTTTTCAGTCGCTTGGAAAATTCCCGTTTGCAGGAAAAGCGGTCGTGATTCTTCGCAACGACGACGCTGACGGGCATGTGATTGCCGATACGGTTCGTTTGCTGCCGTAATTGGGTCGCAATTTTTATCCTCATGGCGAAAATCCAGCTTCCCTGAAAAGGTTCCCCCACTTTTTCGGGGAAGTTTGGAAAAAGCCATCGCATTTCTATACTCCTTCCACTTTGAATTTCCAGAAAACGAAAGGAAAGCCCCTACCTT
>JAUNBF010000098.1 GCA_030527185.1 Planctomycetia bacterium | reverse complement strand
CGAAGGTGTCAAGATGAAAGAAACCGAACCAAAACCCATTGAAAAATAAGGAGTAACGAAGATGGCGTGGCATTGTGTGTTTTTGAAGTGGCGTGGGGAGGGGAAAACGCAGGTGTGGCAGGCGGTCTTGAAATTGGAGAGTAAAACGCACGTGCGGATGAAAATTCATTCCAGTTGAAAATGGCAGGTGAAAAATGGCAAACGAAACAGTTTATTCCTCCGGGAGTGTTTTTATTCGAGCAATGTTGACCGATTGCAATGGCGACGCGGTTTTGCCGGAAGCGGTTTCGGCCATTCATTTGAATGTTTTGGAGTATCTCCCGCCGCAGGAAAAAGTGACCGCGTATTATGGGAAAGTGATCCCCTTGTCGGCAATGTTGGCTGAAGTTCAGACCGATTGTGACGGCGAAACGTTCAATTTCGAGCACAATCCTTACGATGGTGTGAACCCCATTTTCCCAAAACGACAGACAACGTACATTGTGGAAGTGGTCTGGTTCGATAAGAATGGACTGCCGTCCGCTCATCAAGTGGAGGTAGATGCGTTATGAATGATTTTTCTGTTGCTGTTGATTCCAGTGTGGAAACGTTGTTTCAGATGTCGGCAAGCTCCATTTCCTACAAAACGCGAGGGCAAACACGTTGTCTGAAAGCCGTTCGTGCCGGGACGAGTTGGCACGATATTGAAAGCGTCAAATCCACCCGATTGCTCAGTTCCAATCGGGATTACATTTGCCGGGCATCCGATTTCGCAGACGAAAAACCGATTCCGAAAGATGTGATTACGGACGGTGAAGAACAGTGGGTCGTTTACAATCTTGCTCAGGAAGAATGTTGGCGACCTTTGGGAATTTCCACCTCATTTATTCGGATTCATTGCAGGAAATAGCAAAAATGCCCTTCACGAAAAGAATATGGCAGGCGGCGGTCGATATTTTGGCCGAAGAGTGCCCGGATTGCGAAGTGATTCGATGTTACGACATGCTCCAAAATCTGGAAGACCTCAAAGGCCGGGAACGTCCTTTGATTTCGGTGACGTTGGATGGACGCGATACGGAAAAAGTCAGTCGAACGCAAGTGCAGGAAACGTACCACTTTGCGGCAGTTATTCAAAAATACATTGAATCGCAGGAAGAGGACGGGAAGCGGGCGGAAATGGACGCGTTGCTTCCCCTGATTACGAAAATCCAAGACCGGTTTCATCATAAAACGGAAGTGATTTCCCATGACGAAGAATCCCCCATCCAATTGAAATTGATTTCCGGGGAATCGTCCACGGGCGAGTTTTACGATGTGGGGTATTTCACAACGGCGGAATTGTTCGTCTGCGTTTGTTCGATGGAGATTGTTTTTTTTCGTAACCTGTCCTGAATGGGGGATTTATGGCAGCCACGAAAACGACCAAAAAAGATGAATCGCTCAAAAAGCAATGCAAAAATATTATCAAAAAACTGGAAGCCCAACTCCAGAAAAAGCGTACCACCATTGCCAATATCGCGGCATATATGGCGGTCAGCCTCGCAAGAGCGCCCAAGCGTGTGAAGTCCGCCCCGCCGAAAAAAATCACGGCTTCGTCCAAATTTTATTTCACGGTTCCAACCCAGCTTTTTTACCCCGACAAAAACGCTCCGAAAGGGTATCGAGACGCGGGAATCAGCATGGCCGATTACCTGAAGAAAATCAAAGGCTATCGGGCGAAGGGGGCGGGATATTACCTGAAAGAGAAGGTTCAAACTCGTGTCAAAGGTTCCTATCCGCCAGGCACTTACGCCGAAAAGAATCAGCGACCGGGAGAATTTTTCGCGAAGGGGACGGGGAAGATTTCGGACGCGGAAAGGTTGAGGCTTCAGAAGTATCAGGCACAGGAACGCCAATTGCGAGCGAAATTACTGGCTCCCCACCGGCGTAAAAATGCGAAAGACCTGCTCAGGATGCAGGAGAAACTACTTGAGATTCAGGAGCAAAAAGAAGCCCTTACGTCCATGTCGGAAAAGCGGAAAGCCCGTTTTCAGCGGAAGGAAGCCAAAATCAGAAGCGCTTTTCAAGCCAAAGTGGAATCCCGCCGGCAAAAGCGATTGGAAAGGATGAAAAAATTCCGGGAGAAGAAGGTTCTTTACCGGATCGTCAAAACGACCCGTCGGGAAGTGGCTGATCCGCAGGCAGCGACAGTTTTGCGAAAGGGGTCGGAGCCGGGGAATGTGCCGTTTTCCTGGCCGAGAAACGGGAAGGGAAACTACTACATTTCGCAATGGTCGGATGGTGTTTCGGGGAATGGCAAAACGCGATGGTTCAGTAATTATAAGGTGCGCAAGACCGGCGATTGGAGTTATGAGGTTTCCATCCAGCCTTTAAGCGGTCGTACATCCTATGCGTTAAGACGTTTGGAGGAAGGCGGCACTCGAATGTCCACCCCGTACGTTATCGGGTATTTGGTCAATACGCGAGATGTAAAAGGCGGCCATCGTCGCGTGTCGTTTTTGCCAGTTTACAGTGATAGCAAAACCGTCCGCGTGGAGCCTCGACCATGGGTTTCACCAACCGTAACCAAAGTGCAGGAATACGTTCGGAAACGGAATGGGAAAGATATTCGTTTTTCGTGATGGAGCGGGAACACTCCTGTTCCCAAAAGTTTCGTTTAATTTATACTCCATCCACTTGAGTTTTTCGGATTCACTCCCTCAAGCCCCTCCCTTGGGGAGGGGTGGTAGCCGTCAGGCTACCGGGGTGGGACGGGGTGAAATGGGAATGGAGGCGTTCCATTGTAATTGATTGCAATGGAACGTCTTACAGCAATTCTACCAACCCACCCCCCGCCCTATCGGGCGTACCCCTCCCAGAGGTAGGGGCTTGTTGGGGAAAACCGAAAATTTCAAGTAACACTGGTATTGTTTCGATTTGGGGAACAAGAGTGTTCCCCCTCCATTATCACGGCATGGAGCCGTAGAAAGAAGGTCATTATGCCAAGCAGTACGCCCGTTTTGGGATTTGAAGGCTACATTTATGTAGGCGAAGTGGGAGCCGCAACCGGCACGCTCACCGAGTTGAAGGAGTGCAATCAGCTGAACTTCAACATGTCGTTTGGGGAAGTGGATGCGACGATGCAGGGAAACCATGGTGTCAAGTCTTACAAAAAAGGACTTCAGGATTTCAGCATTGGATTCAGTCTATTGCTTCAGGACACGCAAAGTGACGAAGGGGATTTGGTACTCAACGCGATTCGTTCCCGAACACCGATTCAGATCCATGTGGTGAACGCATTGAGCGGAGAAGGTCCCTGCGGTACTTTTTACGTGTTTGGAAGCGAAGTGTCCATTGATGGCGAAAATCTGGAATCGATCGCCTGTACTTGTCGTCCTGCGGCAGGTTATGGCGTTCCGACGATCGTCAAGGGTACGAATGGAGGAACCTGATAAATGAAATCATTTACCGATAAATTTGGGAAAGCCTGGCCTGTGGAACTTCGATTCAAAGATATTGAATTGATTCGCTCCCGCCTGGTGGATGACCATGGGAACCCGTTGAATCTTTTGGATTTGGCCGACCGTGGAATGCTTTATCAAATTTTGACTTCCACCCAGAGAATGATCGACATTGTTTTTCTCTGTTGTCTGGAAGAAATCCGGGAATCGTTTTCGGAGGAGGAATTTGACAAAAGCCACCATGCCGAATCGGAACTTATTCCCGACCTGAAAACCGATCGCGTCCGAAAAATGGCGTTTTGGTTTGGAGAACGTTTGAATGGTTCCGCAATCGAAGACATGACGGAAGCGTTCAAAGAGGCCGTTGTGGATTTTACCCAGAATCCGCATCTGCGAAAGGCTCTTCGTACCGTTCTGGAAAATCAGGCACGGTTAATCGAAAGTCAGGCGGTGCGGATTCGTCTGGAATCGAATCGGATTCTGGAAGTGACCGAACAAGCGATGGAATCTCGACTTCAAGAGGAGTTGGAAACGCTTCAACCGGAAACGCTCCTTCAGGAGTTGGAAAAAACGATCCCGAACCCTGGGCAGAAAAGCTAGTTTGGAAGTGTGCGGGGATTTTGGGGCTATCCCCTTCCCCGTGGTCGTTGCGACAGTTGCTGTGGATGGTTCAGGCACGAAGGGAAGAAACGTGGGACATGGTTTCCGTCCTTGCGACACGTATTTTTCCGCAAGTTCCTTTTTCCAATCCATGGCGACGTGATTCCAACACCATTTCACGCAATGCCAAACCCGGAGAATGGGAGGCGTTTTGTAAGATTTTCGCCAGGGAAAAATGAATCGGGGAAGTTTTGGATACCTTTTTCCAACGTTTCCACTTTAACCGTCCCTGTCGGAATTTTCAAGATATTCCCATTCGTTGTTGGGATGATAGCCCTGGCAGCGTGGTTTTTGAAGAGCTTCCCAGGCCTGTTGTTCCTGTTGTTCTTTTTTCCAGATATGCCAAAACATCCAGGCAAAGCCGCCAAGGAGAAACGGAATGGCAAGAGGATAATGAATACAGATAGAGACGATCCCCAGCAACCCCAACATCCACAACATGAAGTAACGGAAGCTGGGGCACAGAATAAAAAGAATCAAAAACAAACAAAAAAGGATGATCATTTCTTACCTCCACAATAGATTATAACATAACGTTATTGGCAAAACAACCCCTGGGAAAAATATGGCAAATTCAGATACCCTTTTAGTTCGCGTTTCCTGCAACACGGAGGAAATGCTGAAATCCCTGAAAAGAGCGGAAAACTCACTGAACAATTTTCGGGAAACCGCCGAGAGTGTTTCGGGGTATGTTCATAGTTGGGGCGTCCAAATGCAGACGATTGGGCTTGCTTTTCATGGGTTTGAAAAAACATTTTCATGGATAAAAACGGCGGTAAACCAGTTTATGGCCTTTGGCGATCAGCTCGACAAAATGAGCCTCCGAAGCGGTGTGGCGGCAGCCGACCTTTCGGCTCTGAAATTTGCGGCAGAGCAATGTGGTGGTTCGATTGAAGATATTGGAAACGGATTCCGTGACCTGAATAAAAATCTTTCTCTGGCCGAAAGTGGCGATGCGGCGAATCTGAAACGTCTGGAAGAACTGGACCTTTCTCCAGCCATTCTTTCGGGAATGACGATGAAAGAAAAATTTCTGGAAGTCGCCGAGGCACTTTCCAATCTGGACAGCGAATCGAAAAAAGTTGAATTGTCCATGGCTCTTTTTGGAGAAGCGGGGAACAAGTTGCTCCCGATGTTGAAATCGGGGAAAGTGGGAATTGAAGAACTGATGGCAGAGGCGGAACGTCTTGGAATCACGATGGGGGAAGATTCTGTTTCGGATGCCGCGGCCATGACGGATGAAATCAATCGTCTGAAATCCTCCCTTTCCTCCCTGACACGGCAGGGAATTGCGGCGGTTGCCCAACCTCTCATCGAAATGGCGGAGTACTTCCGTTCTTGGGTGGAAACGATTACTATAGCGGTAAAAAACAATCAATGGCTGGTTCAAACACTTCTCGCTCTTGGTAAAGGTTTTCTTGTTTTTCGTGGTTCTCTCATTGTTGGAAGTCTGGCGATGACCAGTTTCCACAGGGTTCTTCAGTTTGGACACAATGAAATCCAAAAATATCGGGTTCAATGTGCTTTAGCCAGAATGCAGCTTGCGGGAATGCCGGCAGCATGTCAGACTACATCGATCGCCTTACTGGGATTGCAGGGACGGGTTTTTATGCTGGCTCAGTCTTTGAAAGCCCTTCTTCTTTCCAATCCGATTGGCTGGATAACGCTTGCTGCCTTTGGCTTTTATCAGTTGGGCAGTGCCATTTTGGGAGCGAAAGCGGAACTTCAGGACTTTGAAGAGGAAAAACAGAAGGCGGCAGAGGAGGCAGAGCAGGAATCCGCAGCCATCGCCACAAAAATAGATCGGCTGAAAGAACTTTCGGCGGTCGAAGAACGCACCCGGTCGGAACAGAAGGAGATGGAAACCCTTTTGAGACACCTGGCCGCCGCAGGTTTGGATGTCAACAAGATTTACGACGAACAAACCGGGAAACTTTCCGACCTTGCGGAAGGATACGAGAATCTGAAAAAGTCCGCAAAATGGAAGGAGGCGGAGGCGTTAAAAGCCGCCAACGCGGAAATTATGCGAAATCTGCAAATCAACGGTCAAAATATCACCGCGAAAGGGGAAGAGCGGTCGGTTTCGCTTTTGGGAACGCTTTTTGGCTGGGAAAACAAAGAGCAGATGAAAGAATTGGAGGAAATGGAGCAAAAAGGCAAGGATTTTGTCGAAAAATACCAGGCAAATTTGCAGAAAATTCAGGAACTCGAATCGCAAGCCACCCAGGACGACGAAAATGACAAACGCATTTTGCGTGAACGGGAGGAAAAGAAGAAGCTCCTTGAGGAATCCCAAAAAACGAATGTGACGGTCGATAATGCAATTCTCCAGGCCTCTTTTGCGGACGACAGGGCGAAAGAACTTTACGAAAATGAGCAAAAATACGCGAAATTGCGAGCCGATTTAGAGACATCTCTGGCCGCTCTGGACGTGCAGAGGGATTCCGAAGGGAAGCTCTCGGAAGAACTCCAGAAAAAGTACGATGCCTATCAAGAATTCTACGGGAAGCTGGGCGATTTGGAATATCAGGCCATGGTCGGGATTCACGAAAAGTATGCCGCGAAGGAGCAGGAGGCGATTCGGCGGGAGCTTGAAAAGACCGAGGCGGCGGCTCGCAAAAAGGAAGAGGAAGCCCGAAAAGCCAGGGAAGAAAACACCAAACGGCTCATCGATCTGCAAAATCAGCTGATGGACGCTTCCCTGACCGCCAGCCAGAGGGAACTTCAGGCGATTCAAAAAATCAACGCGGAATTGGAAGAACGTCTTCGGAAGGAAAATAACCTGACCGAAGCGCAAAGGCAATCGGTGGAAGAAGCCCTTCGGAAAAACCGCGACCGGGAAACGGCATTTGTCGATTCCAAACTCGACCCTGCGCAGGCGAACTTTGTGTCGCGAATGGATCAGCTCCAACGAGAACTGGCCGCCAGCCGTGAGGAATATCTGAAAGCGTTGGAACGTTCGGGATTTCAAGAAGATACGGAAGATGTTCAAATGGCAAAATCCAAAATGGAATCGTCGGAAAAGGCCATCCAGTCCATGACACTTCAAGGCAGGCAGTCGCAAGTTGAAAAGCTCCAGGTGGAATTCCAGACCAAATCGGACGAACTGGCCAACGCCACCGATACGAACGAACGGCTCCGGTTGACGGATGAACTGGAAAGGTTGCGGCAGGAACTGGAATCGGCCAGGGATTCCGTCTGGACGCTGCAAGACAGTGCCGCTCAAAGGCAAATTCAGGAATCGAAAAACCTTCTGGAAAAGGAAGAAACGCAAGGGGAGTTCGCTGTTTCCAGCAACGGCACCTTCAGCGCCTATGGTCTGGATTCGGTGGCAGGGGTGGATATTCCGAAACAGTCGCTGGATCAGCTGAAAAAAATCTGCCAGACGGTTTTAAGCATTCACAGCCAAAAAACAGAGGAGGGATTTGTGATATGAGCTTTCAATTGGCACCCACAGGAGAATTCTCAGGAAGTGGAGAAGTCGATTCCAATACCCGACAATTCGATGTGAAATTCCGGCTTGTAACGGATTTTGATACCGACATGGGCACCGCGTGGGGAATTGCCTGGAATCAGATTGTCCTGAAATATGGTCTTTTTCGAGGCTGCAAACTAAAATCCGTTCAGGTGGATGGAAAACCGGAAACCGTGGGGCAAGTATTTGAAGTTTCCGCCTCGTATTCCACCGAAGAGGATGACGACGACCCGTATTTTACAACGCTCTCCTTTTCCACCCGTGGAGGACGGGAAAAGAAGATCCATTCCTATGGCACAACTGCCTACACGGCCGCCAATGCCAACATCCCCGCCCCGGATTTCAAGCATGGGATCAATTTCGACAACGGTGTTTTTCAAGGTGTCGATATTGTCGTCCCCCAATTTGGCTTCAGCTTTGATGCCGATTTCCCATCATCCGTTTTTAGCAATGCGCAAGTCTCGTATTTTCATCAACTTACAGGAAAGACCAATTTTGCTCCAATGTGGATTTTCCAACAGGGCGAGGTCTTGTTTACAGGTATGAATGGAAATAGTTATCGCAAAAAGAATGAAAACGGTACCTACGAATTGTGGTTCAAAGTCTCGTTTGAGTTTGAAGCAATGCCAAGTGTGCGACAGGCGGAAATTGCCCCTTTTCAAGGGGTTACGAAAAAGGGAATGGACTATCTTTGGGTCTTCCATCAAGACCAAAAAGACGAAACTTCCGGTATTTCCATCCCTGTTCCCATTGCCTGCTACGTGGAAAAAGTCTATCCCTATGGGGATTTTAGCTGGTTCCAGAATTTGCACTGGTAATCAACCATCATAATGCCCGAAACACGAAAGGATAATCAGGTTTTGATGTTCGTCGAAGTTGTAAACAAGTCGGTGTTCGCTGGTAATTCGTCGGCTCCACGCCTTGCGGTATTTCAAAGGCTCTGGCTTGCCAATCCCTTCCGAAAGCCCATTTCGCTGAATATCACGCACCAACGCCGCGATTTTCCGGGCAATTTTACGATCCCGTTCAATCCAGTCATTCAACTGTTCCCATGCGACAGGAGAGAAAATTATGTTCACTTCCCCTCCTCCAACCCCTTCACGTCCTCCATGGACTTCAGAACGATACCACCGCTTTCGAGCGATTCGATGGATCGATCCAACATTTGCAAATACCGCAGATTCCGCTCCGCCTTTTCCAGTTCGTTCAGCCTTTCCAGACTGATAACCACTGCCTTACCCCCCGATTTTCGGGTTATAATCACCACACGTTCCTTTTCCTCCACATTTTCCAGCACCTGACGCAAATTTTTCCGCGCCTCCGAATAGTTCAAAACTTCCAACATGAAAACCTCCACAAACGTAAGTCCAAAACTGCACAATACTTTGTACGTTGTATTGTACCACACCCTCCCAACCCTGTCAACCGGAAAAAGGATTACCAATGCCTGAGTTTGGATATAAAAAACACCCCGGCGACCGGTCGTTGTCGGCTGGAGGATGGAATCGGCTGGTGGCGAAAAATACCCAGCCGAACATCCAGCCGCCTCAAGTCGTTAATCAGCCACGGGATACGAACCTCGTGCAACTGGAGAATACCTGTCAGGAAACGCAAAATCCGTTCGCGGTTTGGGAGGTTTCCGACGCGACCTGGCCGCAAAGGGAGGATGATGTTTTCACATCTGAGGGAATGCGACGCGGGGTGGAAATCGCCGGTTACAAACCGTCCGACGAATGGAAAAATATCGCCATTGGACAACGTTCCGCTCCCGGAAATGGAATCACGTTTGGCGTGACTTCTGGGCCGACGCCGTGCATGGTGGAGTTTTCCGACGCGGCGAGTTTGGATTATCCGTATGCTGTTGCAATTCAAGGGGATACGACGAAATTGAAAGCGTCGCCGTATGGATGGATTCGGATACTTTGGCACGAGGAGCCGACAACGCCGATGGAAGGGTGCAGTCCGCAAACTTTGCAGGCGTATGTGAATTTGGGGGACGATTCGCAATGGGCATTTTTCAAGCTGCTGGACGATTTGGAGGAATGCCAGTCGGTCGAAGGGCTGTTGGTGGACAATTGCGGAAATCAGGTGGGAGAATGCCCGATTATCAAGGAAATTTGGGATTCCAAGCTGGCGGACGAGGGGTGTGAATGCAAAGAAAAAAAGCTGTCGCCGGAGGAAAAACCGAAGCTGAAAAAGGATGCGATTGTCCTCTGTTTTTGGGTGATGTATCTGGAAAAGTGGGTCGCCATCAATCCGCGAAAACTGGCGATGGAAATGACCGTTCCGCAAGTCCCGTCGTTGGCTTGTCAAGTCGAGGACGCGACCTATACCAACATGGACGGAACCACGTCACAAATCCAGCTTTGTCGCGGGTTTATGACATTTCCGCAAAAGAAGATCAGCATTGATGGAAGCTGCGTTTGCGAAGAAGAAATGGAAAGTTTGGCGTTAGAATTGCCCACGCCGGAACTGCTGGTTTGTCCGACGTTCGCCATCGAAAAGGGTTCCCAATCGGCGGAAACGTGTGTCTGCGATGTGGGCGTTTTGACCTTCCCGCGAAAATTGCTGAAATGGTGCGAGGATTGCCCGCCTGCCAACCTCCCCGATTGTCGGGTGGAATTTCCCGTCGTCGCGGAAAATGGCGGCACGTTTCAGGCTCTTTCCAACGTGCAACTTGCCCCCGGATCGAACTGCGGTTCTGTCCAAATAACGACGCAAACCACGGAATTTCAAGTAGTTTGCGGAAAAGTCTGCGAAACCGATTCCCAAACCGAAACGAAAACCTCGCAACTTTTCAACGCTCAGGAAATCGAATTCGTAACCGACCTCACTTTGTCCGACCTGAAAATGGAACTTGGCATGACGCAAGTGGAAGTCCTGAAAGGAGTTACGTTATCCGATTCCACAGGAACATTGTCGGGTGGAACGCCGCAACAGGTTGTCACGAAAGTCGTCCACACCTCACCAAAACTGACGTTTCCTGAATCCGAAACCACCATCTTGACAGGCGGAAGCGTTTCTCTTTCCGGTCTTTCCGGCACCGCTTCCGTCCCGAAAACAACGAGTGTCACGTTGGAAAATGTAAAGGTTATACTGAACATCCCAACCACCACGAAAACGGTCGTAACTTCTGTAACGACGGATGGTTGCGCAGTCATTGGCCGCACCGAAACCATTACGGTTCTCAACGGCGAACCGACCGCAGAACTTTCCGGCACGCCGACAGTCCACAACACTCCCGAAACCGTTTCCGTTGCCTTATCGGGAAACGCTCCCCTTTCGCCAACCACGACCACGCTCAAAATCCCGATCGGCATTTCCGGCGGCGATGTCACTCCAACCTTGGCCAATATCCAAATCCCCACACAAGTCAACCTCACCAACGTCACTCTAACCCCTGAAAAAACAACCATTAACGACATTTCTGACGCCAGAATCACCGGCGGAACCGTGGACACGCAAAAGCGATCCGTCACCGTCCTCATCTGCCCCACCTCTTCCGAAGGAGACGAAAATGGCAACGTTTAGCATCCCCTGGGACTGCCCCGAATGCTGCGAGGAAGTGTGTGCTGAAATTTATATACAGTGCATGTGTTGCGGAAATCACAGCTTCCAACCCGGAAAACAAATGATAGATTTTTACAACTACCTATGCGTCTGCCCTTATTGTGGCAGGACAATGAAAGGGCATAGAGCCGTTGAACCCTCATGTGACAGCCCGTACGCGTCCGTAAATACCCTTGGCACAACCGGAGGAACAATGTACCACTATCTCCACGCAGAATGGGGGATATATGTGGTGTCTCCCTACCTCGAAATGGCTCAGCAAGATGCAGTTCCCGGCTCCACCATCACCGACAATTGCGGCAATACTTTTGAGGCGTAAACATGGAATGTGAATTTGAACCCTCTGGAGAAAATTATTACACCTGCCGCATTTGCGGTTTACGAGTACGCACCACCAACATCCATTCCATCCACCATCCCTGTCCCGGCACCCCGCGTCTTCCTCTTGAAACTCCCCCAACCCTCATCCAAAAACCCCAACCCTACCCCACCCTTGCCAAACAGGCCACCACCTACCTCAAAGCCATCACCACTCACCTTTCCACCGGATCGCAAACCCGCACCGACGCACAAGTTGCGCACCTTCTGACCATCTGCCAAACGTGCGAAAAGTTCGACCCCACCCACCAACGCTGCCTCCTCTGCGGCTGCCGCTGCACCACCTCCCCCTCCCCCTTCCTCAACAAACTCCGCATGGCCTCCCAAAAATGCCCGCTTAAAAAATGGTAAGAGCCTCCTCTTGCTCAACCCTGCCAGGGTTTCTAAACGACACCCCCAAAAAACGCCAAAAAGCCCGCAAAAAACGGGCTTTTTTTGGAAAAAAGTAAAAAAATATCTGTTGTTCTCAAGGTTTAAGTAAAGACAAAAACCTAGAAAACCGATAAATATAGTGTAAGGGAGAGGGATGGCCAGAAAAAATCCTCCTTACAAAAGTTTCCTTTCATAAGGAGGTTTGACAATGAAAAAAATAATTGTCATCGTGTTAATCACACTCCTTATCCTGCTTTTAGTGGTTTCACCGGCCTTCTAAAGTAGGATAAAAGAAACCCAAAGGGGAGCCGAAAAACTCCCCGACGGGTAACTTTATTCTACTTTATCGGATAAAAATTGTCAAGCCTTAAAAATTTTTTTCAAGGAGTAAAACGTGACGACAGAAAAACGCAAAATCGCTTCGCGTGAAAATGGTAAACTCGGCGGTCGTCCCGCGACAGGTCAAACCCCCCGCCTTCCTGTAACCTTCCCGGTCGAGTGGCTCACCCGTCTCGACCAGCACATCACCACCCCTCGCGAACGTTCCCGATTTATCATGGAAATCGTCAACCGCGAACTTCAAAAGCGGGAATCGCCTGATAGTCCAGACGTATTGCCGTAGAATTACCCCCGTTAATACCCCCGCAAATCTAAACCTACCCCCTTGAATTATCATAAAAAAACAATAAAATCGTAAAATTCGTAAAATGGTTTATCCGTTTTACAAGCTATTTTATACCTGTTTTTGCGATATTTGACGCATTCTAAGGCAATAAACAAGAAAAAAACTCCATTCTGATAAGGCGGAGGTCCCTGGTTCGAGTCCAGGCGTGCCCAGTTCCCCCGTTTGCAAATCGTCGCAGGCGGGGTTTTTTGTGCGCACAAGTTCCCTATTTTCAAACACTTGCGAAACTTCGTTCTTTTCCTTGCAATTATTTGCAACGCATTGCGCACCCCTTTTTATGCCCCCGTCATACCCCCGTTTATGCCCCCGCTGTTTTTGGGCGAGTTTGGAAGGGGTGGAAAAAGTGATGTTGGAGAAAAGGGTCGTGGCTTCTTCAATCCCCTTGAGGTTGCGGCCTTTGGTCATTATCTGGTAGTGTTTCATGGCGACGGTGTAGGAATGGTCTGTAATCTCCTCATAGGTGGCAATATCGCGAACGACGAGGAGGAGGTCGCAGCAGAAGGATTTTCGCAGGTTGTACCACGGGTTCAGCCAGCATTCGCCCAACGCACGGACGGCCAGTTTTTTGGTCATGACGGAGAAGTTTTGTTTAGCTTTCATGCCGGGGAAAAGGCGGGGTTCAGATTCTTGGGTTTCATGGAACCAGTCGGAAAGGACTTGCTCGACGATGGGGCACATCGGAACCATGCGGAAGCGGCGGCCGTGTCGTCGATTTTTTCCGGCTTTTATGGAAATCCAGCCGGGTTCGGCGGGGCTGCTCCAGTGGATGTCGGAGCATTCCATGTGGTAGACTTCCGACGACCCGCGAACGCCGCAGAAACGCACAATCGCCATCAAAACACGCCATTTTAAGGGGGAGTATTCCATCACACGGAGGACTTTTTCAATCGGAACGTACTCCATTTTATCGGGGTTTACGGATTCGCCACCTTTGAGAATTTCAAACGGATTTTTTCCCATCCATTCCATTTTTTCAGCGTATCGGAAAATTTGCTTAACCGTTGAAATTCGGCGGTTTACGGTTGCTTGGCCGTAGGGCTTCGGGTTGCGGGAACGACGATTCAACGGTGCCGTTCGCAGCCAGTTTCCGAACTGAGCCGCCGTCTCTTTCGTGATGTTCGACAACGGAATGTCCTCCCGAAAAAATTCCCTAAGGTTATGAAAAACCTTGAGATACGTTTGATGAGTTCCCGACGTGACATCCGATTGGCTGGACGGATACACGCTTCCTGAAGTCCGTAAAGCGTTTTTTTGGACCAGTTCCAGACGTGTTAAATTGTCGTAAAGTGTTGAATTTCAACATCTTTCAGAAGAATGACGATTTCCTCCGTCAAGCTGTCGGACTTTTGGCAAGCAATGAGAAGTTCTATCTTTTTGCCGGCATATTTGGCAACTTGATATTTTTGTAACCGTATATTTTTCGCGGAGTTACGTCAATAAAAACGCAAATGGGATCACGTTCCCTTTTCTGCTCAAGTTGGGCATAAAAAACTTTGTCGGCGGCCGTATCGCCATACATCGGTTCGGCGTAAAATTTCAAAAGTGCGGCCGATTTTTCCCAAACTTCTTCGATGTAGGTGAACTTTTCGCAGACGCACGAAGCAGCCGCCGAAAGGAGGCCAGCAGCTTGTTTCACAAGGCGGTCAACTTGCGGAACCCGTTGTATTTTGGGAGTTTGCCGCAAGTCGTCGGGGGTGCGTTCAGGAGGAGACGGAGGGGTCTGGTCTGAAAAATAATGCTCAAATGCTTTCATGGTTCGTGCCCAGATTGGAGCGTCAGGAATTTCGTTCTCACTGCCGCGCACCTTGTCACGTTCGAGAATCCGAAACCAAT
>JAUNBF010000163.1 GCA_030527185.1 Planctomycetia bacterium | reverse complement strand
ATGCTGATTCGTTCCGGGCGAAAATGGGAAAATCGCCTGCAAAATACCGAAAAATTCAACCCAATTTCAAACGGTTCCCCTTGAAAAAAACACTGTTGCTTTTATAATACTTCTCGTTGAAATTTCCCGTTCCGTCCGCCGTTGGAGCTACGCACCACGGCTCGCAAATCGTTGCGTAAAACGGGAATTTTAAAGGAAAACGAGTATAGAGCGCTCACTACTGCTGCATCCTTCTTATAAATTGGGACAGATTGATTTCAGTTTGACTCTGGCGTCCTCGGTTCTGAACTGCCAGTCGACGGGTTTGAGGTTGGCATTGCGCGGTGCGTTCCACGCGGCGAGGGCGGTGCGGAGGGTAGGGAGGTCTGGGAACCGGCGTGTGGCGGAGGTCGATTTGAGTGCATAATTTACGGGCTTTCGCGGCAGGGAATGTGTCGTAAAAGGAGCCGTAAACGTGCGTGTTGAGGTTGTCGTAAACCAGCGTGATGCGCTCGGCGTCCAGGAAAAATTCCAAGATAAAATCGACATCTTCCGCCCAGCCATTTTTCGTACGACGTTCGCGAACTTGCGCCCGACACCAGCCTGTGAATGGCTCGCAAAACATGAGAATCGACGCCGTCCCGCAACGTTTACACTCATAATCCGTACGTTTCAGGTGGTTTTTTGTCGCGTGGATCGGCTCGCGAACGTCGTCTAAAAGCTGGATCGGGTGTTCGTCCATGCAAATCACGCGAAAATGCGGGTCGAATGGCTTTTTGTACGTTTCCAAAACATCCTTCATCGCGGCCGTTAAAGTCTGGCGGATAGACCCAAATTGGATTTTTCGTGCACTCATTTCTGTTTTTAAAAGTTTGCAGAGCGTCTGCCGCCCCACGCTCCCGACGATTCTCAGCTCGCCGAGGCGCAGCGCGATGATTTTCGCTTCGTGATCGCCGTCCAGAACGCGTCCCCGCAGCTTTCGAGACAACCCATCCATCGTTTTTTTGCGGCCCGCGCTGAACAAAATGCTTGAGCACGACGTTGTGCACTCGACCAGCGCCGTTTTTTTCGCGTCCGTCAGCTTCACATATTTTTTTCATAAAAATTCTTCTATCTACAATACATATCGGCAACATATATCGGCAACTTTTCTTGAAAAATATGGGGGATTATGAATTGGGCGCAACACCAGGTCACACTCCCCAGATTAGTTTACAACACTACACGCAAGTGACGGCGAGTGATTTCGAGAAAGCGTCGCAATTTCCCACCCCCTCAGACCATGAGAAACACCGGGGTGAAAAAAGGGAAAAAACCATGACGCAGGAAGAATCAAAGAGAGGATAGAAAAGGAATCCGAAAAACATTAGAAGCCTGAAAACAAGGACAAGAAAGCAAACGAAAAAGAAATAATCGAGTAGGAGACCGCACATTATTTGGGCGGTCTCCTCTCACACCACCGTACGTGGCGTTCGGCATACGGCGGTTCAATCGTTTGAGCATAGGTGACGATAACGGGCGGAGAGCGAATCAAATCCCAATTTCTCAGGATATTCATTGCTTAAGACCGCATGAATCGTGGCTGTGCTGGTCGTCCACCAGAGACCTCGGCGGGTATTTGCCGTTGTCCAGGCGTTAGTGAGGGACGCTCCAAGTCGAAGATGATTTTCGTAGCGTAAACGCACGCGGTTCCACTGTTTCCACTGGAAACGACGGAGACATGCCGAATCCACGGATCCAACTTCGAAAGAAGCGTTTTCAACAACGCGATGCGGTAGTAACCAAGCCAACCAATCGTATATGTCCGTAATTCTTTATACCCGCTCTCCATTAAAATTCCCGTTTTACGCGTCGCTTTGCGAGCCGTGGTGCGCAAGCTCCAACGGCGGACGGAAACGAAAATTTCAACGCGAAGTATTACAAATATCTGAAATATCAACCTTCCGCGATTTCGCCGGGTGATTGAGCGAACTCAAATTTTCAAACGCTACACAGACTTTTCATGTACGCGAATCCCCGACTTCTCGCCAATTTTCCAAAGCAAAATCCCAGAAATTTAAGCCGCGTCCGACTTCCGATTTGGCTATTCGTTCGATTCACGGTCAGGCGAAGACGTTTTTCAAGGAACGTCATCGCACTGACCATCACTCGTTCTGCGGCACGCTGCCTTTTGACGTAAATGTTACAATCGTCGGCATATCGGACAAATTTGTGACCGCGTTTTTCCAGTTCCCGGTCAAATTTCGTCAAATATACGAGACCCGCCTTGCGGCGTTCCTTCCGTCGTCGGATTTATGCTCCTTCTCCAATAAAATTCCCGCAAAAGTCACACGGACTGTTTGACGATAAGATCAGTATACCACGCTTTGCAAATGGAGTCAAGGTCGGAAGATGGAAAATTATCGATTATCAGAATGAAATTGAAAAAATTATGCCACGCGCACAAAAAAGCGAAGGAAAAATGGTTGGCGGACAAAATCAAAGCCGTTTT
>JAUNBF010000097.1 GCA_030527185.1 Planctomycetia bacterium | reverse complement strand
TTACAAACGCCATTTCTATCAGCCAGAAAAGGGCAAAAATCGTTCCCACACCGACGAATACTCCTCCGCGAAGTCGATTTTTTCGCAACTTTGCCAGATTCTCGTCCCAACGACTCCAAAAAAGGCCTCCCAGGAAAGCCAAAATCGGAACCAACGGCAAATGGTACCGTTCGTGGGAAAAAACCAACGAATGAAGTCCCCAAAAATAAAGAAGGACGCAGACGTAAAACGCGAAAGCTGTCCCGAAAAACCGATTTTCTTCCTGCCGTGGGTACGAAAATGTCCCGATTCCCGCCAGGGCACTGAAAAACAACCCCACGTACGCCAGATTGATGACCAGAGCCACTCCCAGAAATGCCCCTTTCTGCCAGCCACATTCCGAAAACCCCCAGAATCCGTCCAGAATCCCCGCCGGAATGGAACGCTCCAACTGCCAGAAACAGAGCATCTTCACCAACGTCCGCCGCAACGTCTGCCCCGGATGGGATGTCATGTAACGTTTCGCATACTCCCCCGCCAAACGGTCTTTCTCACCCTGCGTCAGGGAATGAATCATCTTTCCGGTTCGTTGTTGATAATCTTCATTCAAAACTCCATACCAGTCACGCGGAAATTTTATGCTGATGGCATCCCACGCTCGATAGAGCGGTGTGTACTCGTAATTGCCCATCATCAGATTCCGACCACTCATGCAGTCGATGGCCGTCCAGGTCTCCTGAACTTTTGTGTTCCGAACCATCCACGGCAACATGACCACCGTGGCAAACAACACCATCAACCCACCGCCAAGTACCCGACGCGGCCAGGAAATCCCCGACGGCCAGAGAAGAATAAAGCCAAAAAACGGTATCGGTGAAAGCCACAGAATACTCCGCGTCAATGCCCCCAGCCCAATCCAGACACCACAAAAAGCTGCCGCGTAAAGCGATTGCGTGCGAAAAAACCGCGTCGCACTCCACAGTACCAGCACCAGCCAAAATGTAAAGAGCGTTTCCGTCAGCAACAGAAAATTCTCTCCCACCAGCGAGGGATAAAAACCCACCGCGGCCGTCACTCCCAACGACGCACGCTCGGAGAGCCATCCCCGCCACTCCCGCGTCCAGCCCCATACCGCGACCATGGTCGCCAGCGAAAGGAGAATCTGAACCCCCCAAACCGCACGGTAATTCCCCACACCAAACAGGCCATAAACCTTCGACACCAGCCATGGATACAACGGTGGACGGAGCGAATCCAACTTCCCTTCCGTCGCATAACAACCACTCTCCTGTAACGCAACAGCCAATTCATGATAGTGAATTTCATCGACAATCTCCAGACGGTCAGCCGGAAAAAATGCCATCACCAACAGTCGCGGAAGGAGTGCCAACAGGAAAATCAGTAGTAAAGGAGACCATCTCTTCATATCTTCTCCGTGCTATACGGGTTCCGTACTTCCTTTCCTCAGCCTCTTAAGGAATATTCTCTTTCCACGCAATCCCACTGCGCAAATTCCCCTGATAATTCTGATCCAATCGTCGTAAAACCTCCGCTTCCTCCTCGGAAATTTTCGTGGGAGCATTGATCAAAATCTCCACCAGCAAATCGCCATTCCCCCCTTTTCCCGGCACGCCACACCCTTTCACACGCAGTTTCTTGCCACTGGAAGTTCCCGGCGGGATGTTCAAAACACCTTCCCCTCGGGGAGTGGGAATGGAGACTTTCGCCCCCAGAACCGCTTCGGAAATCGTCACGGGAAGTCGCAAAAGGAGGTTGTTTCCCTGTCGCGTAAACGATGGATGAGGGGTGATGCGCACCACCAAAACCAGGTCGCCCGGCTGGCCACCATTGGGAGAGGCTTCCCCCAGCCCTCGGAGCCGGAGTTTCTTGCCATCCTCAATTCCCGGCGGGATTTTGGCCGTGACCGTTTTCACAACGCCGGAAGTTTCCTGAATCCCCACACTCTCCTCACCACCCAGAATCGATTTCGTGAAAGGGATGGTGATGTCGTGAACAATGTCGCTTCCTTTGGTGGGCGCTCGGCGACGACGTGTCGAACCACCACGAAAATCGTTGGGAAAATCACCCCCAAAATCGCCGAAAATGGTTCGTGGGTCAAAGCCTTCGCTGGCTCCGGCACCACCAGCGCCGAACATGTCCTCGAAGCTGAAATGTTGCCACTGCCCCGTCCCGCCAGGAGGTGTCCAGTTCTGGCGTGTGCGGGAACTACGGGAACTTCCCCGGCCTCCCCCTCCCGGAAAGCCCCCTTCCTGGATATGTTCGTAATCGGCGCCGTACTGGTCGTACAGTTTTCGCTTTTTTTCGTCGTTCAGGCAGTCGAATGCCTCCTGAACTTCCTGAAATTTCTTGCTGGCCGTCTTGTCGTCGGGATGGAGGTCGGGATGGTACTTCCGCGCCATGGCACGGTAGGCTTTCCCTATCTCCTCTTTCGTGGCATTTCGGCCAACACCCAGCGTCTCATAAAAATCGTGTGCCATTTTTTATACTTTTTTAATACTTTCTAAAAGAAGGTTCCCTATATCCTGTTGAAAAGTCGCGTCCTGCCTTGTCTCACGGAAAATCCCGGCCATAAACAATGGTCGCGAACGAGACGCAGCTTCCCGTCTCCTCGTCGATTGATTGTTCGTAGCTGAGCAAATTTCCCTGCGCTTTTCTGTTCAACAGTTTTAACAATGTGTAAATCGGAGCAATGCCGCAGAGCTGATTCGCGTCGTCGGTGCGGACAATCTCCTTCCAGAAATCTTTCGCGCTACCATACATCATGGCAAACATCATAAACATGTCGTCCTTGCCAATCTGATCCTGCCCCGCCACATCCACCGGTTCTGGAGATCCGAACATCGGCCCGACGTGGGAGAGATCGGCAGAGGCGAGAATGGCTATTTTTCGGCCACCGTCACGTTTTTGTTCTTGGGCCAGCATTTCCGCAAGCGTTTTGAGAAACGTGCCGACAACCTCATTTTCACAAGGTTCCTCCACCTCCTGATCGGCCAGGAACGGAACGAAAGAATTCATCAACACCGGTACAATACGCAGTTTCCTCCCCGTTTGGTTCTCCAGATATTTCAGAAGAACGGCGGCAAATTCGATGGAATGTTCGTCCCGATGGACAAATTCGTCGGCAAAAAGATCGACCGACTCCTTTTTTTCATCCCGTTTGGCATACTTTTTCTGAAAACGTCGATCCAGCTCCTCCACAAAAGATTTGTCCGTCTCCAGCAGTCCCAGAGGCGTTTCAAAACTCTTCGTGGTCAGGGCGAATTTCTCACGCATCGGATTGTGGCACGTTCCAAGAATCAGAAACGTATCCGCGTCGCAATGATCCCGAAGAGCAAGACCTCCCCAACCATACGCCACGCCTCCCCGGTCGTAGTCGATGTGTGGCAAAATCATCCCTTCGACATTGGGGGGAAACTGATTTTCGAGCGTCTCTTCCTCGCCGTCCGCGGCCAGAATTTTCGGCGGCAACGTGAGGAGTTTGTCCAGACAGGTCTTCAGTTTCTCGGCCGTCTCGGGATACCCTCCTCCCGCCATCCGTGCCGGACGGTTTTCCGCCGCCTGGAAAGTCGCCATCTCTTCCCGCAAAAAAGCCGCAAATTCAGGACTGTCGAGATACCACAACGAATTGAAATGGTCGACAATCTGGTTCAATTCGTCCAATTCGAGCGTTTGCCCCATAGCTTCGCCAAATTCCCGGCAGATTTCCTCCCGCGTTCGCTCCCCGTCCATCAGCGATATGAGAACGGCAAGTGGAACCGGAACCACCAACGGTGGAGCAAAGCCCTCTGGGTCTTCCAGCAAAAAATTCTTCGGGGCAGACTCTTCCGTCTCCTCCGCTTTTTTCACAGGTGCGTAGGGAGCCAGAACCACGTTGCGCATACTGGGACGTTCCATGAATTGTTCCTTCCTCGCCGAGACGGTTTCTAAAGGTTTCGGTAACGGATATTTTTAATCAGGGCTTCGCAACAGTACGTCAGAATGCCCAACGGTTCGGAATATTCCACTTCAAAGCGCGTTTTGAACGTCGCTCCATCCCGACTGCGGTCGATGATTTTCTTGCCATCCACGAAACATTCCACCTTGTCATCCGTCACGCGAACGCGGAAAGTGTACCATTTTTCGCTTTTCGTCGCAATCAGTTGCATGGTATCGTTTTCGGAAGCGTCCATCCCGTCGATGCAGGAGATGCCAAACACGCCCCCGCCCCAACCACCGGTGATGAACGTGGCAAATTCCTCGCCGATGGGAAACGTCAGGGAGCCGAAAAAGTCGTTGCCGAGCGTTCGGTTGGCCTCCCACTGGAGTTCGTAATTGTTTTTGGGAAACGTTTTTGTGTAAACCGCTCCTGAAACCATCACTCCCATGCCGATTTTCATGCAGCCATTTTCGACCGTCACTTCCCCCTCGCCACCAAACTGCGGAATCTTCCAGCCATCCAGGTCTTTGCCGTTGAAGAGCGAAATCCACCCTTTTTCCTCTTCCTTCCCATTCCCTTCCTCAGCCAGAGCGGACGCTCCTCCCATCCCGTAAAGTCCCAGCAGAATCACCATTCCCCAAAGACCGTTTCTTCCTATCGCCATTGCCAACTTCTCCTTCCCACTACGAAAATTTTCATCCAACATAATCTTCTTCTATTATATCCATTCTCCCGTTTCTGCAAAGGTATACCGCTTTTTCCAGCAGATGGCGGGGGTCTCCATGGCGGTGTATTTTCTTTTTTCCCGCGACCCCTTGACAAAACGTGGTCTCATGGAATACTTTAGAAGTAGGTCTTTTCCAGAACAAAATAAATTTTCCGAAAAACAGTGGGAGTGCCTCATGTTGAAAATGATGGGTTGGGACATGGACGGAACGATGTGCGACACGGTGCCGATGTGTGTGGAAGCGTTTCGCCGGGCGATGATGCCTTACTGGAAAAAGCGTCTGAGCGACGAGGAGATTTTCTCCCTTTTCGGTTTGAGTGAAACGGGTCTGGTGAAGATGGTGGTGGGAGAAGCGTGGGAAAAGGCCGACGAGGATTTCCACCGGCATTACGAAGCCCTGTTGGAAGATGGCGTGGCTCTTTTTCCCGGAATTTTGGAAATTTTTCAACTGTTGGAGCAAAACGGAATCCGCAAAGTCCTGATTACCGGAAAAGGTCGTCGGAGTTGTGACATGACATTGCGGAAACTTGGTCTGACGGAGGCGTTTGAGGAAATCTGCGTCGGAACGGAAGAACGGCTGAACAAAGGGGAGCATATCACCACGCTCCTGAAGAAGTACCACTTGCAGCCGGAGGAGTTTTGTTACGTTGGCGACGCCGTTTCCGATGTCGCGGCCTGTCGCGAGGCGGGCGTTTTGTCTCTTTCCGCAGCGTGGGCACCAGGCGCGGATACGGAAGGACTCCGACGTGTTAATCCAAACCACGTTTTGGAAAACGTCGCCGATTTGGAAAACCAAATTCAAATAATGATTAATGGTTAGTGGTTAGTGATTGGCGTCTGAGGAAAGTTGAGGATGTAATGCGAATAATAGCGAGTGTCGTTTTTCTTCTGGGAATGTGTGTCTGGGGTTGGAGTGCGGAATATTACGTCGATGCTCAAAATGGGCGGGACACCTTTTCCGGCACCTCCCCGCAAGAAGCGTGGCAGAGTGTGGCACGGGTGAATCGGGCGAAGCTGGAACCGGGTGATACGGTCCGATTTCGCTCTGGACAGATGTGGCGGGAGTCGATTCGCTGCCAGAGCGGTGCGGAAAACGAGCCAATTACCTACACTTCCTACGGCGAAGGTGCCAAACCGGAATTTCGTCGAAGTCTGGATATTTGCCCCGCCAAGTACTGGGAAAAAGCAGGCGAAAACCTCTGGAGAACCGTTCCTGGCAAGCAGATGATTCTGGGAAAATTGGAAACTTTCGCGCCTCGGGACTGGCATTTGTACCGGGAAGGGGAGGTTCAGGCCAAACTCACGCAGAATCGTAACGAGGCAGGCGAAGCGGTTTATACGCTGCATGTGGAACAGACAGGAAAAACGGCACCGCAGATTCAGTTCACGAATTCCGCTTTTCCGTTGGTGGGGAATCAGGGGATTGTTTTCCGGTTCCGCGCCAAAGCGACGAAGCCATTTGTCATGAATCACATTTCTCTGATGAAGGCTGCCCATCCTTGGAATGCGTACGCCAGTGGCACCCATTCCGTGAAAGTGACTGAGGAATGGCAGGAATTTGCAATTTATTTCCAAACGCACAATACGTTCGAGGAAGTGAATGATGGCCGGGTGACATTTTTTCTCGGAACAAGTATTCCGTCGGACTGTACATTTTCTTTTGTGCCGTTGGGAGCGTCTCTGGCGGAGTGGGAAGGCTTGAACTTCGATGCGGATGTTGGAAATATCATCCTGACGAAGAAAGGGGAGACGAAAAAATTTGCCGGATTCAAGAAATGGTCGATCGAGACGCTGGAAAACGAGGCCGATTTCTATTTTGACAGCGAAAATCGCACGATTTATTTCCGCTCCGCGCAAAATCCATCGGAAGTCTACTCCGAAATGGAAGCGGCTCTGCGGCACGGCATTTTCCAGTTTGGCGCCCAGAAACATCTGGTTATCGATGGGTTGGCAGGGATGTACACCGCCGCTCATGGTGCCAACGGAGCGTCTGCCGAGGATGTGACGATCCGTCGGTGCGACTTTGGCTGGATTGGCGGTGGGTTGCTTTACGTCCGCAACGGTCGTCCGACTCGCTACGGCAATGGAATCGAATTCTGGTGTGCGGCCAAAGACTGTCTGGTGGAACAATGCCGTTTCTGGCAGGTTTACGATGTCGCCATGAGCAATCAAGGCCCCGACCCTTGCCGGGTGGAGAATGTTGTCTGGCGGCAAAATACCGTTTTTCGCTGCGAACAGGCGTATGAAATCTGGTTCACCAACCCCAAAGCAGAGATTGACGGCCTGGTTTTCGAGAACAATACCTGCGTCGATTCCGGGTTCGGGTGGAGTCACGTTCAGCGTCCCGACATTCGTGGAACGCACTTGCTGGCGTACGGATTCAATCCTGAAAAACATCGGATTATTTACCGTCACAACCTCTTTTGCAACGCGGCCAACCACATGATTGATTTTGTCAATCCGCGGCTGAACGAATTCCACTGCGACCACAATATTTTCTGGCAGGAAGGGGAAAATCCTGAAAAACAACCCCTTTTCCGTTGGAAGGGAGAGCAAGGAAGTGTCGATTTTGCGGAATACCAGCGTCTGACTGGCAACGACCTCCATTCTGCCTTTCGCAAACCGGTATTTCGCAATGCCGCCCAGGACGATTACGAAATCACTAACCGCGCAGAACTCGGAAACGCTGGAAGAATTGATAATTGATAATTGAGAATTCCTTGATAGATACCGGGAACACAATGTAGGCGTAGTTCTGGAAAAAACGTTTTTTCTGGAACTACGTCACCTCAACCCCATGAACCATTATCAATTCTTGGAGAGTGTGATGACAAGCGTCTGGATTTTGGGAATGGTTTGTATTCTGGCAGGGGTGTGGAGTTATTCCTGGCACCTGTCGCAATGGCGGGAATTTTTGAAAACGTCGCCATCACGTCAAACGCTGGAGGAACGGGAAGAGTACCTTTTTCAGCGTCATCGGTACTCCCGCCGGACGATTATCAGTGGAATATTGGTTTTTTTAGGGCTTCTTTTGCCACTTTCGGTCTGGCTGGCACCGTACTCTTTGCCAAAAAGCGTTTTTCTGATTTATGGGATTTTATTCCTGCTTGTCTGGCTTGTTTTTCTGGCGATTTACGATGCGATAGCCTCTGCGGGTCGTGCTGCGCGACTGCGGGACGAAGAAATGGTGGAAACGGTGCGAAAAATCTACTCGGAACGGCAAAAAAAGGAGGTTTCGGAAGACGATTCCTCCCATCTCTAGAGCATTTCTGGAATTTGTTTACTACGTTTGGCATTTTGACAACATCGGTGGAGAGGTTGACAGCGTAGGAGAGTTTTCGCAGAAGATAGAGATGGAAGTAAAATCTCATCTGCAGATACAGGAATTTGGGATGAGACTTTTTTCAATAGGGATTTATCTTGGGGAAGAAATAAAATTGTAAGGATGTTTTTTAGAAGTGCTCTAGAGTCGTATTATACTCCTTCCACTTTGAATTTCAGGAAAACGAAAAGAAAGCCCCTACCTTTGGGAGGGGTACGCCCGACAGGGCGGGGGGTGGGTTGGTGAAATGGCAGAACGACGTTCTATTGGGCAAATTACGATAGAACGCTCCTTTGTTATTCCACCCTGCCCACCCCGGTAGCCTAACGGCTACCACCCCTCCCAAAGGGAGGGGCTTTGTGGAGCGAATCCGAAAAACTCAAGTGGATGGAGTATAAATTTGTCATGGTGGAGAGGGAGGCATTCTTTTCCTTTTCAGAGAAGTTCCTGTGCCGCCCGCCGGGGGGATTTCCACTTCCAGCCACCCCGGCAAACGCCATACCCCTCAATCATGGTCGGGTTAGCGGAGAGCGGATGGGGTTTGTGGCGGGGGGACAGTGGAGTTCGGAAATCTGACAGCCAATTTGCAGCCATCCATCCTGAGACGACATCGTTTCGGGAATCAGGATGAGATTCCGTTTCAGTTGCGAACCTTCCCGTTTCAGCAGGACATCTTCCAACACCACTTCTTTGGGCAAAACTTTTTCCAGACGCCGATTCATCACCCGACGGAGGCTGACCACATTGGTCGGGAGCCGCTTCTCTTTTTCCGGGTTGAAATCGGGGGGCAGAATATCCAACATCCCTTCACGAACGAGGAAAATCCGACCTTCTCGATTTTCGATCTGATAGACGATATGAATATCGAGTGCGGGATAATCTTTTTCCTTTCCCTGAAGTTGCCTGGCATGGATAGTCACGTGGATTTTGCCATCCGCAAACGTCGCCACCGCGGGCCAGTAGTGCGGGAAGTGGATTCCCCAGGCATCGTTTTGCGGATCGTCGTCCGTATCCGCATTTTGCTGTTCTGCCTTTTCGATTCCTTCCCGAATCATCTTCGGAGCGGTCGTTCGCATGACCTGACGCGCATGGGCATCCAGAATCAGGCCGGAGAAGAAACTTCCCACAAAGTTCTGGAAGGCGGTTTCATGGATCGAAATCTGAACATCGCTGGCTTTTTCCCAGGCCGGAGCGCAACCGGGAGCCAACAGTCCATCGTTTCCGGCCAGTGATGCCAGGAGGTAGATTCCCTGCTCGTCCGACCACATCTGCGAACTTTCCGGCAACAGACCGCGAGGTTCCAATTGCGACTTCGTGCTGTAGTTCAGCTTTTCATTCCACTGCCGCAAAACCGGGTCGATGCTGCTGTTCAGACGCTGCCGCAGACGGGCTTCGTGGCGGGCACTGGCAATCTGCTCGGATTGGGCACGCTGTTCGTAGGCTTTGCGGGTGGCGATATTCTGCACCATTCGTCGTCCGTAGGCATCCGCCACATTCAAAAGTTGTGATTTCGTCTGAATTTTCGCCTGAGCCGCCGAAGTTTCCAGTCCACGTCCGTCGATAAAGATATTCTTTTCGCCCCAAATGGTACTATGCGTTCGGTTTCGTATTACCGCAGGGCCGGAATAGGCATTGGAATGACCATTCGACTCGCCACTGAGAAAAACGCCCAGTTGAATCCGTTCGTCGTTCGGAATCGGCTTGATTTCCAACGTTCCGACAAAATCTGCCGTTCCCTGAATGTTGGCGTTGAGAATCGTTTCCCGGATATTTTGCCGTTCCACAATGTCCTGCGAACCATACTTCTCGAACAGACTTTGCCGCACCGTCATGCTGAAATTCGGAGCGCTCCAGAGCGATTTGGTCTTCGTTACCCATTCGGAAGCCTGACCCATCTGCCGCATCCAGCGCAGGCACGCCTCCACCGAACGCTGTACTTCGGCTGTCGGTTTTTGGTGCGCTTCCACCAGCAAAGCCGCCAACGTTTGGGACACTTTTTCATACCGCTCTTTTGCCAGATCGGACTGTTGCGCCAAGGTTGCCTGGGTGAGATAATCCCCAATCGCTTCCCGCAACTGCGCAAAACGTTCCAGTTCCAGCCCCACCACACCGATGGTGAATCGATCGTAGCTCTTTTTCATCTCTGCCAAATCTACCGGACGTTTCTGAATCCCCTTTTCCAGCGACTCCCAGGCCAATGCCCGTTTCCAGCCCGCTTCCCGTGCGGGGTCGGGGTGCAGCATGGCAACCAACGCATCCATCTTCTCCGTTACATTGGCTAACGAAAAAGTCAACTCTTTTTCTCCCGGAAGGGTGAATTTGTCCGAAACCTCCATCCACCCACGTGCTGTCTGCAAGAATGGCGATCGGGCCACCGCATCGTCCGAAATACCTGTCCAGAGCGTTTCCGGCTGAGGTTGCTGGAGCGTCGCTTCCCAACGTTTCGCCACTTTCGGCAATTCCGGTAAATCCCATTCCACCATCCCCTCTCCGCGCTTCGTTTCAGCCGTGTTGGCGGCCAGTATTACCTCCCGGCTTGTCGGAAGAACATCTTTTTCGAGAATCCGTGCCAGCGACGGGGAATCGCTCCCCTTGCGAGAACTTGCGGCAGCAAAAGAAGTATGGATTTGTCGGGAAAGAGAAGCTTGGGGAGAAGTTTGCGGGAAGGGCTGCGGGGAGTAGGTGCGAAAAGCGGTCTTTTTCGGTTTATCTTGCTCAGGCTCCTGAATCGCCACCATTTTCGTACTCTTTTCCGCTCGACGCAGGACAAAATCCCGAATCGGATTCCTCAGCACCCGAATCGGCGTCCAGGGGGAAGATTGATCTTCCATAAAAGCAGCAAAAGAATCCCGAAATGCCATCATCGGAGGATAGTTTGTCACCCCTTCCGACTCCTCCAACCGAATCAGGAAAACCTGTAAAAGGTCGCGGCAACCATAAAACCCCGAAGGTTGACGCGCTTTTGTCAGACAGGCCTTCCAATCCTCCAATGCCAGGTAATCTTTCCAGCATGGCGTCGCACTGTCCGCTTCTTCCAGAAAATGTTCCAGCGCGGCCAGATCGTTTTCCATCATGACCGTAACGGTCGCGGAAAGACGCCGGGAATCTTGATACGCTAAAAAAAGAAGACTGGCTATCACCACCACGGACAAGAGGCAAAAAAATCCCAGCCAACCTAAAACCAAACGAATCGACATGAAACCCTCTCCTTGCAATATTTCGGACTCTCTGCTAAAAATTATATTCGCTACGTCACCTATTAAGGTTTTTCGTACTTTTCCCAAACGACGTTGACAATCATTCCGAAGAGCGCGATTGTTTCGATTGAGAAAAATAAACCGGCTGCCTTTCCCTGAAAAATTTTTATGAAAAAGACTTTCCAAATCCATACACTCGGCTGCAAAGTCAACCAGTACGAAAGCGAACAAATTCGCCAGGTACTCCTCCAGAACGGCTATTCCCTCTGGCAAAGTTCCCTCTCCGAACCTTTGAATCTGGCTATTGTCAATACCTGTGCCGTCACGCAGGAATCCGAAGCCAAGTCCCGTAAACTCACGCGACAAATCATCCGACGCTTTACTCCCCAGAAAGTCTACGTTTTCGGCTGCTCCGTCACGCGTTCCCCCTCCACCTGGGAGAATCTCGACAAGATCGTTCATCCCATTACCGGGACCAAAACCGGCGGAAATCGTGTGGCTGAACTCCTCCAAACGCTCGGCATTCCGCAGGAAACCGTGGCCAACCAGCTCGAAACCGGCCTGCGACAATTCGGCTCACGACACCGGGCTTACCTGAAAATTCAGGATGGCTGTCAACAATTCTGCACCTATTGTCTCATTCCGTATCTCCGCCGCGAACTTTCCAGCGTCCCGCCGGAAGAAGTGCTGGCCGAAGCGGAAGGACTTCTCTGCCGGGGCTATCGGGAACTCGTCCTCACTGGCATCCACCTCGGTTATTACGGCCAAAACATCCGCAGCCGCCGGGAACTTCACTGGCAAAAACAACCTCTTTCTTCCCACCAACCCAGCCTTCCCACCCTTTTGGCATCGCTGGCGCAACTCCCTTTCCCCCAACCCTTCCGAATCCGCATTTCCAGTCTCGAAGCTCATGAAGCTTCCGACGAACTGTTGGCAACGATGGCTCAATTTTCAGAAAAAATCTGCCCCCACCTCCATCTTTCCATGCAAAGCGGCTCCCCCACCGTCCATCAGCGCATGAACCGTCCTGGAACGGTCGAACAATATCTCGAACGGTGCTGGGCTGCCCAAAAATCCCTTCCCGGAGTTGCCCTGACCACCGATGTCATTGTTGGATTTCCCGGAGAAACAGAAACCGAATTCCTCGAAACCTGCGACGTGGTACAGCAAATCGGCTTCTCCAAAATCCATATTTTCCCCTACAGTCCCCGCCCCGGAACACCTGCCGCCAGCCTGCATGGACAAATTCCCCAGATTGAAAAACAACGCCGTGTTCAATATCTCGCTCAAATCGAGAAAAACCTCCACGACCGCTTCCTTCAGCAACAAACTGGAAAAAAAATTCAAGTCCTCGTCGAAACCTGGAACCCGCAAACCCAATACGTCACCGGAACCTCTGAACACTACCTCCGCTACCAATTCCCAGGAAAATCCGACTGGGTTGGAACCTTCCTCAACTGCCTCGCCCCTCCCAACGAAAATAACAAAATAATGATGGATGATTAATGGAGCAACTTGTTGCCTGAACAGCTTGCCGCATATTACTCAGCCTGCCACCAATGAACAGCGAAAAAAGAATACAGAATATTACTGTGCGAACTACTCCCGGTCGTACCGAGTACCAGGTATTGGTGGAAAAGCCCGACGAGCGGTTCCATCCACTTGCCGGGCATGAGAAAATATAGACTGCATGGCGAAACAACCGTTTTCACAACCAACCCTCTATCTTTCACGACTTTTTTCAGCCTCCCACAGCAAAGCCCAGACAGAACAATTCCCAGTGTTCCGCCTGGAAAATTCGTGGTTAAAAAACGTCGATCAGATAATGGAATCCCTGGTGATACGGTTTGGGTTCCGCATAGTAATTATAATTTTTCTTATCATAAATGGGTATCCTCATTTCTTTGGGATACCGTCGGTAGAGATTATCCGCACTGCGATAATACTCCGCCGGATAAAAATTGTGCGGATAATAAATGTATGGATAGTGGTAAAAACGATTCCAGTCCTGAGAACTGTAATTCTTCCCCCAGGAACCATTATAAGCAGGAGCCAATGCTTCTGGACTTCCCGCCGTCGGCACCTGAGAAATCCCAGGGACATCGGAAACCACCGCACGCCGTAGTCGTTGTGCTTCCACACTTGGAACCCATAAAACTACCACCGCAGCCCAAAGGATCATCGCTGAAACGGGACGTATCATCGTAAACCTCAATCTCATTCTTTCAAAAAATCCCAAACTCTTTTTATCAAGAGCCATTTTTTTCTTTTCGGCAAAAATTCATCAGGTATTAAGAGAATATTCCAAAAAATCCGCATATCTGGCACAAAAAGAACAAAACGCCAATTTCATCCCGCCACGTCACTTTCCCCACCACATTTTTTCATATATCTTTTTCCCCTCCCACTTGTGAAAAACACAAAAAGAGTTATAATACCTTCCAGTTTGAGAGTCTCAAACACGCCCCGTTAGCTCAGTTGGTAGAGCAGCTGACTCTTAATCAGCGGGTCATAGGTTCGAGTCCTACACGGGGTAGTTCACCGGTTTGCAAAGAAACGCAGGCCGGTTTTTTTGTGCGCACAAATCCCCTATTTTCAAGCACTTGCGAAGATTCGTTCTTTTCCTTGCAATTATTTGCAACGCATTGCGCACCCCTATTTATACCCCCGTCATACCCCCGTTTATGCCCCCGTTGTTCCGGGGAGGGTTTTGGGGTGGGTTCGGAGGGAAGGGGGATGTTGGAGAAGAGGGAGGCGGCTTCTTCGATTCCTTTGAGGTTGCGGCCTTTGGTCATTATCTGGTAGTGTTTCACGGCCACAGCATAGGAATGATCTGTTATGGTTTCATAGGTTCTAATGTCCTTCACAACGGGGAGAAGGTCGCAGCAGAACGATTTCCGCAGGTTGTATCACGGGTTCAGCCAGCAGTTACCAAGGGTACGTACAACCAACTTTTCTGTCATTACGGAAAAATTTTGTTTGGGTTTCATACCGGGGAAAAGGCGGGGTTGGGTTTCGGTGGAAGTCGGAGAGGACTTGTTCCACGATGGGGGAGAGGGGCACCATGCGGAAACGGCGGCCGTGGCGTTTGTTTTTGCCAGCACGAATGGAAATCCAGCCGGGTTCTTCGGGGCTGCTCCAGTGGATGTCCGACCATTCCATACGGTGAACCTCCGACACTCCACGAATGCCGCAGAAACGCACAAGGGCGAGGAGAACCCGCCATTTTAAGGGGGAATATTCCATCACACGCAAAACCTTTTCTATCGGAACGTACTCCATTTTATCGGGGTTTACGGATTCGCCACCTTTGAGAATTTCAAACGGATTTTTTCCCATCCATTCGCGTATCGGAAAATTTGGTAAGGTGTTGAAATTCAACGGCTTGCGACTGGATTGTCATGTGGTTACGGCTTGCGGGAACGACGGTTTAAGGGTTC
>JAUNBF010000162.1 GCA_030527185.1 Planctomycetia bacterium | reverse complement strand
ACGCACTTCGCTTCTCCTGAACGAATTTGACGGATCGCTTTCCGGAAAGAGTCCGACGAATCGCAAATCGCCTGTTGTCGGGAAATGGGCTCGATTTCGATCGCCTTTTGCGGCGTTCCGAGACAGACGCTCCGGCACTGTCCGCAACCGATGCAAAGTTCTGGATTAAAACGCGGAACATGGAATCCGGTCGGCGAAATCTGAATCACCACCGCTCCCGTGGGACAGATGTCGGCACATTTCGCGCACTTGTCCTGTTCCTGAACCGCAACGCACCATTGCGGGTCGTATTTTACGCGGGCAATCTGCCACTCTTGTTTTTGCGCAACGTTCATCGGACGCAGCGCGTGAGCAGGACAGACTGTCGCACAGAGATCACACTGAGGGTCGCATACACCACGATCCAAATTCAAATGAACGAGCGAATTCCAGCTTTGTGCCGGCTGAATCGCTCCGGTCGGACATCGTGCCGAACACAATCCGCAATCAACGCACTTCCAGGAAAACTTCATGGCAGAATCTGCTCCCGGCGGCAGAATCCAATTTCCTTCCGCACACGTTTGGGTTCCAGCACAGAGCATGCCCATTCCCTGTTGTGCACCCACAGCCAGAAGAGCCAGTCCTGCCGAGCCTCCCAAAAACGCGCGACGACTGACTTCGGACTTCTTTTCATGTTTCATTTCGTGATTTGCTTCAGTTTTCATTTCGAGTTTCATTTCGAGATTTGTTTCATTTCCCGGCGCCGATTTCATTTCGGATTTTGTTTCGGATTTTGTTTCAAGCGCCGCATCCGACTTCGTTTCAGAAGGCGTTTCGAGCACTGGAATCAATTTCGTTTCGGAACTTGACCGTCCCAGGCGTATCGCCTCTTTTCGGCAGACCGAAACGCAGTTCAAACATCGAGTACATCGTTCGTTATCGACAGTTTGGGTCGCGACATCCAGGCAACCGGTCGGGCAAACTTTTTCGCACATCCCGCAACCGACACATTCTTTCGATCGAATGGAAATCCGCCACGGAGCGTACTTTGCGGCCAGACCCAAAAGAGTTCCGACCGGGCAAATCGTGACGCAAAAGGCACGCCGTTTCCAGATTGCCAACCCCGCCACCAGCGCCAGTGGAATCCACGCTCCCAGCCACACTGCAGATTGCGGTTGCACGAGCGTTGCCAGCGCCGAGCCGAAAATCGAGTACGGTTCCAGGTTCCGAAAAACCGCCACCCCGCCGCCGCAAAGCAACCCCAACGCCACCGCCGCGATCCCGTACCGAAGCCATCGGAGGTTCGATTTCAGGGACTCTTTCCGCCGGCTGAGCCAACTCACGAAATCCTGAAAAATCCCGAGCGGGCAGACCGCCGCACAATAAAATCTTCCAACCAATGCCGTTACGACAAATCCTACAGCCAGAATCACGCCTGCGGAAAGCGTCGCCCCGGTCAGGACGGCGGTCAACGTCGGGCCGAGCTGGATTTTCGCCATCCAATCCGTTCCCGGTACGCCGAAAAACGCTCCCAGAATCAATCCGAAACTCACAACCGCCGCGGCGATACGATACTTCCGACAAGATTTCACGTATTTCATTTTTCCACCTCCAGCAGTTGACGAATCGGTTTCAGTTCTGAGGCAATTTTAATCTTCTGCGGGCAATGTTTCTCACATCGGAAACAGTCGAAACACTCCGACGCCACGGTTCCGTAACCCCAGTATATACTATGGTAACGCTTAACGGCCTCTTCCAGATCAATGACTCCCATCTGGTACTGATTGTAAATTTCAAAAATTCTCGGAATGGCAACGTTCATCGGACACGGAATGCAATAATTGCACCCCGTACAGGGAACGATGTCATACTCCCGGAAGCGTTTTTGGGCCTGTTGAATAATCAGCGCGTCCTCGTCGCTGAGCATTCCCGCCTCCGCCTTTTCAGCAAGAGCGACGTTTTCTTCGACCATTTTCATACTTCCCATACCACTCAACAAAATCGCCACTTCCGGCTTGTTCCAGAGGTAGTTAAACGCCCATTCGACATAAGATTTTTGCGCGGAAGCTCCCTGAAAAATCGCGGCGACCTCTTTCGGAAGATTCACCAAAAAACCTCCCCGCAGCGGCTCCATGATCGCCATGCCCAGTCCTCGTTCGGCGCCATATTTAAGCCCTTTGACCCCCGCCTGCATCTCTTCATCAAAATAATTCAGCTGAATCATGCTGAACTCCCAATCGGGATAATGATCGACAATCATTTGGTAAACATCAAAATTATCATGCATGGAAAACCCGATGTGCCGAATTTTTCCCGCCTGCTTCGCGTCCTCCAGACGCTTGATCAAATCCAGTGTCAGCACCTTGTTCCACAGTCGCCCGTTCAGGTTGTGCAGCAGATACATGTCGATACGGTCTGTCCGAAGTTTCCGCAGCTGCTCATCCAGAATATTCTGGAAATCGGATGGCGTTCGGAGCGCCACCACCGGCGACTTCGTGACGAGGAAAACTTTTTCGCGGTATTCCCCCTCCAGAACCTGCCCCACCACGTTTTCACTCTCCCCGCCATGATACGGCC
>JAUNBF010000161.1 GCA_030527185.1 Planctomycetia bacterium | reverse complement strand
TTAGACTTTCAGAAAAGCCGTATTTTATAGAGGTTTCGAGAGATGGTTCAGGTGTACCCATGGCCGCGATAGAAACATCCCCACATACGTGGGGAAGAGCATCAATCTCTTGATTTTTTAGAACTTGAGTGGGAAACATCCCCACATACGTGGGGAAGAGCGCTTTCCGGGCAGCGTCTTCTAGGCACTGTGCTTCAAATATTTTTTATATTTTTTTAACCATATTTTAATGAAGGCGATTTTAATCATCGCGAGGTAATGGAGTGACAATTTTTCGTAGCGGGTGGCGATTCGTCGTAACTCTTTGATTTTTGCGATGATACGTTCGATGATGTTGCGTAGTTGGTAACGTTCACGATCAAAGGGAAGTTTGGCCTTCTTTTCGTTGCAACGTCTTGGTATTACAGGAGTTATGTTGTGTGAACGGGAGATTTGGCGAACGGTTTCTGAGGAGTAGCCTTTGTCACCGCAAATTCGGCGTGGACGGCGTTTGGAAGGGCCGCGACGTGAAGAAACGGAAATGCTCGCGACGACAGCTTCAAAATGTTGCATTTCGTACTCCTGACCAGCTGACAAAACAGCATTTATATAGTTGCCATTCGCGTCGCGGACGAGGTGAATTTTGATTCCGCAACTCCCTCCCGCGACCACCTTACGTAACGATTATAGACCGACTTCCACTTCCCCTACCATTCCACCAAATCCCGCCACGACGATCCAGTTCCAACAATCTCTTCAACACCATTGACATAAGTCCTTAAATCTAGCCACATTCTGCCACATCCACGATTTTATTCCGGCCAAAATGGCTGATTTTTTCCCACTGTTCGTTCGTCAATCCGTGTCGTTCCATTTGATAACTCCTTCATCAAATTTATCGGCAATTTCTTAAATTTCACCGGTTTATTTTGGATATTCTTGTCATTTTAAATTGAAAGCACAGTGCCTAGCGTGCGTAGTTTGGGGAAGTACCGTTTTCGGCGGAGAAAAAAGTTTCGGCACTCCTGGAAAAGTTGGAAAATTCAGAAAAATGGCGATTATGGAGTACTTTTTTCTGGAAAAATTGCCATAAGTGCTTGATGGGATTGAGGTTCGGTGAATGGGTGGGTAAAAAATGAAGGCGAATTTGGTTTGGTTTAAAAATTCGCGTAAAAGTTTGGAATGGTAATATTTTGTATTGGCTACGAAGACATGGATGATGGTTTTCGAGTGGTGACGTGAGATACGTTTTTTGAAAAGTTTAACCGTCGTTTGGGCGTTGATCGTTTTGGGAAAAGTGACGTAAGTCGCCAATGTGTCGATGTTTATGACGCCGTTGATGTTCACGTGCTGGCGGGAGCAATTCGACTTCAGTTCACGCTCCACGCCACGTCGAATCCAGCCGTACGCCGGAATGTGGTTGTGCTGCGGATGGCAACGGTCGCCGAAGTAAAAAACCTCGTTTTCGCCCGCGTTTTCAAGGAGTTGACGGTATTCCGCGGCAAAATTTTTTTGCTTTTCAACGTCCGCTTTTCCCGGCACGTGCTTCGGTTTTTTATACACGAAACCGAGGCTGTGTAACAATCCGCACATGTGTGAACGCGACAAAATCACGCCGTATGTTTTTTCCACGTGTCGCAAAATCACACTCACATTCAAGCACAAATTCTTGTCCAACCAGGTCGACAATTCTTTTTTTTGTTCCTGCGTCAAACTCGCCACTCGACCACGATAAAGCCGGTGTTTTAACGCGTCAATACCGCCTGATTCCCACGTTTGAAAATGCCCGCGAACGGTCTTTTCATCCATCATCAGAACCTCCGCCGCCGTCGCTTCGCTCATATCGCTAACAGTCCGACCGCTCCCAAGCAAAAAAACCGCTTTGATCCTGTCCGCCAACCATTTTTCCTTCGTTTTTTTGTGTTCGCGACGCAATTCGCTCAATTTTTTTCTGATAATACGTAATTTTCCATCTTTCAACCTTGAATTCTTGTCAATGAGTGCTATTATGATTTTATCGTCAAAATGTTAGGGTAACTTGGGGGGGAATTTTATAAGAGAAGGAGTATAAAATAAACCGGTGAAATTTAAGAAATTGTCGATAACTTTGGTGAAGAAGTTGTCAGATGGAACGACACGGATTGACGAACGGACAATGGGAAAAAAGCAAGCCATTTTGACCGGAGAAGAATCGAGGATGTGACAGAAGGTGGCTAGATTTAAGGACTTATGTCAATGGTGTTGAGGGGATTCTTGGAATCAGATCGCCGTGGCGGGATTTGCCAGAACGGTGCGGGAAGTGGAAGTCGGCCTATAATCGTTACGTAAGGTGGTCGCGGGAGGGAGTTGCGGAACCAAAATTCACCTCGTCTGCGACGCGAATGGCAACTACATGAACGCCGTTTTGTCAGCTGGTCAGGAATACGAAACGCAACATTTTGAGGCAGTCATTTCAAGCATCTCCGTCCCCTCACGTTGCCACCCTTCCAAACGCCGCCCACGCCGAATTTGTGGTGACAAAGGTTGCTCCTTAGAAACGATCCGTCAAAAACTCCGTTCACACAACATAACTCCTGTAATACCAAGACGTTGCAACGAAAAGAAGGC
>JAUNBF010000096.1 GCA_030527185.1 Planctomycetia bacterium | reverse complement strand
GGCTATTTTAACACTAGCAAAACTATGAATGAACATCGTATCTCTCCTTCTCAGACTCATTTTCCAACATCATGGACAAGTATCCGCCGGGCTGGCTGAAAATCGCTTTCCAGGAGGATACTTTTTTCATTTTACCTCCCACCACTCCACTTGTCAAGTATTTTTTATGGAAAAAGCCAAAAAAAGTAAAATTTTTTCAGAAGTTCGCCGGTCTCCCCCCTTCCCACCATGGAAAGTATCCATCCGCCAGAAGATGCGATACCGCATTTTATACTCCTTCCACTTTGAATTTCAGGAAAACAAAAGAAAAGCCCCTGCCTCTGGGAGGGGCTTGGGAGAGTGAATCCGAAAAACTCAAGTGAGTAAAGTATACTTTTTTATCACCAATACCGAAATTCTGCCGTCAATTCCGCGTCGCGGTCACTCACGGTACGAATCCAGTACGCCTGAAACGCCTGCGGAAATTCGTAGGAAACTTCGCCGTTGGCAGGAACTTCAAACGATTTGTACGGAACCCAGACGCCTGTTCCGGTAAGGTCGATTTCCGTAGCAATGGTCACGTTTTCCTTCCCATGATTGATCAGTTTCATCGACTTTTTATCAAAACCGGTCATCAGGAATGGCAACGACGGTTCTTGTGCCGCCACCGCACACTTTTTCCAGGTGGCTCCATGGCCGACCGCTTTTCCCAGCTTCCACAGGTCGTCGATACACCCTGCCCAGAGTGCCGTGTGCCCATCTTCACTGCGGATGATGTGCGGCAGGTTCGTCTTCTCCAGCACCGAAACGTCCAGCCCGGCGAGAATCATCATGCCGCGATACGACGCGTAGTCGGTAATCCAGCGTCCATCCGTCGCCACCGGACGAATTTTCGGCATTCCCCCCGCATTGACGGCAGGGAGTTCGTAAAATGTCCCCGCGCAGTGGAACAAATCCCGTTCCGTCGCCACTTCCCGATCCAGTCGCAACGGCAAAACTCCTTGCGTACGTGCCACTTTCTCACACCCAAACGGCAGGCGATACTCTTTCCCCTCAAATCCGCAAACGACACTCGCGTCGTCCACCCGATAAACCGTTTCCGGCAACGTTTTTACCGCCACTTTTTCCTGAATCCGTCGAATCGTCCCCGCTTCGCCCCCTTCGTAAGGACACTTGGCTCGAACCAGTTTCGCTTCTTCCGTCAATTCGTAGTAACGCTCTTCCGCAAGTTGATTTCCCGTCACTCGCTGACTCACGAAAGCCAGACGCTGATTGTCGGCACGAACCCACAAAAGTCCGCCCAGATAATCGCTCGCTCCGGGCATCGCCAACCCATCGAAACGTGCGTCATTTTCCAACGGACGGGAATCGGCATTTTTGTACTGGAAATAACAGGTCGCTTTCGGCAATTCGGTGTTGGCTTTCACACGAATCCACTCCCCCGACTCCGACGCGGGAAATTCCACCCACAATGCGTACGAAACCTCCACTTTTTTCAGCTCCGTCCACGTTCCATCCCCCTTGGTATCCACCTCGAATGTGAAAACAACCGGTTTTTCCGCGTCGTGTTTCAGATGTACGCCACGATAATCATAGCCCGCAAAGAGGTACGGGTCGCTATACGTTTCCGCCCGGACAGGCTCCTCAAACCAGACCGCGCCGCGTCCGAACGGCGTCCCCAAATCGTCCAGTCGCGATGGCTCGATGAACCACAAATTGGAGTTCGACTGCCCCGGTTCCGCCAGCGTTCCCTTAAACGGACTCTTGTTGAGAAACTCACTCTTCGCCGTGTCGTCGCACCCTGCCACAACTTTTCCGTTCCAGAAACAAAAATCCCCAATCACTTTCAAATACGTCGAACGCGGACGGATCCCCCTCGCTTTTTGCGGTGAAAAATCGTTCGGAAAACGCCAGAACGTGCCGTGCATTGTCATCAGGTAGTCGTTCCCCTCGCCAATTTCCCGAATTCGCGGCCATTCCGTGTTCCAGCCGTGAGCGCCATCATAACAATGCGACGCTTTCGGAAGGCGGTATTTCGTCCACTTCCCATCCTCCAAGACCATCAGTATTACCGAACGATAATCCCAGCCAAGCGACCAGAGGAGATCGTCCGGGTTCTCATTGCCGTAAATGCCGCCCGGGCCGGTCACTTCGGTGAACTGGTTCCGCAAAACGACCGTCCAATCCTTCCCGTCCCACGACGCCAGACACCCTGCCACCGTTTCGGGATAACGCCTGGCCGCCTCCGACTGTTCGCCATTGTTCGAGTAAACCACCCGCCCCTGCGACGAGTAAAACCCTTTCCCATGATAGCCGGGAAGAATATCTTTGTAATCGGGAGCCTTTTTATGCGGGTCGGAATAAAGCGTTTTCACCTCCAACGTATGAACGTCAACATCGTAAAACCCTTCCTCCATCGTCGCCACGTAAATCCGGTTGGCTGGATCGGTCAAATGGCGTGCGTTTCCCGTCAGCCGCCCCACCATATCCTTCACCGGAATCGTCCGAACGTTCCCCTTCTTGTCGATAACATGATAGCCAATAAAAAGCTGTTGCGATTCGCGGTGAATCATCCGATTCGCGTGCGTCCCGCCAATACTCTCCGGGCGAATCGTTCGATTTAATTGCGTGTCAATCTCGTACAATTTATCCGAGCTTCCAAACGGACTGTGCGGACCATACGTCACGACCCACAATTTCCCCGCCCACGGAACGACCGCTCCCGTGCCGCACTCCTCCTCCTGATTGAAATAGGCCAGGTGAGGATAAATCCCGCTAAAGCAGGGTTTCTCTTCTGCCGCAGACAAAATTCCTGAAAAAACTGTACCTAAAATAAACAAGCCAAAGAATATCCTTCGACGCATGCTCTCTCCTTTGTTTGTGTTCACAAATCCATCGCACTACAAAAAATCCCCTCAGCCGAAACTCAGGGGACTTTTTCCATTCCATTTTTCCAAATTCCTTCTCGCAGAATCACGCCAGACGTTTATGTTCCTCAAAATTAAACAGCTTTCTGCGACCCAGAACGACATCTTCGTCAATGACGTACCGTACTCCCGTTGGCTGATCCGGCATCTCGAAAAGAATATCCAACATCACCTCTTCCATAATGGCTCGCAAACCTCGCGCCCCGGTCTTTTTCTCCCTGGCAAGCCGCGCAATCGTCTCCAATGCCTCCGGCGTGAAGACCAATTCCGAATTGTCCATCGCGAACAATTGTGTGTACTGCTTCACCAGCGAATTTTTCGGCTCTTTCAAAACGCGAACCATGTTCTCAATACTCAAATCCGACAATGGCGCAATAACCGGCAAACGTCCCACAAATTCTGGAATCAAACCATATTCAATAATATCTTCACTCGTAATCCGTGAGAGGTTGGAACCTTTTTCAAACGTTTCTTCTCCACGTGCCACCTGACCGAATCCCAGTGTCCGCTTCCCCAAACGCCGCTCGATAATCTCCTCCAGCCCGACAAACGTCCCACCGCAAATAAAGAGGATGTTACTCGTATCGATCTGGATGAACTGCTGTTCCGGGTGCTTCCGACCACCATTCGGCGGAACGTTGGCAACCGTCCCTTCCAACATCTTCAATAACGCCTGCTGAACTCCTTCACCGGAAACATCGCGCGTGATGGAGACGTTATGCGTCGTCCGCCCGATTTTGTCAATTTCGTCAATGTACAAAATTCCACGCTGAGCCGCTTCCACATCAAAATCTGCCGCGCAGAGCAATTTCAGCAACAAATTCTCGACATCTTCCCCCACATAACCCGCTTCGGTCAACGTCGTCGCATCACCAATGGCAAACGGAACGTTCAGAATCTTCGCCAGCGTCCTGGCCAGGAGCGTTTTCCCCGAACCCGTTGGCCCAATCAGCAGAATATTCGACTTTCCAATCTCCACATCTTCCGTGCCGCAGCGAGCATGTTCCAGACGTTTGTAATGGTTGTAAACCGCCACCGCCAGCACTTTTTTGGTATAGTCCTGCCCAATGACATACTCATCCATCCGGGAAACCAGTTGCCGCGGCGTCAGACGTTCCATGAGCATCGTCGGCTGGGCAGAATTCCGACGTTTCTTTTCCTGCTCAATAATATTACGGCATAACTCGATACATTCCCCGCAGATGTACACCCCCGCAGGACCTTCCACCAAAGGACCGGCAACGCGGTGACTCTTTTTACAAAAAGAACAAAACGCCTGTTTTTTCGACGTATTGTTTTTCGTATTTCCACCGTTGTAATTTTGCCCGGATACCATAAATTCACTCTGAAAGTTGCGGTTCTGTCAAAAATTCATCCCTGCGGCGGAATTTTCCATCTTTCCACCCGACAGACCTCTTTAATTCTTTTACGCTTTTTCCTGATATTTCGTTTACGCTTTCCCCCAAAAGTACGCCATTATTTTATTTTTTGGAAGGGCTTGTCAGGGGCGAGGAGACCGACTGTTGGATGTGCCATGTCAACTGGGCTTTGATTTGCTGAAACTCGTTTTCATCCAAATCCCCTCGCAAATACGCTTCCCGACTGTCGGTCAGCAATTTTTGAAAAGGGTCTGCCGTTTCCTCTCCTTTGACCCAATGACGTATCTGGTGAATCACGAAAAATCCCATCACCAGGACAATGGCCAGAAGGGCACCCCACAGGATCGCTTGAGAAATCACTGAAACTGTTTCTGGACGACTTCCCTCAGCCATGAGAATGGAACCCATTCTTCTCCTCCAACCGCCAAAAATTTCCAACCAACCTCTTTCACCTCATACCTTATTATACACCCTATTCGTGGGATTTCTAGGAGTCACTGGAAAAATTTTTCAAAATTTCCCTAATATTTCTCCAATATTTTTTACATTTTCTTTCTTTTATACGGATTTCCCTCGGGATTTTCCAGCCCTTCAACCCTTAACCATGGTATCCCCCATTTCATCGTGTCCCCCTTTTGAGGAGGGAGGAGTTACGGTATAATACGGTATAATTCTGGAGGTATTTTTTCAGCATGGGGGGAATCATGGAAAGCAGAACGTGTTCAGGAGTTTCGTGTATGAGTCAGCGGGAAGTCGTTCGGGAAGCGGTTCAAAAGGCCAAAACGTGGTTTTTTTCCCAGCAGAAAGAGGATGGTCACTGGTGTGCGGAATTGGAAGGGGATTCGTTGCTGCAAAGTGAGATGATTCTTCTGATGACGTTTCTGGAAAAAGAACATCTCCCCCTGGCGCAACAATTGGGGAAGCAACTTCTCAAAACGCAGGCGGAAGATGGTGGCTGGCCGATGTATCCGGGGGGAAAGAGTACCATTCACAATACGGTGAAGGCCTATTTTGCGTTGAAATTGCTGGGCTATTCTCTCCACGAAGAGCCTATGCGACGGGCACGCCGAGCGATCATGCGGATGGGGGGAGCCGATAAAGTCAACAGTTTCACCCGCTTTTATCTGGCACTTTTGGGGCAGATTCCGTATTCGATTTGTCCCGCAGTGCCGCCGGAAATGATTCTTTTGCCGAAATGGTTTCCGATTAATTTGTATGGAATCAGTGCCTGGACGCGAACGATTGTGGTGCCGCTTTCGATTGTCTCCGCACTGCGGCCTGTGCGGCAACTGCCTGTGGAACGAGGGATTCGGGAGTTGTTTCTCAAAGACCCGTTGGATTGGGGACCTCTGCGGGCACCGGGAAAGTCGGAAAATCCCGGATTTTTCAGTTGGGACACGTTTTTTCGCACAACGGACAAGTGCCTGAAATTTTACCAGGATATTCCGTGGAAACCGACGCGGTCGCTGGCGATTCGGAAGTCGGAAACGTGGTTGTGGGAACATTGCCAGAACAGCGATGGTCCCGGAGCCATCCAGCCGCCGATTGTTTGGGGCCTGGTGGCGATGAAGGCGTTGGGATTGCCCGACGAGCATGAAAAAGTCCAGTATTTCTGGCAGCAACTGATGGATTTGATTCTGGAAAATCCCGAAGATGGCAGTGCGCGAATGCAGCCTTGCCGTTCGCCGGTCTGGGATACAGTCATTACGCTGCGAGCCTTGGCGGCAGGTGGGGAAAGGCTGGAAAATCCATCGATTCGTAAAGCTGCCCAGTGGCTTTTGGAACGGCAAATTCAGGTGCCGGGGGACTGGAGCAAAACGGTTTCCGCCGAACCGGGAATGTGGTGTTTTGAGTACCACAACGACCTCTATCCCGACACCGACGATACGGCCATGGCAATCATGGCGTTGCGGGGCGTTTGCCCGGAAAAGGGGAGGGAACCGAAGCTGGACGCGGCGATTGAGAAGGCATTTCGGTGGTTGCGAGCCATGCAAAATTCGGATGGCGGCTGGGGAGCGTTTGACCGAAACAACAATCGGGAATTTTTGACCCATGTTCCTTTTGCCGACCACAATGCCATGACCGATCCCAGCACCCCCGACCTGACGGCACGGATTCTCGAAGCGATGGGGCATTTGGGATTGCGAGTCCATTGTGGCGACCCGATTTTCGACCGAAGTATCGACCATTTGCGAAAAAAACAGCAACCGGACGGGAGTTGGTTTGGACGTTGGGGTGTGAACTACATTTACGGCACCGGCGAAGTCCTGGCGGGAATGGGAGCCGTCGGGATTCCTGCCGACGACCCGGCGGTGCGGGCGGGAATCAACTGGCTTTTGGCTCACCAACAACCTTGCGGTGGCTGGGGCGAAACGGCCACCACCTACGAAGACCCTTCCCTGCGCGGCGAAGGCCCTCCCACTCCCAGCCAAACTGCCTGGGCACTTCTGGGGCTCCTCCCCTTCGGCATGGAAAATCATCCGGCCGTTTTGCGGGGAATCCAGTGGCTGGTGGAGCATCAAAACGCGGATGGAAGCTGGTCGCAGCCGGAATTTACCGGAACCGGTTTTCCCGCTGTCTTTTATTTGCGTTACCACTATTATCACCAATATTTCCCCCTCATGGCCATTGCCCGATGGCTGAAACGGCAGGAGTCGTGACGGGACCCCATTGCTTTTTTGTGAAAAAAGGATTATCCTGAAAAAGTCGTGTATTCGGATCGAAAAGAAGAATTTCAACCATACTTTAAGGAGAGTCAAAATGCTGAAACGTTTCGAGATTTATCGCTGCAATGTCTGCGGCAACATGGTGGAGGGATTGAACAGTAATGGTGGAACACTCACTTGCTGCGGCCAGCCAATGGAAAAACTGGTGGAAAATACCACCGACGCGGCGGCTGAAAAGCATGTTCCCGTGCTGAAAAAGAAGGAACAGAGCGTGGAAGTGAATGTGGGAAGTGTACCGCACCCGATGTTGGAGGAACATTATATCGAGTGGATCGAAATCCATACCGATCACCGTTCGCAACGAAAATACCTCCAGCCGGGCGATGCCCCGACCGCCGATTTCAGTTGTCCCCCCACCGCCTGCTGCACCGGAAACCAGCCCGTCATCCGTGCCTACTGCAATCTGCACGGTTTATGGAAAGGGGAGAACAATTGATAATTGATAATTGATAATTAGGGCCTTCTAAAAACCACTTACGTAAGTCCAAAATGAGGGATTTTGGCTTTCCGGCAAGACGATATAAGTTGCCGCATATTGTTGAATATACAAGGCTTATGTCAACACAATCCAGAAACAATAAATCACCGTTTGGGACAGGAATTGGGTTTTTAGAAGTTGCCAATTGATAATTGGGAGCGTTCACACAAAATTCATCATTTTTAGGAAGGGCTGGACTGTCACGGTAAAAAACTTTCCATAGTCATTCAGGTTCGAATCAACATAATTATCAATTATCAATTAAACTCATCGTGATGGCAGGGGGCGGACTCGCATTTTTTGGCGTAAGGGCAATTTCCTTCGGAACAGTGGCACTTTTTCCCCGCCAACGTCCCCGCCAGAGACTTGGCCGTGAAGAAAAAAGCAACCAGGACAATGAGTGCGACTAAAATGGTTTCCCACATCGTTTTATTCTATCCCTCCCAGCCATTGCGTGTCAAACTCCGATTTGGAACATCACTCCCAACTGATAGACGATCGTCGTTATGAGCCAGCCCAGACACGTCAGTGCCGACCACTGCCCGATCGCCCATTTCCAGGAACCGGATTCCCGTGCCATGACCGCAAAAGTCGCCATGCAGGGAGCGCTGATCAGGCAGAAGAGCATGATACAAAAGCCAGTCAATGGCGTGTAGGTTTTTTGCAGGATATTCCGCAGCGATTCCGATTCTTCATCCGCCTCGCCTATTTTGTACACAATCCCCATCTGAGCGACAAAGACTTCTTTGGCAGCCACCGCTCCCACCAGTGCCGTTCCGATTTTCCAGTCGAATCCCATCGGCCGCAAAACCGGCTCCATCACCTTCCCGATCCGCCCGGCACAACTGTTCGCCAGAGCCTCCTCTTCTTCCAGATGGTCGATTTCCGAAGTGTCCTCCACATTGGCTCGCATTGTCTCAAAACGTTCCACCTCCGATTTCGGCAGTTGCGGAAACGTCGTCAGCCCCCAGAGCAGAATGGAAATTCCCAAAATGATCGTCCCCGCTTTTTTCAGGTAGAGCCACCCCCGTTCGAGAGTCCGAATGCCCACCGTGCGGACTGTCGGAACGTGATACGGCGGCAGTTCCATAATAAACGGAATCGGCTCACTTTTGAGAATCGTGGTGCGCAGAATTTTTGCCAGAAAAACTGCCAGGAGAATCCCAATACAGTACAACATCCACAAAACCGGAGCGTTCCAGGCCGGAGGAAAAAACGCGGGAATGAGAAGTGCATAAATCGGCAGCCGGGCACCGCAACTCATCAGGGGGATAATGAACATGGTAGCCAAACGCTCTCGACGATTTTCCAGCGTGCGCGTTGCCATGATGGCGGGAACGGAACAGCCAAACCCGATCAACATGGGAATGAAACTTTTTCCATGCAGTCCGATTTTACTCATGAAATGATCCATCAAAAACGCTGCCCGTGCCATGTAGCCGGAATCTTCCAGCAGCGAGATGGCAAGGAACAACAACAAAATATTCGGTAAAAAGATAATCACACCACCGACACCCCCAATGATTCCGTCCACGATCAACGAACGAAGCAGACTTTCCGAACCGTCCGGCCACAGGCTGTTGATCCACGTTCCCAACATCCCAAAACCCGCTTCGATCCACTCCATCGGATAGGCTCCCAGCGTGAAAGTCAGTTGAAAAACCAGATACATCATCAGTAAAAAGAGTGGTATCCCCCAATAACGATTCAAAAACCAGTGATCCAGTTTGTCCGAAAAGGAACCGGGCTGAACGACCGGCGTGTGCATCGTTTCCTGGCAGATTTCCGTCACCAAATCGTACCGACGGGTTGCCTGCTCCACATCGTCCGTATCGGTTTTCTTCGATTCCCCGGACGAAAGTTGCCCCTTTTTTCGTGGTTGCTGAGAAATTTCGACAACTGTGCGAAGTAGTTCGGGAATGTTCTCCCCCTGCGTCCCTACCATGGGAATAATCGGGGCGTCCATACGTTGGGACAACTTCTCAAAATCAAAAGTGTACCCACGTGCCTGGGCAATATCCATCATGTTGAAAACCAGGCAATACGCGATTCCCAACTCTCTGATCTGAAGTGCCAGATAAAGATTTCTCTGCGGATTGGAGGCGTCCAGAACATCGACAACCACAAAAGGGGGAGACGTTTCCGATCGCGATTCGCGGATATGTTCCAAAAGATACCGCCGGGTGACTTCTTCATCCTCCGAATAGGCATTCAAGCTATACGTGCCAGGCAAATCAACAATTTCCAGTTCCCAACCTTCAAACGTCCGAAATCCTTCCTTTTTTTCGACCGTCACGCCGGGATAATTGCCAACATGCTGGCGGGCTCCTGTCAGAAGATTGAAAAGAGTCGACTTTCCCGTATTCGGATTGCCTACCAGAGCCACATGAATTTTATGAGTTTCGTTCATGGAAAATACTTTATATTTTGCCTTCCGGTTTCCGTTTGATGGAAAACTGTCTTAAAATTTTTCCTGGAGCGTAAAATTCATTCTTTCACATGAATGATATGCGCCACTCCACGTCCAATGACCAACCGACTTCCCCGACAACCGATCACAAACGCGCCGTGGAGGGAATTGTGGATCATCTCTATCTCCGCACCGGGAAGGATTCCCAGAGAGGCCAGTTTTTCCATCAGGATCGTTCCCGCGTTCATCGATACGACCGAAACTTTTTTTCCACTGTCAACTTTCGAGAGAGACATTTTCTCCTCCCCAATGAATCTTGATTTTAACCCAAAAACGGTCTTCTCACCCAACCCAAACCAGCCATTTTCACCACATTGCGACGGGGCTTCCCGAGGCGGCGATGCGTTCCACTTCAACAACCGTTCCTCGAGTCGCACCCATCCGCGTCTGTATTTCCGACAGGAAACTTTTCGTAAAACTTTGTTTCCTCAAAATTTTCAGTCCTTTTTATCCTCGGTTAGATACAACTAACATCTTAGTTCCAACTAATTTTTTGTCAATGGGGGGAAATGAGAATTTCCTGTTTTTTTTATTTTTTCTTTCTTAAAGAATATTCCCCACCCGCCATGTTCACCACCCATTCATTCCTCTCCACCGAGGAGTTCCGAAGCGGGAAAGGTTTTCACACCCCATCAGCCTGGAGTACTTCCAGAATTCGTTTGCGATGTTTGGCATTGGGAAAACCTCCATGGAGAAGTTGGCAGCGTCAGAGAGTTTCCGCGGAAGAGGCCGAGGTTTCCATTTTTTTGAAAAAATGAAGGCATGGGGTTGAGAAAAATTCAACCTTCTGGTAAAATGTTTCTGGTGAACGCATTGTTCCTACAATCCCTACATTCCGCACAATCCTCTCACAACCCTTCCAGAAAGCCGCCCAGATAGCAGAATGGAATGGAGAAACAGGCGGAAAAGTACGATAGAGGAAACAGGTAATTGTTCGCAGTGAGGGGAAATTTTTCATAAAAAAGGGATTTTTTTGCCGAAAATGGTTGAAATTTTGTCGGATAGACGTTATAATGAGTGGGTCGGGCAGCACTATCATCACGACAGAATAGAAAACAACCGAGATTTGAGCAAAATGTCGATTTGGAAAATTTTACCGTGAATCGTCCAAACTGTAGAAGCGTTGGAAGCGTGAAAACAGCGAGAAACATAAAGGGAAAAAACTCCTATGAACCTGGTTGGAAAAATTTTCGTGGTACTCATATTTATTTTGAGTCTGGTTTTAATGTCGTTGACCCTGACGGTTTACATGACGCATACGAACTGGCGTCTCATTGCCGACAACGAGGATGTCTCCGGTGGATTCCCCAAAGGGTTGAAGCAGCAATTGGCTGCGGCCAATACGGAAAATGAGGAACTCCGCGTTCTCAACGACGATTTGAAAGACCAACTGGACACGGAACTGGAAAACAAACGGAAAGCGATTACCGGACTGGAAAATGAACTGAAAGTCCAGAAAGAGGAATTGGAAAAGCTCCAGAAAGAGGTGGACGATTCCCGTGACAAGATTCGTACCTCCATTGCCAGCGTTAGTGCCGCTCAGGAACAGGCCAATCAACTTTCCAAAGAAAATACGACGATTCGGGAACAGATTGCCCAGTTGATTCTGGAGCGTGACAAGGAAGTGAAGAAGAACGTGGAATTGACCGATCAGCTCAACGAAGTCAATCGGGAAATCAGCGACTTGCAGAAGCGCAGCGAAGCCATGACGCAGGAATTGGGACAGGCCAAGGCGGTGCTTTCGTACCTGAATCTTCAGTCGGACGTCAATTATTACAGCAGTCTTTCCGCGCCGGAAGGTCTGGTGGGTCGGGTTTTGGCGGTGAATACGGATCGCAAGATGGTGGAGATTTCGGTGGGAAGCGACGACGGCGTTCGGGAAGGGCACCGTTTTGAAGTCCAGACTGCCGATGGAAGTGGTTATGTCGGTCGGATTGTTGTGGTGGAAGTTTCGCCGGATCGCGCGGTTTGTAATAACGTCGCGGGATTTGAGAATGGCGTTTATGCTCCCGGCAATCGTGTGATTCCCGTCACCTCAACCACAGTGAGGAAATAGTATGAGTAACGATTACGAAGAGGATGTGGCGTACGACGATCCGTTTGCGGAAGCTCAGGCCGTGGAAAGTATGCCCGAAGCGGAGGGGGAACTGGCTCAGGAAGCGCCGATTGCGGCGGCAACTCCCAGAAAACAGGGAACGCAGTACCGCAAGCCGAAGATGGATTTATACACTGTTTTGCTGCTGCTTTCGTTGATTTTCATTTCCGTCGCCACGGCCATCCATTATTTTGAATGTTCCCCGTATGAATACGGCACGCCGCCGTTTAAAGAGGGGAGTCCGATTGCCAAACCCTGATTTTGGGCAGTGACCTTGTGGGGAGTTTTGCGGAGCGAAGTTAGCCGAAGTTCCGCATTTTTTATTTCTTGCCAAGAATTTTCAAAAGAGAAAAAGAAAGAGGAACTGTAAGCCGGATTCTGTCTTCGTTGCCGAAGGATAGTCATTTATCTGGGAGGCGCATTACTGCGACCCTCAAGCTGTCTACCCGGCAGTCCCCGCATCGAACCAATACGGAGGCGTAGCTGCAAAATAAAAAACAGCCACCACCATTCCTGCCTTATTTGACATTGCACCGGGTGGGGTTTGCCGAGCCATCGGATCACTCACGATGCTGGTAAGCTCTTACCTCACCATTTCACCCTTACCGCAAGGCACCCCTAAAAAAGGAGGCTTTACGGCGGTATACTTTCTGTTGCACTTTCCCTAACCTCACGGTCGGTGGACGTTATCCATCACCCTGTTCTTTGGTGTCCGGACTTTCCTCTGGGAAAATCCGAAGATTTCCCCAGCGACTACCCGTTCCTCTTCCAGTTTCAGAATACCGGATTTTGAGAAAAAGTCAACCCCACTGACAGGTTAGAAAATGAAAACGCTGTTTGAAATCGGTTTTTATTCTTTTTTGTTTCTTTCACAAAGCACTTCACGGTTTCATTCTTTCCCCGACCTGGACGAGGAGTTTGGCGCGGAGGTGGAAGGCACGTTGGTCTTTGAGGTAGGTGCGGGTGCCGGCGAGGGTGAGGAGGCGGCCTTCGTAGTCTGGCAGGGGGAGTTCGTCGGAAGAGACGAAACAACGCAGTAAGCCCTTTTCATCCACGAGGGCATACCGGGGAAGGGTCAAATCCTGATACATTTGCGGCTGGACGCGGACGAGAAAACCTTGGTAATCCCACCGGCCAGGCGTGGTGGAGAACGGAGCGGGAATGCGGGAAGGATTGCCGGCAGGCGGCTTGGGAAGGGGGACGGCAGATGGACTGCTGGCGGTTGCCTCCATTTCCCGCAGAGCCAGTTTATTCTTTCGGACGCGATCCGCCTCAAGGATTTTTTGGCGTAAGGCTTCGACCTGTTTTCGTTGCTGGACGCTCTCCGCCCGGTTCATGAGCCGATTCACCCGCAGGAGCAAATCTTGCGTTTCCCACTGCGTCGCGTCGCTTCCCGCCAGAATGTAGGAGAGGTCGGCATCCATTTGCTGATAGTGGTACGCAAACGTTCCCTCTTCGTTAGCCGGGGGAATGGCCGCGACGGGAGCTGCCCCGGAAGGAGCGACTGTTGGAGCCACTTCGAGTGGAGGCGTTTCGGGAAGCTCCGTCACGCCAGTTCGATTGGGGGTGAGGAATTTTCCATGAATGTACCGGAACTCACCGCTGGGTGGCGCAATTCGATACCAGGCATCCATCGTTTCGGTGGGCGACTCCAGAATTTCGACTTTTTTTCCAAGCGGAATTTCCATCTGGGAAAACGATTTTTCTCCCGTCACCCGACTTCCGACGTAGCTGGGGGCACGATTTCCGGTAATTTCCCCCAAGTCGGTATCGAGCGTTCGTACATACCGCGCCGCGACCCAGGAAAAACTCCCGGCAGGCGGACGAATCGCACACCAACCATCCAGCGTATGCTTGTAAACCTCCACCGTATCGCCACTTCGGACGCGGTCGGTGGCGTAGAATTGCCGTCCTGGTCCGCAGTGGAGGGTGGCTGTGTCGTCGCAAACCGTGGCGGTATAGGGGAAGGACTGCGCATGAACCGACGCTGCCAAAACCATCCCGAAGAAGATTCCCAACCCATATTTCATAACCGATTCTCCCGACAGCTATTTGCAAAACACTTTTTTTATGGTATAACAGGAAATAACGATAAAATCAAGAGGAATTTCCCCCAGGAACCCTACGATCATGAAATACGGAACCAAAAATCACGCGAAAAAAGTCTGTGACGAATTAGAACGGCTCTATCCCGACGCGGGGTGTTCCCTGGAGCATTACACGCCGTTGGAATTACTGGTCGCGACGATTCTTTCCGCACAGTGTACCGACGCTCGCGTCAATCTCGTCACGCCTGCCCTTTTTCAGAAGTATCCCACCGCTGAAGATTACGCTCTGGTGAGCCAGGAAGAGTTGGAAAACGACATCCGCAGCACCGGGTTTTACCACAACAAAGCGAAGAATATCCGTGCCTGCTGCAAGATTCTGGCCGAACAGTACGGCGGCGAAGTCCCTCCCGATATGGAGGTTCTCGTGACGCTGCCGGGCGTAGGGCGAAAAACGGCCAATTGCGTTTTAGGTGCGGCGTATGGCATCGCGGAAGGAATCGTCGTCGATACGCACGTCCAGCGTCTCTCCCAACGAATCGGCCTGACCCACTCCACCACGCCGGAAAAAATCGAGGCGGACTTAATCCAAATCGTTCCGCAAAACCTCTGGATTAAACTTTCGCACCAACTCATCCTCCATGGACGCAACGTCTGCCCGGCACGGAAACCGCGTTGCGAACAGTGTACGCTGGTCTGCCGTTCCCGGCCGTCAGACGAAAAATCATAAAGCCCTACCTCTCGGAGGCAAGGCTTTTTTCGGCAGTACCTATTTTTTCTCGTCGCTCCGTGGATTCCGCATGTAGTACAACCGTCCATCTTCCGCACCGATAACCACGTCGGGAATCCCGTCCTGATTGAAGTCGGTCACGGCAGGACTGGAGGAATGTCCGGCAAGACGGCGGGAATCGACGTTCCCCATGTTCTGGAAGTAGAATTTGCCATCTTCCGCTTTCATCTGCTTGTAAAAATCGGCATTTCGCGAATTCAGAAGCAAATCGGCCTTGCCATCCATGTCGTAGTCCACGATGCAGATTTTCCGCCGGCCGCTTCCGCCAGCCTTGCCGCCATTGAGCCGAAGGGGATTCCCTTGCATGTCGCAGAAAATCCGCCGGGGATGTTTCAGTTTCAACGTCCCGTCCGCGTCGCGAT
>JAUNBF010000095.1 GCA_030527185.1 Planctomycetia bacterium | reverse complement strand
GAGGTGTTGGCCGCTATCGCGACAATCCGATCGCTGCGGGTCAGAAAAGCTCGAAGTAATGAAATCCACGCAACACGCAGTGAATATTAACGAAAGGAGAAAATCATGTTTGACAAAATCAAGGAAAAGTTGCAAGCCATTGTAACATCGTGGTTTGTGAAAAACCTGACCGTGGAGAACGTTCGGGCAATTTTGGAAAAGGTGGTCGCGGACTTGAAAGAGAAGGCGGCGGAGACGGAAAATTGCGTGGACGATTGGGCGGTGGAGTTTTTGGAAATGTGTGTGGGTAGCGATGAGAAAATGAAAATCATCGTGGACAAAATCAAGTCGCTGCTGCCGGTTTCGGATGGGGCTGTTTATATGTCGAGCATGGACAAGGATTCGGACGATTGGGGGCAGATGGCGGTTTATCTAAGTTGCGATGATGCAGGGGTTTATGGCGATTCGACGGCCGCGATTGGGTCGATTGTGCTACTGTTACAACTGATTATCCCGATTCTGGCGAAGTTTTTTGGAGGGATAGAGGAGCGGGAACACTCTTGTTCCCAAAAATAAAGGAGCGGGAACACTCCTGTTCCCGGAATTTAATATCGTTTCGGTTTTGGGGAGCAAGAGTGCTCCCACTCCACGGAAAAAGTTTTTCGGAGGTGAAAAATGAACGAGGAAAAGCGGCGTAAATTTTTAGGCGTGATGGCGTTCATGACGGCGTTGGTGTTGTTGTGGTTGGTGTGTTCCCGCATTACCGACGGGGCGGAAATCACGGGCGAAAAGCAGGTGGACGCGGGAACGCTGGCGACGTTTGAGAGCGATATTTCCGGTGAATGGCTCGTAATGCCCGAAAAACAAGGCATTTTTGAAAAGGATACGGGCGGGAAGAAAATCTACTTTGCGTCTCCTGAAAAAGGTGATTACACCGTCATTTTTTTCGCCACGGAGAACAAAAAGCCAACCATTACAACGTTCGCGTTTGTGAATGGTGAGGGTAATAATCCGCAGCCGCAGCCGGAGCCGGTTATCAACATCACGCAGGCGGAAAAGGAGGCCGCCATTGCCGCCTTTCAAGGATGTATCGGCTTCATCGACGCAGGCCAACTCCGCACCCCGCAAGGAGTTAGGACAACGTTCAAAAACACGTTGGAACGGAAGGTGGATATTTCGGAGACGCTGAACAAACAACTTGCGGAATGGTCGGCAAAGGTCGATTTTTCCACCGTCAAAACCATCCGTGCGGGATTCGCGGAAATCCTGAAGACGCTGGGCGTGGAAGTATCGCAACCGGTTGAAAAAAAAGAGGTTATCGTGATTCAGGATTGTCCTGATGGGCAGTGCAACCGGTAAAGGAGCGGGAACACTCTTGTTCCCAAAAATAGAGGAGCGGGAACACTCCTGTTCCCAGAAGTTAATTTCGGTTTCGGGGAGCAGGAGTGCTCTCACTCCACAAATAAAGGAGCGGGAACACTCCTGTTCCCAGAAGTTAATTTCGGTTTCGGGGAGCAGGAGTGCTCCCACTCCATAAATAAAGGATGAAAAATGGCAGTTTATAAAGCACAGAATCTAGGTTGTTTACCGAACCGCTCCAGGCCGGAAGTGCTGGCGGCGGTGGAAGCAATGGCTGCACCGTGGGACGTGACAGACCAGCCGCAAATCTGCACATGGGAGAGCTTCCGCCCATTTTTGGAAGAGGTTGCCCAACTCCGAAAAACGAAACCCGTTCCGATGTGGTGGGAACTGGCGGCCAAAATGGGGCTGAATCCTGAAAACCTACTCATCCCAACTCAAGGAAATATCGGCAGTTGCGCTGGTGTGAGCTATTTTGACCGGTGCTATCTGATAACGCTCATCAAGCAGATGGCACGGCATAGCGAACAGGCGATTGAGCCGGTGAATGCCCTTGCAACGTGGCTTGTGTCAAAAAACTGGAGCCGTTGGGGAGGCCAGACTATTTCGGCGGTGATTCAGGAGGGGTGCGAAACGGGGGTATTTCCCGCCTCTCTCGTCGGCGAGTATTCATCCGGGTGGAGCGACCGGAAAGCAGTACAAAATCATACAAGCGACGCGGCGTTGCGACAAATGGGAGCTTGCATTGTCCCCGACGAAGTGAATAAAGCGGATGCCATTGACCTCGCATTACGGGCGGGTTATGTGGTGGAAATCGGCAATTCTCAAGCGGTTACGGATTCCACGACCAAAGACGAAAACGGCGTTCCGTTGGTGCAATGTGCCGGTTCGTGGAGCCATGCGACCGTCTTTTCGGACTACATGGAACGCAACGGGAAATCCTACTACCGGTGGGAAAACTCCCACGGCCTTATCTACGACCAACGCGGATTCGGCTCGCCCCGTTTTGGAGCCTTCATGACGCGGGAAACGCTGGAGGAATTTTGCTACTGCAGTTTCTGCGACGTTGCCATAACCACTTACGTTGAAAGCCCTTACGACGCGACAATCACCCCAACATTGGAGGTTTTATGATGGACAACATCATCTACACGGGCGGCGTTTGCCTCTCGCTTTTGACTGGCCTGACGCTCGCCCAGTTCGACCTTCCCCCCGGCCTTGACCAGATGGGAGCCGTGGCCGTTTTAGGGCTTGTTTTATGGTACTTTATGACGCGTCTGAACACTCAAAACGACGAAATCAAAGCCCACGCGATGCGGATGGAAAACCTCATCAAAGCCGTGCAGGAAGATGTTTCCGCAGCTTTCGTCAAACACGATAAAGTGATGGAACATCTGCTGAAAATGAAAGATAACCCATTGAAAAATAAGGAGTAACGTAAATGGCAATGAAATTGTATAATGGCAACGTTTATATTCCTGACACTGAGCCGACGGGTGCGGCAGGAGTTGCGATTGTGGACAGTTTGAAAAATTTGTCGCACAATCTCATGAAACATGACAAAGATGGTTGTGGCGTAAATCTTGGATTTTCAGGCACTTGCTTAAGACGGGCGTGGATTAATGCGTGTGGTAATACGACGTTTGCGGAAATTGAATTGCCAATCGTTGGCGCTGGCGGTACCATGTATGTCGAGGTGACATGGGTAATAGACAGATATATGTTTCACAAATTTTATCTTACTTTGAGCCTAAACTATTGTACTGCAAGTGTTTACAACTTGGGTGCAGATATGATAACCAATGCTTGTTGCTCCAGTTTCAGAGATAAAGTGACTTGTTCTTATGAAATTTTGACGAATTCGAGTAAGCTATCATTACATTTTGCGAATACTGGAAACGGTGGTGAAGCTACAATCAAAACGGACTGGATTTTTAGACAATAGTCATAAGTGTTGTAAAGTAAGAACTTATAAATATCAAGGTGGTATATGAAAAAGTATATTGCGATTTCGATGAAGCCAGGGTCGACGCGGTGTAAAAGGAAAAATTTCCGGGAAATTGCAGACGGCGTAAGGATTTGGGAACTGACTTTCCAGAAGGCAAAAAGGCTGTTGGAAGATAGGCTTGTCGATTGCGTCCGGGTTTATTCGTCGGATGATGATGTTGCGCAACTCGTTGAAAATTGGGGATTTGAGTTTTCCAAAATTTCCGTCGAAGCGGAACGTGGACTTGAAAGCGTGTCGCTGAAAATGGCACTGGAGGAAATTCAGGACGATGATTGGGTTTTGAAAATTTCCGTGGTCAATCCATTTGTCAAACTGAAAACGTTGAAAAAGTGCCTGGCAGCATTGGAAAACGTGCCGGCGGCAGAATGTGCCTATTCCATGCAGGCCATTTTGGTCGACAAAAATGGGCTTGGAATTACTTGGAAAAATGATGAATCGCGTCCTCCAACTCAAACGCTGGAGCCAGTTTATGATTTATTGGGAACGTTTAGTGTGCACGGTTTTTTGATAAAATCACAACGTGTTTTAACGGTATCGCGAAAGCTGATTCCGGTCACTAAATTGGAAAGTATCGACATCGATACGGAAGAAGATTTTATGTTTGCGAAAGCCCTTTATCCGAATTATCAGGAGGAAATGGAATGTCCAGAACTATCGTAATTTCAAGTGGTTGCGGCGTTTTGAAATATGAAGCAGGCAACATCATTGACAGTTTCGATGAGGTTGTGCGCTGTAACGAAGGTTTTCATAAAAATTGCGAAAAATATCATCTTTTTACTGGAACCAAAACGACCAAACTGGCACTGAATCCGCGTTGTTTGCTAGATAAGCAGGTTCAGCACGCCATCACACAAACCCATGGTTACGAAGGAGTTAGGGAAATCATAGCCGTCAATTTCAACATTGACCGTCCGATGTATCCTGAACTTGACAAGATGTCGCTGTATCCCGGAAAAACCCTCATCGAAACCGACTGGAAAACCTCTCGGCAAATCCACTTGGGTACCGGCTTCCCACGTTCGTGTTGTGGCGTTATCGCAGCCATGCACGAATACGTAACTACTGGAGAAGTATGGCTTTACGGATTTTTGCCTGTTGACCCGTTGACGCATTTTTATGACGACCATGAATTTTGCTTAACCGCTCCCGGTATCAGCAATCGAAAATGGATTGAGGTGGAAAATACCTTTTTGCGCAGCCTTCCCAACGTTCACTTTTTGGAGGATGAACTGCAATGAGCCTTGGATTACTTGACTTGACGGAATCCCAACTCCTCGCGATGACCGAGACGGAACTTTTGGCGATGGAAGAAACCGGAACCGGTGGCGGTGGAACCCCAGATAGTGAAACCACCACCTGTCTCTACAACGCTACCGCCATTGCCGACATCAAGTCCGTCGTGGATGGGCTGGCGACTGCCGTTGCAAACCTACAGGCAGACATCACCGCCATCAAAGCCCGAATGCCGCAAACCGGCACCGTTTCGACACTTACGGCGGATGATGTTTGGGTTTACCCCGTATCCGACGAGAGCGTTCCTGCTACCGACGTTATGACGATTATGATTCAACGTACTGGCGGAATCCTTGCGAACAAGAACGCATTGTCAACCATCGATACTGTTGTGGACGCCATCAAAGCCAAAACGGACAAGTTGCCGGCAGAACCGGCAGCAAAATCGGACGTACAAATCACCGTCAACGCGGATGGAATCGATGTACCAACGGCTGCCGAAAACGCCAGTGCCGTTTGGTCTGCCGCCACCCGAACCCTCACATCCACCACGGGCGGCGGTGCCACGGCACAAGAGGTTTGGCAATACACCAACCGCACCCTAACCTCAACAATCCCAACGGTTTCCGACATCCAGTCCGGTCTTGCCAAAACGTCCGACTTGTCCAGTTTAGCCAAAACGTCCGACTTGTCCGGCCTTGCGACATCCACCAACCTTTCCGCCCTCCAAACCACCGCCAACGCCATCAAAACGCAGACGGACAAAATCCCCTCCACTGCCGTAACTCCTTCCGATATAACGGCTTTACGCACCCACGGCGATTCCAACTGGTCAACCGCCACCGGCTTCGCAACACCCGCCGATGTGGCCGCTGCCGATTTGACGCAAGTCTATTCCGCCTTAACTTTCATCACCGCCCTGTTGGGGCATTGGACTGTAAGTGGTAACATTTTAACGACTTACGACGATTCGGGAGCCGTGTTGAAAACGTATGCGTTGACGAGGGATTCCAACAATAACATCACCAGCATTTCATAGAGGAGCGGGAACACTCCTGTTCCCCAAAAAGAGGAGCGGGAACACTCTTGTTCCCAAAAGTTAATTGGATTTTAGTTTCGGGGAGCAGGAGTGCTCTCCCTCCACGGTGTTTAATTTTGGTTTCGGAGAGCAAGAGTGCTCTCCCTCCACGGAGGAGGTTGTAAATGCAAAGTTTTTTTAATATTGTTCGGAAGTGGATGGGGGTGGGGGAGAAGGTGGTGTATGGAGGGGGGCTTTGGCACGTGAAGGTGGTGGAAAGTGAGGTGGAGGATGGGGAGATGGGGGATGGTGAGTGGAGTTTTCGGGCAGAAGCGGTGGTGGAAAGGAAGTTTCAGGTGGTCGAGGTACATGAATGAATGAGGAGATGGTTTTTAATGTAAGTCCTTATGGTGGAAGGACTTTTCGATTGTTGGTATGCGATTGTAATGAAACGCCGATTTTGTCGGAGGCGATTTCGAGAATTTTGTATACTGTTTTCCGGGAAAGTTTGGGAAAACGGACGCCGGTGGAAGGGCATGAGGAGGTGGAAGTGGAGAAGGTCGGAGCGTTTTTCGACGAGTTGCAAACGAGCGTTCACACAAACGAAAAATACAATTTTGAACACCGTATTTCCGCAAAAATGAAGCCGCCTTTTCCAGAGTATAACGAGAAATATGTGGTCGTTTATTTGTTTTACGATACGATGGATGAGCCGCATCCATGTGAGATTCAAGTGGTTACAAAATAAGGAGTTAAGGATGTCAATGCTGGATCGTCATGTGAGGTTGATGTGGGATAAGGTGTACGAGATGGACGGGCAGGAGGTGGAGTATCTCCGGGGAAATGAGTGTAAAAAAGTACGGGCTTTGTTGGACGATGTGGGCGAAGATGCTCAAATTTTGTATGCGGCTACGAAGTTTGAAAAAGAAGTTGTAATTTTTACGTTTCGGTGGGAGGATTTAGGTGGCTGGGAGCCGCAAAAAGGAGACGCAGTGGTTTTTAATGGGCATGTTTATCGATTACAACCATTTGAAAACAAACGGTTTTGGGATCATCAGGACGTTACGCGGTACGTTCTTAAAGTCCAGACAATGAGGGAATCATGAGCCGGGTCGAAAGCGTTCAAAAGTCGCTTATAGCGTTTTTAGAGGAGTCGTTCCCGGACTGGAAGTGGGAACGGAGTTACACGCCGACGTATGTTATTCACGCCATGGCGGACGGAGAATCGACGGGGGTGGTCTGTTTGGAGGATATTGTCACCGAGCGAAATAACAGCAACGGGACGAAATTTACGGATATTTTCACGTTCACGATTGCTTTGGTTCACAAGCTGGCGGACAAAATCAATGCGACGCCGGAAGTGGACGCGAAGTTGTCGCAAGTCGAGCATTTACGGGATGTTTTGCGTTTTCAAACCTCTTTTTCGGAAGGGTTTCGGATGGTGATTCCAGGGGCGGAGCATTCCGCGTCGAGGCCGATTTACGACCGGCAAACGTTGGAAGAGCAGAACATTTTTATCGGGTTTTTGTTGTTGGAGGTTCGAGTCAATGGGAGCCGTTAGAGACGCTTTAAAAGCCAGCCGGAAAAAGGTGGTCACACGCGATCAGTTCAATCAGGCGCGAAAAAACCTCAAAAAAGCGGCCAAAAATGCTAAAAAAACCGTTCAATCGAAGATGAAAAGCATCGCACAATATGTTCAGAAGAGCGTTAGAAATTCCATCAAAAGAGGGGGGAAAACGACTCAAAAAGGGGCGGAACTCTGGATTTACGACAGCGAAGGGAAAAGGCTTTGTACCGTCGAAGAGTATCTCAAAGGGGCTTATCGGGCGTTTGGGTCGGGAAAATACGAAGCGAAAGCGTGGTATCACGAGAATCGAAACATCAAGACTGGGCGGCTCTCAAAGAAGAATCAGAAGCGGGGGACGTACATTATCAAAGGGACGGGGAAATTCAGCAGTCACGAACGGGAAAATATCCAGGACGTTCGCGACCGCGATATTACCGAAAGAAAACTTATTCGGGAAATCCGAAAACGAGAAAAAAAACGAGCCAGGTTTCTTCGGCAGTCGAAATACAAGAGTTGGACGGAAACGCAACGAAATCAAGCAGTTATGGCAGCCGCCGAAGAGAAGCGGCAAATTGGTTTTCTCAAAAGAAAGCAGGCAAAAAATGCCAACCGCTCTCGTCGCCATTCCATCCGCATCGTCGCCAGGGACAAGCATGACGTTCCGGCCAGAGATGTCAAAGTACGACAGGAATGGCGAAAATCCTCTAAACCGCTCCAGCCGCCTAAAACATGGACAGGTTCCATCAAACGGGCGATCGCGTATGAGGTTTATCCCGACGGCCAAGGTTTTCGGCTCAAAGCAGAACCGCGAAAAGGCGGTAACATGTTTATTTACCCGATCTTAGAGTATGGCGGCAGGGTCAGCAACGCGCGGTATAAACATGGTAATTTAATCGGTTATCAGGTCGTTTCAGAGCGTTCGGAAACGGAGCGACGCGATGGCACGACACAGAAATTTTCACATCGTCGCGTATCGTTACGTAGAAAATACGAAAATCCCAAAGACATACGGATTCAACCGCGGCCATTTTTCGAGCCGGGGAAAGAGTATATTGAAGAAGCTGTCTCGAAGGTTTTCGGGGAAACGATGGATATGAAACCCTTTTTTTAACGGAGGAAAAGATGAGTAGTACGGAATCCATGATGGCGTGGGAAGGGGAGATGTACGTGGCGGCTTATGGCAGCACGTCCACCAGTTCGGCGTCCATGACACTGGCGGAAAATGTGGATGAAATCAAGGTCTCGATCGGGAATTACGGAGAGGTGGAGCACCATCTCCAAAAGCACGGTGGGCAAAAGGCTTACGTCAAAGGATACCGGGATCATTCCATCACGTTTACGCTCTCGAAGGAGTACGTCGCAAGCGAAAGTGGCGGGCGAGTTTTGGCGGAAGATGTGAGGATGATGATGGAGGGAATTCAGAGTACCAGGCCGATTCGTATCCTTTTAAGCGATCACGTTGGCGGCGAAGGCCCGGTGGGGGATTTTTTGCTTTTCGGCGGCGAGATGTCTCTTTCCGGCGAAGAAGTTCAGAAAATCAGCATTACCGCCCGTCCTTACGCGGGAAGTGGCCCGATTCAGTGGCAGAAAAACGGAACGGTGGAGGGATAAATGGCTCAATTTACGGATAAAAAGGGAAATAGTTGGTCGATCGTTCTGGATACCAACGCGATCGAGACCGTCCGGCAGATGGTCAAAAACCGCGATGGACAGGAAGTGGATATTCTGGCGATTGTCGACGCGGGTGATTTCGGCACGCTCAAAAAGGATATTGTCGCGCTCATCGACACGGTTTATACGCTTTGTTTACCGCAGATTCAGGAGCAATTCGACGAGGCTGGATTCGATGCGGAAAATCAACTTTTATACGAAGCTCTTCCCGATTGGAAGATGGCGACGAAGTTGAAAAAATCAATGCGATGGTTCGCGTCGCTTTTGGACGGACCGGCAATCGAGCGGATGACGACCGCGTTTTTGGAGGCGATCGTGGATTTTACGCAGGGCCAGGCGCGGAAAGACGTCTTGGCCACGATGTATCAAAAAGAGCAGGAGATCGACCGATACGCAGCCGAGGCAATCCGTCAAAAAGCGGCCGTCATGACGGTGAGGTTGATAGAAAAAATCCCGTCGCAGATGGAGCAGGCGATGGAAAGAGAGTTGGAAAAACTGGAAGCTACACCCGGCGGCTAATCTGGGAAACAGCAGGCGTTTTAGGGGTTCATCCCGGCCCCTTCACGCTCTACCAGCTTTTACAAATGCGGCGTGGGAAACTACGCGAATATTGGTATGGAATCGTCGCCATTTGTAACCGACTTACCAAACCAGCCATTTCCAATCCTTACGAAGACAAAATCTTTATCCCCTTTAGTAAAGCGGGGTTAGAAACATATAAGGCAGGTATAAAACACGCCTTAAAGCCCCAAAAACCAACAGACCAGCCATCCCAAAACGGGGATTAAAACCACGACGCAACCGCAGCCAGCCGCCATAGAACCGCAGCTGGCCGGTTCCGTTTTCGACGATTCAGAACTAAAAAAACCACCATTCGATCCAGAATCACACATGATTTTCAAATTCCCAAAAACCAGCAAAATAAAAATCCCAAAACGGGGATTAAAACCAACAGGCAGCCACAACCAAGGCAACCTAACGGTTTGTAATCCTCACTTGGGGTACTATAGGTATCAACGCACATGGCACAATATGTCCGCTTCCGGCGATGTTCACACATAGGAGGTTCCTTTCATGGCAAGTAATGTTTCCGCAGGGACTTTAACGTTGGATTTTAACGCCAACGATGCCAATTTAACAAAAGCCATAGCAAACGCCGAAAAACAAATTCAAAATATGGAAAAAGGATTCCACAAGTTTAGAAATACCATCGGTAAAAGTGTTGAAAACATATCGGAAAAGTTTCGCAACACAGCGGTTGCGTTTGCATCTTTGAGTGTAGCATTAAATAATTACGTTGTCAACCCCCTCAAATCGGCTCTAAGTAGTTTTGCAGAAATGGGTTACGGCTTGGAGACAATGGCACGAAAAGCGAAGTTAAGCACCGAAACGTTGGGGGCGATTGGCTACGCGGCGGAACAGTCGGGAGCGAAAACAGACGACGTGGCGGGAGCGTTTACGGCACTGGCGGACAAGATGGACTTGGCGCGTCGTGGGAATGCGGACGCAATGATGGCGATTTATCGAGCATCCGGCTTAACTTACGCGGAACTTCGCAAACTCGACCCGAAAGAGCAGTTTTTGAAAATCACCGACGCGATCAATCAGGTTCAACTCCAGGCCGACCGAGCGAAATTGGTGGAGCGGATGTTCGGCAGCGACTCCCTTTTACCGATGATCGAAAAAGGACGCGGGGAGATGGAACGATTGATGGGAGAAGGCGGGGAACTGGGCGGAATGTGGTCGCAGGAAAACGTTGAAAACTCGAAGAAACTGGCTAACGCAATGAACCGTATCAAAACGGTTTTAACGGGGTTAAAGGACAGTTTTTTGTCGGACATGGCCGATTCGATTGTGGCACTTTTGGAAAAGTCCGAAAAGGTTATTTTGCGTCTTCGCGAATTTGTCAACACGCATAAAACGCTGGTCAAAGCTCTGGCCATCGGGAGCGCGTTGTTAATTGGAATCACCACTTCCGTCGGCATTTTGAGTACGTCGCTCTCGATGTTCGGCGCATTGTTGACGCCGCTTTTGAGCGTTTTGGGAGCGTTTTTGTCCCCATGGATCGCGATTCCGATATTGATCGCCGGAGCTACCGCCGCATTCTTAAAATGTACCGACACAGGCAGAAGTTTTTTGAGCTTTTTAACCGAAATGTGTGGTACAGGCTGGGAGACGGTTTCCACTTTTTTCACCGACATTAAAAACGGTCTTTCGGCCTTTTTCGGCGACGCTCTCAAATTGATTTTACAAGGCGACTTTTCCGCCGCTTTTCGTAACTTATGGAAAAAGACGGAGTTATATTTTCTCGAAGGACAAAAATGGTTGGAAAAAACGTGGATCAGCATCTACGAAAACGTCACCTCCAACGCCACCGGAGCATGTAAAAACGTCATCGACTGGTGGCACGCACTGGGAGACGAAATCGGAGCTGAACAGGGGAGTATCGCCGACATGGTTTTGACCGCCTGGTACGCCATCCAGAAAGGACTTTTGCAAGTCTGGTACGGTATCGAAGACGCTTGGCATACCGTTACCGCAGGTCTCAAAAAAACGTGGATAGATTACAACACGTGGTGGGAAAAAACCATGAATAACATCATGGGTAAAATTTACAAAGTTGACAAGGCCACGATCGATTCGATGAATCGAGCCGCCGACCAGCAAAATGATACCGCGAAAAAAGCGGTTGACACGCAGCGTAACGAAGCCATCAACGCCAACGAAAAAGAACGGGAAATTGCCATAAACTCCCTACAAACAAGATTTAAGGAAAAAGCCGACCAAACCGCCGAAGACCGAAAAACCCGTCAATCCGACCGGGAAAAACGGATCGAGGAGCTGAAATTGGAAATTGCAAAAGAGAGGGAAAAATTACAAGAAGCGGATGTTTCTCCCTACGAACAGCAGGCTCAAGACGCTGGTTACATCCCCGGCGGTGGAGGCCAAACGCCGTTATTTATGCAGCAATACCAGCAAGGACAAAGCCTCGTTACACGATCCTCCTTCCAAGCCGCCGATGGTGGTGGAGAATCGTCCGTCGCCCGCCAAATCCGCATTTCCGAAGCACAATTGACCACCCTCAACCAAATCATGGAAGCCTTGTCAGGAGTGTAAAATGATCCATTGTGAGGAAAATCTGAACTCCCCCCAGATCGTCCGAGGAGAATCCCCCTCCATCCAGCAGACCATCCACGTTTTTACCGACGGAGAAGAATTGTCGGAAAAAAGGGCGTATTTATGCGCGTGTGAATATTTTCGCAAATACGATCCGCTCGACAATTTTACCAGCCTGGCACAAACGTTACGACTCAAAACCATTTCCACCGAAATTACCGGCCCAAACCAGTACCAATTCGTCGCCAGTTACAACGCCTGGAAACCCAAAACCATCCAATATAGCCGCAATTCCGGGGGTAAAACCGCCCGTATCAAATTCGGCAGCGTTATCACATGGGGCGGAGTTGACGACAAACCACCCATCAACTACGGTGGTGGAATCGGCTTTTCCAACGGTGTCTTCGAAGGGGTCGATGTTCCCGTCCCAGGCAGCAATTTCACCATCACCGCCGCCTACCCCTTCGCCTTTTACACACCCCAATACGAACGGATTCTAAATTCCTACCGTGGATGCGTAAACTCAAGTAATTTCAGCATTTACGCACCTGGAGAAGTAATGTTTCTCGACGCCAACGTCACGAAAGAAGAGGAAACCAACCCGAACACTGGCGACCCGCATTACTTCTGGCGGATCGCCTTTGCGTTCGAGGCCAGCCCCAACGTCACGGGATTAACCAACAACGACACTCTCAATCCTATCAACAAATACGGCCACGATGCCTACTGGATCGACACCGTAACCGCCACCGACCCAGAAGCCAACCGCATGACACGCAAGCCCGTCGGCCACTACACCGTCCGCCCCTGGACAATGCAGTGGGTCAACTTCTCCGTCCTTTGGGTTCCCGATTATCGTTTGCAATATGGCGAAAGAATGAGGTACCTATAATGAGCATAAAAACCCTTAAAACAGCAGCTCAACAAGTATTCGCAGCCCAGCGTAATGGCCTTCTGAACCGTCATGCCCCAACCCCATTTTCCACCCCTACCACCCCGGTGGAAATTCTCGTCCACAATACCTCCTCTACCCCACTTGAAGCCTATCACGCCGTCCAACTCAACCTTCCCACCCTTAAAAATTCCGAAGACTTCCTCGCCACCAACCTGGCCGACGGCATTGTTATGGATGTGACGTATCCCACTGAAAACACACAAGATACGACAACCGCCATCCTCCAAGAGAACATCGATGTTGACTCCATTGGCCGCGCCGTCCTCATCGGCATCACCCCCGCCATCCTCCACCACCAACCCGACCACACCTATGCCAAACCGCTCGACGAAACTGGTATTCTCCAATCCTGCCCCGACGCCACCAACATCAAAATCCTCTGGACACCGGAAAATTCCGACGGTGAAACATGTGGTTACGTCCTTTTAGGCTTTCACCAAACGTCCATCCATTACGGCATTCTTCGCGACGGAATTGACCATTTTTCAACGACTTCGGAAGATGTAAGGTATGTTGTCGATTGCCAAGTAAATGACAACGAAACGCAGGAAATGGCCGTTATCCCGACGGAGATGGAGAAAAATTCTCCCGGTTTCGAGTGGAATTTGCCGGCAGGTACGCCGGTGAGGGTGGAGTGTGGGAAGATTGCGGAAGCGTTTTTGCCGGAATTGTGGGGCGATGTGACGATTGAAGGAAAGGTTGAAAATAAGACGTATACCATTACATTGTCGGATGGCAAAGCATTTAACGGAAGCGAGACGGTGGAAGCGTGGCCGGCACCGAACATCCCGGAAGAGGTTGAATTTGAAGGACTTACGCCGGTGGTGGTGAAGTGGAATCATGCGGCGGGGAAGTGGTTTTTTTTTGTGATTAGGAAAGGGGGAACGGTTTCGGAGTGGAAGTATTTTTCCTCTGCGACAGGAAGGTTGCGGACGGGATTTTTGGGGACTTACGCAACGGCAACAGGGACGGGGACGGTGCCGTTATTGATCCTGAACGCCGCAGATGATATTGCGGAAACCACGTATTATGAAGTGTTTGCGAAAAAAGAACGAGTGGATGTTGTGCCTTCATTCTCCAGTCGTGGATTATCGTTTTTTTATAAGTTTGTAATAAACGGAAATACCTATTGGGGAAATGGCGAATTTTACAAAGACCGCAGTGGCGGAACCTACAGAGTGTCTTATGCGTGGCTGCCGGTCATAACTGCAACAATTACAAAGACTAACGGAGATACTTTTGAATGCCGTTGGATACCTTCTTCACGATTTAGCGCCGATGAACCGGAATATAATTACGATGGTCTTAAATTGGGTTGGAGGCCGAGCGGGGTGAGTAATGACAGAACTTTTGGCTATTATTACGGTGACAACACACCTATCCATTACGAGTATAAATTCACCGAAGAGGAAGGGCTGACATCGGAATTAGTTTATCCCAACCGACTGGATATATATTTTAACGACTATGGCACGGCGATTAACACCTACTCAGGGTTGGGAGAGTACGAGAATTGCACGGTCGAAGCGGTCGCGTCGGAGTTTCGTTCAACGCAAACCAGCGAATACGGCGAGTTTCCGGCAGTTGATACCGACAGCGTACACTCCATTCCAGCCATGAATATCGGCTGCCTTTATTATACCGCGAGACTTGCGGACGGCAAAGGCAGCTGCACCCTGTACGCGCGAATGCACGCGCAGAGTGACATCCCGGACAACGTTCATGATTATCAGGGAAATTCGCCGGATATATCTCTTTTTATCCCAGCAAATTCCTTTTGGTGCGTTTCGCTTTTCCCATTTCTGCAAAAAACTTACACCAACGTATTCCAGTGTTTTTCCTCCAGCAGTAACCGAATGCAGTTTGGGCGTTCAACAGAGTGGGGTGGCTATTACAAAGTTGACAATGACGCATCAACGGCAAAGTGGAATGCATCGTCCCCAAGCGGACTGTGGGAAGATAGTAAGGTTTATTATTATTTTACAACGGGAAAATGTGTCTTGAAATGGCAACCTGCCGAACACCCTATATCGTCGAAAACCGTTACGGTTCAAAGTATTCTGACAAACAGTCTTTCCCAATATCCCGATAGTGACGACCTCCACACCAAGACGAATACGGCGTACAAAGCCATCTCAACAGGAACGGCATTGGCTGCGGAAGTCGAGAGAAAAGGTGGGGTTACGTATCTTGTCAACGAGAGCATTCATCCGCAACGCTCCGGGAGTGACAATTACAACTCGGAGAAAGTTTTTTGGATAGGGCTGAACCACGTCGATTCCTGTCAGGACAGGGGAGGAATTATTTCCTCCACCACAACGGCGAAATATCCGCACTGGATAGAACTCTCCGGCGACATGGAGTTTACATTAAAATACAAATTTATCGAATTTCCAGACATGGAAGTTTCCGAACCCATGCTGGGGTGTTTTCTTCTGGG
>JAUNBF010000094.1 GCA_030527185.1 Planctomycetia bacterium | reverse complement strand
CCTCCCGTCCCAGAAAGAACGTTCACCAACCCGCCGGAAAGAAGCATTTCGCCCTGTGCGCCAGAATTCATAGCATCGTTCAATCCGATGTACAATCCATAATGCCCCATCTTAAAAAAATTGTTGGTAGAACGGATCAGCATCGTTCCGCCCGACATCCGCACACTTGACAGATTGTTTGCGTTATTACCGTTGCGAGAGCCAATTGCCAGACTTGTGAAGTCCATCTGCGTGGAAACTCCGGTGATATTCTCAGAAATCTCCACGTTCGTGGAACCTGTCAACCCAAAAGCGGCAGTATTGCCATCGGTGGCACTTGCCACTAATGTTCCTCCCTGAATTTTCACGCTATTCGCCGCCCCGCCACTCGTTCCCGCACCCAAAGTCAACCAACCAGAAGAACTGGCCGTCCCGCCTGTCTGAACATAGACCGTCTGCCCCGCCACACCATTTCCCGCGCGGAAGACACCGGAAACATTCAACGTTCCGCCCGCCTGCAATGTAATAGAGCCGGAAATCTGCTGACCGGTCACTAACTTTCCACCATCGCCAATCGTCGTACTCCCGATTCCGTAGGAACCGTTCGCATTCAGTTGTCCGCCACCCGAAAGTGTCAACGTTTTCCCCACAATCGCCGAAGCGGAAACCGTCACAGAACTTCCGATCACCACATCGTCCGCAGCCGTCGGAACCTTGCCCGCACTCCAGTTTGCCGCAGTTGCCCAAGAATTGTCGGTGCCACCTGTCCAAGTCACCACAGCACCGTTTCCAACAGAAACCATCACCCATCCCCAGAAAAGGATGCTCAGAACAACCCAACGCCCCTTTAACGCAACACTTTGCGGGGGGGGGGCAAAATAGATAAAATACTCATCGTCGACCTCCAAAATTGACCAAAAGGATGAAAAACTCCTGAACTATCCTTTATCATACCCACAAAAAATTCGCTTGTCAAGTATCTTTGTAAAATTTTTGGTAAAATTTCAAAATTTTTCATCCTCCCCAAGTCTCTGCCACGGGAAAAAACAAGCCCCCCACTGGAAAAAAATCTTTTTTTTCGCTAATATAAAGAGGTATCACACCCCGTGAGAAGGGGGGAGAATGAAGAACGGATGGAGAGAGATTGGGGATACGATGATAGATTTGGATGATTTGCGAAAAGACCCGATTCCGGTGCGACGGATGTTACGGCTCTGGAAAACCCGATTGGCCGACGAATTGGTGGCGGCGGACTCGACCGGGGTGGAACTGACCGGAAAAGCCGCGTTGGTACGGGCGTTGATACTGCGTCGGCTGCTGCGAAAACAGGTACTCCAAGACCGGGAACAGGAACCCCATGTCGGACTCCTTTTGCCGCCGAGCGTTCCTGCTATGTTGGCCAACGTGTCGCTGGTGATGGATCGTCGTGTGGCGGTCAATCTGAACTACACCGCCGGCTGCGCCACGCTCGACCACTGCATCCACAAAGCCCATCTTCAGCACATCATCACCAGCCGGAAAGTCATGGCTCACCTCGATTTTTCGCCGGACTGCGAGTTGGTGTATCTGGAAGATTTCGTGCCGAAGATGACGCTCTGGACGAAGCTGGTTTCGCTCTATCAGGCCAGGTGCTGGTCGCTTGACAAGTTGTACCGCAAGTTGGAGTTGGACACGCTCGACCCGGACGACACGATGGCGATTCTCTTCACCTCCGGCTCCACCGGAACGCCCAAGGGGGTAATGCTTTCGCACCGCAACCTCAGCAGCAACACCGATAGCGCTGCGGACTTTTTCCACCTCACCTCCGACGACCGCCTGTTGTGTGCCCTGCCGTTTTTCCACTCGCTCGGATTCATGGCGACGCTCTGGGCCGACCTGGCGATTGGAATGCGTCCGTTTTACCACTATTCGCCGCTCGATTGCAAGACGATTTCCCAACTTTGCCGGAAATACCACCCCACCATCTTCATGGGAACCCCCTCCTTTTTGCGGCTCTACCTGCGTCGGCTCAAGCGGGAGGATTTCGCTTCCGTGAACCAGATCATGCTGGGAGCGGAACGTTGCCCGGTCGAGTTGATGGACGAAAGTGAGAAAAACTTCGGTATTCGGCCAGTACAGGGATATGGCATTACCGAAACTTCCCCGATTATCGCCGCCAACCTTTCCCGCCTGCGAATGCGTCCCGGCGACGCTCCGCCCAAAGATGAGTCGCTCGGACGTCCTCTGCCACGGGTCTCGGTCAAGGTGCTGGACTTGAACACGAACGAACCGTGCCAGCCGGGAGAGGTCGGAATGCTGTGGGTTTCCGGCCAGAATGTCATGAAGGGATATTACGAGGAGCCGGATCGCACCGCCGAAGTCATCCAGGATGGCTGGTACTGCACGGGCGACCTGGTGTCGCTGGACGAGGATGGGTACATTCTGTTGGCTGGACGGTTGAGCCGATTCGCCAAAATTGCCGGGGAAATGGTGCCGCACGAAGGGTTGGAAGAGGTGCTGAACCAGATTCTTGCCAATCCGATCGACGAGCCGCCGAAACTTTGCGTAACCTCGGTTCCTGACGTGCGAAAAGGGGAGAAAATCGTCGTTTTATATACCGAATTATCCCGGACACCAGCCGAAATCAGTGCCCAACTTCTGGAGCGAAAAATCCCTCCTCTCTGGATCCCGTCCCAAGACGCGTATCGGCAAGTTGCCTCCATCCCACTCCTGGGAACCGGCAAACTCGACCTCTACGCCATCCAGCAAATCGCCAAAGGTTTTTTTAATTGATAATTATCAATTAATCTATTGTGCTACCGATTTTTGTCCGAAGGGAGAGCCGGCAATCGGCGTTCCTTCCGGCAGAGGTCGGGAGGCGATCGCAAATCCCGAACGGTACAGGTCTTCTTTCAATTGGAGAAAATCGGAAAAACCACTGGGGTAAATCCAGAACGTCAAAACATCCTTTTCCGGGTTGAGCTTTTCCAGTTCGTGACGAAATTGCGAAACGGGAGCCAGCGCCATTGCCAGCGTTTCTCCCGCCAGAGGATCGCTGGGAGGCTGCAATTTCCAAAAGACCTCCACACTCCCCCCCACCAACCGTGCCTCGGCATGGAGCAAAAATCCCCCCATCGGCCCGACAATATCGGTTCGCACCCCTGTGGTGATCAACGATTTGCTGACCGTCTGGAGCCGTCGTTGGTACTCCTGAATCAGGCTCTCCAGAGGAATGTACAAAATTCGCCCGTTTTGGAGGATGAAATGGCTCTCCTGGGTGTCGACACTGCGAACGATGGGGGTTTGGCGATGTTCGATTTTTTTCGGGCCGCCACTTGCCCCTGCCACGGAAGTCAACGCCTCCAACCGGGCACGGATTTCCCGCAACCGCTCCTCCAGTTCCACCGACTGCTGATTCAGCAACAGTATTTCCCGCTTCTGAATATCCTTTTCATCGGTAAACGCCTCCATCTCCCGCTCGATCAGCGCCAGCCGCGTTCCCAACTCATGACGCTGGGTATTCACCACCAGAATTTCCGCATCCAGACGTTGACTCTGCAACTGCATGTCCTGCAATTCCGTCTGAACGCCCAGTGCCGATGCCTGAATTTGCTGCAATTCACGTTGGAGTTTCTCCCATTCCTCAGTACGTTCTTTCTTTTCTTCCTGATTTGCCGGAGTTTCGGATAACGGGGGTGGGGAAGTCTGCCGGGACAATTCCTGAAGCCGGGAGTGCGTCAGGCCATGCTCCACCTGGGCACCGACCACCACGACCAGAATGATCAGAATCCCCACGATGTTGGAAACCACATCGAGGAAGGAGTCTTGCCCGGAGTCCAGATTTTGGGAAGTTTTTTTACGCATTCGATATTTTTACAATCATTCCATAAGGGACAGGAGGACGCGTCCAGCCATGTAAGTCATTTGGCCAGGTGTAGCGTCGCTTGCGCCAAGGCGAGAGCGGCTTGCCCGTCAAATCACGACAGCCGTGGAGAGGAGAACTCTTTCCAAAGCAACCGTCAGGATTGTCAAGGGGTGAACGAAAAAATTCTAGGATTTCTCCATCCTTATGACGATGGGAAAAACGAATTGTTTACCGCTTGACCAGTGTCAGCAACGCGACACGGACTACGGCGAACGGTGCGATAGCACCACATCGCTGCCGGTCGTACCGGCTCCAAAGATTTTTATCCGCGGCTGCGCCGCTTTTATTTTTTTCTTTACTCTATTTCTATTTCCAACCCACTGTTTTCCAGCAGTTTTTGCAAACGTTCCAATTGCGCTTCCGCACCGGGCAAAACGCGAACTTTCAAAACCGGCTTCCAGTACATCCCTGTCCCCGGTTCCCCCCACTTCCGCACCCGTTCCCGAATCCGACTGGCGAGCAAACGCACCGATTCCGTCGGAGAAAAAATCGGCACCACCACGTCCTCTTCATCCGGCGGCGTCAAGAGAACGTAGCAATCCGCGTGACATTCCATCGGCACCGTCCGCGAAAGGGAGGTCATGGAGGGGCGGTAGTGATCCAGTGCCCAATTCTGTCCCTGCGACTCGGCCAGGCTGCGGAGTGTGGAATGTCCCTCAAAAGGAGAGCGTTTTGTCTCGTCGGAACGTTTTTCCGCCGGATTTCCCTTTTCCTCCACCGGTTCCCAAAGGCTCAAATCTTCCTCGATTGGCGAAACGGCCTGTTTTCCCATCGCCCTTTGCGGTTGGGCGGGCTGGACAGGTGGGGCGGAAAAGGGTGGAGGAGCCGCGTTTTTCAAAAGTGCCTCCTGCTGCCGGGCAGAATTTCGCAACGTTCGAGCCAGACGGCTGTTCTGGTCCACCGCCATCGCCTGCGGTCCCTGGGATGTCGGGCGATAGACCAGCCCATTCCCCGCCGACGACCCGCCACCGGAAAGTTCGCTGATCGTCGGAGCCATGGCTGCCAGTTGTTCCTGACGCACACGAGCCGTGCCGATCGCCTGCTGCATCGTTTTCGCAAGTGCGGCATCCTGCGGAGGATACGCCAATTTCCAGTCCGCTTCCGCCAGTTCAAATCCAAACTCCGACTTCCACGACTGCAACGCACTACGCACCATATAAAGGTAAACAATCCCCTTCGGTCGGACGACGATCAGTGGATATGGCTCCTGTTCCCCGTCGGGAGTTTCCTGGAAAATACCCTGTTGCAACAAGTAATTCCGCTTGGCCATGAGCGCCGCTTCGAGAGGATTTCCCAGGGAAAGCACTCCTTCAAAATCGCGTGCCCCCAGATGGATATTTTCCGGCATCAGCCAAACGCCATCCTCCCGACACTCCAGATAAATCGGATACCGCCGGGTTCCATTTTTTCCCTCATGCGGCAAAATGGCGTAGGAACCATCCCGTTCTTTCATCTGATTTTCTGCCGTTGCCAGTGCCTTCTGCAACTTTTCCAGTTCCAGCTCCTTTTCCGCAATCTGTTGTTTCAAAAGGTGTTTGGGAAGTCCCTTCTGCTCCTGCGTCTCCATTTTTTTCAGAGCTTCCCGCAAATGTTCGATTTTTTCCGCCAGCCGTTTTTGTTCCTCCAGAGCCGAACTCATCGCCATTCGGGACTGCCGCATGGCCTGCTGTTTTTCCGCCCGCACCTGCTGCAACTGCTCCAGTCGCCAGCGTTCCATCTCCAGAAAACTCCGCAATTTTTCCAATTCCTCCTCGGAAATTCCAGGCTCTTCCGCCAATTCTTCTGTCGAAACAGGATCCTGCTGTTGGAGCACTTCCTGAACGTACTCCTCCGAATTCTGCTGCGCCATGCGTGCCATCAGCAACAAAATCGCAATCATCGCCCCCATCGTACACAACAAAACCGCCAGGAACGGAAACAGCGAAATGCCGCTTCCCCCCGATGTTTTTCGACGATTGCCTGAAAAAAAAGCCATTTTTAATGATTCATGGGATAATGATTAATGATTCGTTGGAAAGGAGGTTCAACCTTTTTGGGTGGCGGAGCGGACTTCGTTCAGCCATTCGGTAAGGGTGGCGGTGGCGGTCGCCAGTTCCGCGACGGTATGTTCAAAATTGCGGGCACCCTGGAGCGTGGAAAGGTTCTGTGCCAAGACATTCTGCATTCCGACGAGATTCCGCAACATTTCAAGAATCTGCGCCAGGTGCTGTGTCGGAGCGGTCAAAACTTCCGCCGTTTTCGCCGTCTGTTCCTGCTGAAAAGCCAACGATTCGGCCAGTTGCCGGGCTTGTTCGCCGAGGACTTTCTGCACATCCTTGATTTCCGCCACATGGCTCATCCACTGGACACCAATCGTATTTTTGAGTTGCTTTTCCAGTTCCACCGACAGGAATCCTCCCAATTGTCCCGTCAATTGTACCGCCAGTTGATTTCCCGCATTCTCCATCGCTTTCTGGAACACGCCTGCCACATTTTCCCCCAGTCCCTCCAGCCGCCGCGTCCACTCCAGCTCCACCTGGTGAAAGGCGTTTTCCCAGACCGCCGCCTGACGTTTGGCCTGCTGGTCGAGGCCGTTGAGAATCGCGTCCCCCATCGAACGCACCGCCATGACCATCCCTTCCGGCGTGTTGGGAATCGACTCAAACCGCCCGGAAAGCTCCCGATGAACCTGATAATCGACCCGATCCAACAGAGCATTTTCCCCCTGTTCCACAAAAAACTGCAAAAACATCAGCACGATCGAAAAAGCCAATGCCAACGCGGTGGTGTCAAACGCGACGCTCAATCCGGCAATCATCTTCGGCAGCGTACTTTCGGTATCGGAGAGATTTCCTCCCAATTCCCCGATCGCAATCGTGATTCCCATCACCGTGCCCAAAAAACCGAGAATCGGAATCGCCCAGATAATCACCCGGATGAAAGAGTAGCTCTGTGCCATTCGGTTGGCATCCATGTCGGAGAGATATTTCATCTCATCCTCAAACCCGACCGCGGAACGGTTGCGAACAATAAAATCGAGCGCATTTGCCAGACGTGCGAAAAAATACCCTTTCAGAAAACGTTGCGGCAATTGTCGCGTCTGTTCCAGCAACCGCATCGCGTCCTGCGGCGAATTGCCACCCAACGGCACCTTGCCCAGAAAAGGTTCCGACGCGGTTTCCTGCCGCAACATCCACTGTTTCTGCGTGGCAATCTCTTTCCACTTGAAAAGAAGCACCATCAGCCCGACGAAAAACATTCCCGTTTCGACGTATTCGATACTGGAATCGGTGAAATAACGGTTCATCATGGCGGACTGGATGATTCCACCATGCAGCAGTGCGTAAAATCCACCTGTCAGAACCAACCCCCACAAAACGGGAGATTTCAGAATTCTCATACCGATATTTTCCCGGAAGGCAGCCATTCTCGTCTCCTGATGTCCGTTGTTTTCCTGTTTTTTCCGAAAGATTTCCCAGGAAAGAGAGATACTTTCCCATAAATTTTCCATCTATTCCTTATATCTATAGAGAAAAAAAGGAAAACCGTCAAGAGGAAAACCGAACAAACTTCCTAATCCGCAAAAACAGATTTGATTTTTCAGAAAAATGTTATTTTTTAAAAAATACTCCAAAGAAAATCCTTTTTGCGTCCGATACCATCATTATCAGGGACTTTGGTTCCATTCACACAGGCAAAAATATCCTTTCCACGATGTGTCATTGCAGATGCCAAAATACCACTATGTCGAATTTCCCAGGGGGGAACGTTAAACCGGTGTAAGATTTTCTTCACCGGTTTTTTTGTGGGCAAAAATCTTCTTTCTGCTAAAACTTCCCTGCCAGGATCGTGCCGCACGCCTGGCAGCGTCCGTTTTTCAAGGCACGGTGGGTGATTCGGTAACGGTCTCGGCCAATGACCATCTGGCCGCACTGGTGGCACCAGGTCGCTTCGTAGGCGGGAGCGTAGATATTTCCAAGATAAACATGGTGCAAACCCGCCCGTTTGGCAATGTTGTAGGCCGATTTCAGCGACTCGAGGGAAGTTGGCGGGCGATCGACCAGTTTATGAGCCGGGTGAAACGCGGAAAAGTGGAGCGGCACGTCTTCTCCCAACCGATTCACAATCCAGTCACACATCCGTCGGATCGTCTCTTGCTGGTCGTTGGCACGGGGAATCAGGAGGTTGGTCAATTCCAGCCAAATATCGGTTTCCCGGACGCACCACTCGATCGTTTCCAGCACCGGTCCCAGATGACTGTGGCAATATTTTTCGTAGAATGTTTCGGAAAAGCCTTTCAAATCGATGTTGACCGCGTCCATGTTTTCGAAAAAGCGGGGACGTTGTCCGGCGGAAATGTAGCCGGAAGTGACCGCCACGTTGAGGATATTCCGGCTTCTGCATTCCCTGGCAATATCGCAGACATACTCCGCCCAGACAATCGGCTCGTTGTAGGTATACGCCACACAACGACACGTTTCCCGCACCGCCATTTGCGCCACTTTTTCAGGACTGGCTTCATAAATCAGCGTATTTTCGCTCACGGCATGTGAAATGGACCCATTCTGGCAGAAAAGACATCCCTGGTTACACCCGATCGTTCCCAGCGACAAGACCCGTGAGCCGGGATAGAAATGAGCGAGCGGTTTTTTCTCAATCGGATCGATATTGACGCAACTGCACCGTCCATACGCCGTACAGACAATTTTTCCCCGGATATTTTGCCGGATAAAGCAATATCCTCTCTGCTGTTCTTCCAGAATACAATTTCGCGGACAATGCTCACACGCCACCTTCATATTATCCTCCTCACTTTATTCCTAATCATACCGTCCGGGACAAGATTTGAAAAGGAGCCACCTATCGGGAGGATTTTTTTAGAAAAACACCGGCGTTCCACATGTTAAAAAACCTCCTTCACCAAACAAAACTCCGAAATGTCGAAAAAGTTCCCCAATTCCTGCCAAAGGCCACTTCCATTGAGCAGTAAACGCAGCCAACCATCGAAACATTCCAGGAGCCTTGATTGTGTGGAGGTTCTATCCTGGCGAGTTATCGCACTTCGTCCAGTTTGACGAATCGTTTTTCTTCCGCACTGATTAACGCGGCTTCCAAAACCCGTTGGGTCTGGTACGCATCCTCAAATGTTGCCAGAGGAATGACCGGTTCTTCGCCGTGCATCACTTTCAAAACGTCGTAAGCCATGTTCGTGAAGGTGTGTTCGTAGCCGATCAAATGCCCATCCGGCCACCAGTTTTTGATGTACGGATGGTCGGCGCCGTGAGTTGCCAGAATGGTCGTCCAACCCTGCACCCCGGACGGACGGCGGGCATCGTAGTATTCCAGTTCGTTCATCCGATCGAAACAGAATTTCAGCGAACCTTTCGTGCCGTTGATTTCAAAACCGTTGGTGTTTTTGTTCCCGGTCGCTCGCCGAGTCGCTTCGTAGGAACCGATGGCACCATTGGTGAATTTCGTCAGGAAAAGGACGGCATCGTCCACGGTGACATCCTCGTAAATCTCTTCCGTATCGGGACAATCGCTGAGTTGAACCCGTCCGATGGCTCCGGGAATGACGCGGCGTTTCTGGATGAACGTTTTGCTGATCGCGCCGCAGATTTCCTCCACCTCCAGCCCCGCTACAAAACGGGTCATGTCGGTGATGTGAGCGTTCAAATCGCCATGCGCACCGCTCCCGGCCAACTCCTTTTTGAACCGCCATCGCATCGGGATATTCTCGTCCGCCCATCCCTGCAAATAGGAGGCTCGCACATGGAGTACCTCACCAATCTCGCCTGCGCGCACCATCTCATACGCATACGCCACGGCAGGGCAACGGCGGTAGATGTACCAGACAAATGCCGGCACCTTCTTTTCCGCGGCGGCCTGGGCCATTTCCCGCGCATCGTCGAGCGTCGCGGAAATGGGCTTCTCGCAAACGCAGACTTTCCCCGCCGCAATCGCCGCTTTGGCAGGGGGAGCGTGCATGAAATTCGGCGTCACAATATCGACAATATCAATTTCCGGGGAATGAACCGTTGCTTCCCAGTCGGTCGAAGCGTTTTTCCAGCCCCATTTTTGAGCAAACAGTGCCGGATTTTCCGCTTCCAGCCCATAAACGGTGTGTAAAACCGGCAGGGCGGGCGGGTCGAAAAATTTTCCCACCTGACTCCACGCGTTGGAGTGCGACTTTCCCATGAATCCCTGGCCGATCATCGCCACGTTGACATTTTTCAGTGCCATTTCTTTTCCTTTCTGTAAAACAGACCTTAAACTGTTGGTAATTCAAACCCTTTCCGTTGTTTTCGTGAAAAGAACGCGGCGGCCTGGTCGTCCCCCACAATCTTTTCCGCCACCGCGTCCCACTGGATGTTTCGCTGCAAACGGCAGGCAATGTTGCTCAAATGGCAGACGTGCATCGAAAGGATGTTCGTGCAGGCATCCGAAACTGGCGTGCCTCCCTCCCGAATGCACCGGATGAAGTTCTGTTTATGTCCTTCAAACGGTTTGCCGTTGTAGATGCTGGTGAAGTCCTCCTCCGTAAACGTTTTGTGTGCCCCTTCCTCGTACAATTTCCCGGCAATCCTTGCCCGATTGACGTGGATTCGCCCTTTCGTCCCTTCCAGCAAAATGCCATTGGGGTCTTTGTCGTGGCTCGTGACGATAAAGTCGGTTCCGTCGGCAAACTTGCACTCAACGCGAAACCGTACCGGCGTGTTGAACTGATTCTCCACCGTCGGATAACCATCCTGGTACGGCATGAGGAACGTCGCCTCTTTGAAATCGTACGAAATCGGCATCTGCTCCGGTTTCTGGCGTCCCAAAATCCAGAGTGCGGAATCGACGTGGTGAGCGCCCCAGTCGGTAATTCGCCCGCCGGAATACTGGAACCACCACCGGAACATGATGTGGCTGTTGCTGTACCAGGGACAGATTTTCAGACCGTCGAACGGATTTTTCCCAATTTCCGCCGCCAGATAATCCGTGTAGGGAGCCTGCCCCAGCCACATGTTCCAGTCGAGCGATTCGGGCACGTCCCCTTTGGGAATGAGCGGCGACTCCCGCCCACCATCCACGATACAGGTCGTTCGGACAATATCCCCCAAAAGCCCTTTCTGAACCATTAGCGCGGCGGTGGCGAACTGGTTTTTCTGGGCACGTTGTTGCGTTCCAACCTGGAAGACTTTGCCATACTTTTCGCACGCCTGGCGAATCAGGATATTCTCCGCCAGCGTCAACGTCAACGGCTTCTGGCAGAAAACATGTTTCCCCGACTGCATGGCTTCGACAGAGATTTTCGTATGCCAGTGATCCGGCGTTCCCACACTCACCGCGTCGATGTCGTCCCGCTCCAGAATCCGGCGGTAATCGGTGTAAGTCTCCGGCTGCTGGTACTTTCCGTCCACTTGTCGGCCAATCTTCGCGCTCAATGCGCGTTTCAGACCGAAGACTTTATCCACGTCGCACAAAGCCACCACATCCGACAGGTGATTGAATTCGCGGGCATCTCCCGTTCCCATTCCCCCCAGTCCAATACAGGCGGTACGGATGCGTTCGGAAACGGATTGTCCCCAGGCGGGACGAGCAATGTAGGCGGGCAAAACGGTGGCAGCACCCACAGCGACGCCAGCCTCCAAAAAACTTCGACGGGTAATTCTCTTCATATTTGTTCTCCTTGTATAAAATAATTATTGATTCAATGATTCCAAAAAACGTAAGTTTCGCATGGTATTGGGGACGATATTGCGAACGTCGTCATACTCCAAAAACCACGCTTCCACGCCCGCTTCCTGAGAGGCCTTCAAAATCGCGCTCCAATCGACGGAACTTTTTTCCAACAACATTCCTTCCGAACTCGATTCGCATTTGAGGTGCATTAGCTTCCACCGATTCGGATACTTTTGAAACAGTTCCAACGGATTCGTCGGAGCCTTGATCCAGCGAATGTCCAACTCAAACCCGACGTATCGAGGATCGGTCTGCTGAATCAGCATATCGTAAAGCGTTTCACCCTCTTTTCCGCCACTCCACGGTTCAAATTCAAAGCCATGATTGTGGAACGTGAAAAAAAGTCCTTCTTTCGCCAGACGTTCGCCCGCGTGATTGAAAACGGCGACAACTTTTTTCATTGCCTCTTCCGTCAGTGGTTTTTCATGCGGAAACCAGGCTGTTCCCACATATTTCACACCAAACGCCTGGGCGTCGCGAATGACCGAGTCGATTCCCTCATCGGTGGTGAATTTGCCATAGTCGAAATTTCGCGAAATCGCCTTCAAGCCGTATTGGTCCATCAACTTTTTGTAATCTTCCACGGAAAGTTGGAATGTGGTCGAAGGTTCAATGACCTGAAAACCAAGTCCGGCAGCCAGTTTCAACCCCGCTTCCACATTCAACTTGCAATATTCCCGCAGCGAATACATCTGAATCCCCACTGGCCCGTGGAATTCCTCCGTCGTTCCTACGCCATAGGGTCCCTGCGCCAATGCCAGCGAACTCCATAAATAACCGATAAAAAGCCAAAAATATCTTTTTTTCATATCTCCTTCCTTAAACTATTGAGGAATCGACGCCATTTTCCCATCCGCTTTGCGTCCCAGATAGGAATGGACTTCCGGCTCGATACTGTAGGAAATACGTTGTACGGAACCGTCACACATGGCCGCGCCAAACGCTCCTGAATGGCAACTGCCAAACGGAAACGAAAGATTGGCTCCTGCGCGATCCTGCAACGGACGGCAATCGACTTTCGTCAGGCTGTCCGAAGCATCCTTCCAACCCGTCCGCCGCAGTCGGTCGTTGTCCGCTCCGTTCCATGCGGAAAGGTCGTCTCCTTCCCCTTTGCCCGTGGTGTAACAATTGGGATCGATGTACTTTTCCGCAAACAAATAGGTATTCGTCGTCCCATCACGAATTTCTCCCAATGTCACGACGCTGGCACCATAAACCACGCCATGTTTGTAAAACACATCGGGATTTTTGGAGGTTAACTCACTTTCCGAATAAATCACCGTTCCCGCGTAATCATCTGCCGCGTTGGCCGCGTAATCATTTTTGGCGACCACGTCATTCGCCTGGATGTTGGCATTGCTGGCCAGCGAACCGGTATAGGGATACCCTGCCACCGCACGCCGTGAGGGACAGTAAAACGTGGCGATCGGCACCTTGGCACGTTCGGTAATCTTCTCCTTTTTCGTGCTGTCCGTCTCACCCTGTCCCATTCCCCACAACGCCTGTTGTTCCAGGAAGGGGAGCAGCGAATACGCCCACGTTCCCGGCTGCTCCCGACCAAAACCTTTATCCGCGTCGCCCATGATTCCCGGATGCCAGCCGCCGCTGGGAAGATGCCGCATGGAGGACTCCAGATTCAACGCGGCCAATCCCATCTGCCGCAAATTGTTATTGCACTGCATTTGGCGAGCCGCTTCCCGTGCCTGTTGTACAGCAGGGAGGAGCAACCCGACCAACATTCCGATGATCGCAATCACCACGAGCAACTCGACCAACGTAAACCCCTGGACATATCTGTTTTTCTTCAGGTTTTTCATGATTTTCCCCAATGATTCTAAAGGTATCGTTTATCGAGTACGTTTGCGAAGATACAAAATCCCCATCAAACCCAACAACATCAATAAACCGCTCGCTGGTTCCGGCACCTGATACCCCAGCAAGCCGACAATACCCCAATGAGAATCGAATTGAGCATTGAAACCGGTCAAATCGTAAGCGAACCAGGCAAAATCTTCGCCCAAATTTCGCGTCAACCCAACAATACTCAACAGGGAACGCTCCGAATCCACCTCCGCCGAGATGCCAGACGTGTCAAACGCCATCATCTCATTCATGAAATCTTCCAGTTCCTGGGAATCTCCCGTTCCCACCAACTGCAAATCGACCTGATACGTCTCTCCTTCCGCCAATTGCCGCAAATCGAGCCGTACCCAACCGTATTCGCTCCAATTTTCCCCTTCGCCGTCCAGTGGCGTCAGCGAAAACATCCGCGTTGTCTCTCCCTCGGCAGCAATCGTCAGAGTTTCACTCCGTTTTGCCTTCTCCTCCGAAAAAGCGAGCGACCAGGCCGTCCCGGAATCCTGAATCTCGAAAACATTGCTGGTCACGGAAAACGTATTTGCTGCCGAGTGACGTGTCCCCGAAATGAAGGCATTTTCAAACGTCGCCAGCCCTGATTCCGAAAGAACCGTTACCCCTGCCGCCACGCCAAAGTCGATTTTTCCCGCCAGCAAGTCCGTCCGCTCACTACGCCCCATACTTTGAGCCGTTATCTTTCCAAATCCGGCCGTCGTGGCATTGAAATGGATTGTTCCGCCCGCTTTCACGAGAAATTCATTGGAAATGTCGATCGTCCCGCCGGAAAAATTCAGGACACTCGTGCCTGATCCCATGTGAAAAGAAGCGTTGCCATCCACTTCCCCACCCGTCATGTTCATGGTCGCGTTCCCGCCGCTGTCGGCCAATACGAACCAATCCCCAGTCACTGTTATTTTGGCTTGATCGTGGATGTTCAAAGTTCCGTTTCCCGCCGTTTTCGCAACCGCAAAATGCTCCAGATTGCTGAGTGTTATGGATGCGTTGTCCCGCAACGTCAACGTCGCCGTCCCGGAATTGCCAATCCAAAACGCACGGTTGGCAGTTGTCCCGGAAGAGACAATCTGAACGTCATCCTTCAAAAGTACCGTTCCTGAGTCGGTTGCCGTGCTTCCCACGGTAAAACTCCAGGAGTCGTTCAGGTTAAGCACCTTCTCGCCGGACAAAACCAAATTCCCTCCCTGCCCGGAACCTACGCCCACCGTCTTGGCATTCAGCGTCCCCGTTCCAGTAAACTCCTGCGTTCCCGCGCCCTGAACACTCCATGAAATACTCGGCAGCGATCCACTGTAAGTACAGGTTTCCCCAGCCGCCACATTCCATGTCCAGGTCTCTGCTCCCGTTCCCGAAATCGTTCCCGTCGTTCCGCTCAAGCCACCCGTCGTGATGGTTTGCCCATTGAGGTTCAGGTTACTATTCGTACCACTCATCGTGACGCGACCCGTCCCCAGTGGAGTGCCACCTGCGTCCAGTCGAACTTTGCCCGCAATCGTCGTGCCGCCGGAATAGGTGTTCGCGCCATTGGCAAAACAGACCCAGCCGGAGTCCGATTGAATCGTCAACGCCCCTACCGTGGTACCGTCGTTGGAAATAATTCCCGACAGCGTGGAATTTTTACTCCATCCACTTGCGATAGCTCCATTCCCGCGAAGTCGCACATTCTGCGCCCACGTGGCGACACTATCCGCGTTCATCAGCCCACCGCCCTTGGTCAGCACAAGCGTCGCGTTTACCAGTGCGTTGGCATTACTCGCGGAAACCCTTCCGGTATCGACCACAAACGTTCCCGTAAACCCGGAGTTGTCGGTCGACAAATTCAGCCTTCTCCCCGAAGCTCCCCGCAACGTCAACGTTCCATCGCCTGAAAACGTGAAGTTCGATAGGGTACTCCCCGCGGCAATGCCGGAAGCCACCACCGTCTCATTCTCCCCTGCCGCCAGCGTTACCGAAACACTCTGGGTGGCCGAAGTCATCACAATCTCTGCCTGAGCCACGGAAAATCCGAGCGTGAAAAAGCAGATTCCCCACCCTAAAATGTTAAAGTCGGGGGGGGGGGTAAAATACGGCATGTCGTTTTCACGGCTGCCCACGGTTTTTGTCCTGTTTTGGGAAACATCGCTTCATCTCCTTTACAAAATGAAATACAACTTCTTTTTTTAATTGATAATTGATAATTGA